>QMPP01000069.1 GCA_003650425.1 Bacteroidota bacterium | reverse complement strand
TATTCCAAAATTTATAAATAGCCCTATTTCAATCTTAATCTTAAGCAAATTTAACGAATTTCGGGTTACTAAGCAGACATCAGGTCATTAATTATGGTTGCCTGTCAGGTTCATTTTGAGAAATTCTTGTTACATTTTGAGAAACATAATCAACCTTTTGCATATACTGATTGTCATAAGGCTAGTTTGCGTATTTTAGCAACGAAAAATAGTTAATCATAAAACCTTCTTTATTCATGAAAAAATTTTCTCTCTTATTTATGTCCACCCTTTTGGTAACAGCAATAGCTTTTGGTCAGTCACAACGCATGGTACTCGCCGAAGAGTTTACCAGTGCTACTTGTGGCCCGTGTGCCAGTCAGAATCCGGCATTTGATGCTTTGCTTGCCCAAAATCCGGATATTATTACATCCATTAAATATCACATGAGCTGGCCCTCGCCTGGAAACGACCCCATGTATTTACAGAATCCGAATGATAATAATGCCAGGCGTGCTTATTATGGAATTAATTCGGTTCCTCATGTTCACATGGATGGCGGTTGGTGGAACGGAATGCCTTCGCAGGTAAATCAGGCCAGAATTAATATGGCAGCTGCCATCCCATCGCCTTTTAGCATTCAGGTTCAGCATCAGTTATCGTCTAATGCCGATTCCATATATATAACCACGCTTATCAATGCCACCGACAATATTTCTTCGGGAGATTTGAGGGTATTTGTGGTTGTGATTGAAAAACACATCCATTTTAATTCTCCTCCCGGAACCAATGGAGAGCGCGATTTTTACAACGTGATGAAAAAAATGCTGCCTACCAATGCCGGGCATGCTCTTCCGTCGTCTTTCACTACCGGCCAATACATGATTTTAACCAACAAGTGGGCCTTGGAAAATGTTTACGATAACGATGAACTGGCTGTTGTGGTATTTATTCAGAATTATGCCACTAAAGAGGTCTATCAAACAGCTGTAAGCTCAACCAGCGCCTTAACACCTTTATTTGCCAACGATGCTGAGCTTACCAATGTTTATTATGCTACCGATAAAAATTGTAGTGGTACTATGACACCAAAATTTAAAATTAGAAACAATGGTTCCGATGCCATTACCTCGATGAATATTCGCTATTTTATTAATGGTGGAGATACTACTGATATTGATTGGACCGGTAATCTTAACTTCTTGGATGATGTCGAAATTCAGCTTCCACAATTGTCGTTTCCTTTGGAAGACACCAACCATTTTGTGGTTGAGATTACCTCGGTAAACGGAACAAGTGACGATTATTCGGATAACAACACCATCAACCATGAGTTTTACCGTGCTGATATTTTGGGCGAACCTGCCGTTATGTTTTTAGGGCTGGATGATAACCCGGAACAAACTACCTGGAAACTTTTTAATTTTTTGGGAGATGTTGTTCAGGAAGGAGGCCCTTATTCTGATCCTAATAGCATTAAAACCATTATTCTGGGATTTACCTCCTCCAGCTGCTATCGTCTTGAGGTCTATGATTCAGGTAACGACGGCCTTACGGGCAATGGTTTTTATCAGGTGGTGTACGGCACCAACTCAACGGCATTTGTAGGAGGTGATTTTAGTGATAAAGATGTTAATGAAATTACTTATGACATTGTCGGTGTTGATGAAAATGATGCTGCAGTAAATAGTTTAAATATTTTTCCAAATCCTGCAACAGATAAAATTTCAATGTCGTTAATGCTTAGCGATAGCAAAAACATTTCAGTTGAAATTTACGATTTGACCGGTAAAAAAGTGACGGCTCAAAATTTGGGTACTCAACCGGCCGGTTGGGTTAACACTTCTTTTGATGTTAGCCTGTTACAATCGGGAGTTTACATAATAAAAACCTTGGTTGGTAATCGGATAAACGTGAATAAAGTGATTGTAAGGTAACAACCTCATTTACATTGAGCCACTTCGTGGTTCTTTTACATGAATGGATGATTTTGAATTAGGTTATTCGTAGTGCATATAAATAAGAATTAGCCCCTTGATTGCTGAAAACTCCTTCTTGCTTTTTTTTTTTCATATTTATTCCGGTTTTCAGTATCTTTATGGTTTAATTCAAAACAATGAAAACCATACCTCTTTTATTGATGATGCTTTGGTTGAATAGCTCCGTTCTTTTTGGCCAGGCAGTACCCTGGTATAGGATTAACCCAAATCCTATCGAGAGTTCCCTGAATGAAATCGTGAACATACCGGGCAGTAATCGTTTAATGGCAGTCGGAAGCGGAGCAACCATAATGTACAGCGACAATGAGGGCGCTTCGTGGATTATCAGTTATAAACCGGCCGGTATCTCCCGGATGACAAACCTGAATGCCATTCATTTTGTTAATTCCGATTTGGGTTTCGTAGTGGGAAATCATTCAACTCTTCTTAAAACCACCAACAGCGGGGCAAGCTGGGTT
Source organism: Bacteroidota bacterium (assembly GCA_003650425.1). Lineage (GTDB taxonomy): Bacteria > Bacteroidota > Bacteroidia > Bacteroidales > F082 > B16-G9. Next base: position 11,346 of record QMPP01000069.1, on the reverse strand, counting down.
GATATCTCTCCTGCCGGTAACATGGATTTTCTGGATGTTTACTTTATGGATGAACAAACAGGTTTTGTCACAAAGTATGATACTGTGATGAAAACAACGGATGGTGGAAGTACCTGGGTTCAAACACAATTAAAAACTTGGCGGTACTATCCCAAACACCTTCATTTTATTAACGATACTACAGGATTCCTGGGGAACACGAACGGCTCCTATTATTTTAAAACAACGGATGGTGGCGACAGCTGGGATTCGACTACTATAGTTACAGACACTGAAAACATCTCGCTTAGTGCCATCAAATTTCTTGATGAAAATATTGGTATTATTAGTGGCGAGATTTATAATATTTCTTATTCCTATTACTTAATCTTTCGAACTGATGATGGTGGTGAAACATGGAGCGAAGTTTACTCGCACAGTTTTAATAGTATTAAAAACATCTATTTTTTCGACTCGCTAACCGGGTTTACAGTAGGGCCACGGATTATGTACGACAATATGATTTTGAAAACGGATGATGGTGGTATTACCTGGCATGAAACTACTTTATCGGGTTATAACTGGTGTAATTTAAACAGTTTAGCTTTTTTGCCTGACGGAAAGGGTATATCAATAGGAAGTTACGGCCAGATTATTAAAAGTACTGACTGGGGTGAAAATTGGAATATCGGGTATCAAAGGGTTATCGACAACTCAAAAATTAACGCGGCAACAGTAGTAAATCAATCTGCTGCTTTTATTGCCACTACGACACTTGCGGGTGGCGGTGTGCTTTCAGGGTGTATTTACAAAACGACTGACGGTGGTTATTCCTGGAGTCGGTTATTGAATCTGTGGCCATTCAATTCACTCGTTTTTGTAAATAGCGATTTTGGTGTTGCGGCAAGCGATGCATACGGAGCTGTATATAAAACAACCGATGGCGGTAATAATTGGGCAGAACACGAAATTGACATTTATAATTTCAATCCCCTGTATCTCTGTTTTATTAATGAACAAATAGGTTTCGTGGGAGGAGAAGATATAATCTATAAAACAACGGATGGTTGCGAAACATGGGAAACTTGTCTCGACAATTACGTGTTAAACGGCATTAAGGATTTAACTTTTTCTGATGATTCAACAGGTTTTGCTGTAGGCTATTTGCCGGATATGTTTCTTCGGACAGGCGATCAGGGAGCAACATGGGTAACAGATACATTTGATGTTTCCATTTTTGCCAACAAGCTATACTTTATTAATGCTGATACCGGCTTTGCCATTGGTAATAAAATACTGAAAACCATTAACGGGGGTGATACATGGACTGAGGTTCCCGATGGCTGTGAAGGAAGTATATCTTTTACCGATATTGATTTTCCCACTAATCAGGTTGGCTACATAACTGCATCAGATAATGAAGAAACCCTTTTAAAAACTGTTGACGGGGGCGGCAACTGGGCTCCTATTGGTTTGATGGAAACCACCTCAACACCCAATGCCCTGGCTTTCTTTTCTGCGGACGAAGGGTTGGTAATGGGTGATAATAGCATTATTTTCAAAACCTATTCCGGGGGGATGGTTGATGTACCTGAAAACCAATTTACAGAAACTAACAATTTCGGTATTACCTGCTATCCCAATCCCGTTGCCAACAAACTTATTGTTGATTTTATTGATGTAAAGCCAAACTGGCAATTGTTGGAGTTTTATTCTGTTTCCGGCGAACTGGTTAAAAAACTGATAACATCAGAAAGCTATTCTAAGGTTAGTATTGATGTTTCTGACTTGAAAACGGGTGTTTATATAGTTGTATCAAAATCAGCCCATCAAATTAATGGCGTGGTAAAAATCGTTAAGTTGTAAGAAAACCTTTTGCCTGTTTTCTGTCCATTTTGGTTAACAAGATAAAAAAACATTGGCGAATAATTTACTTTTTCACTAAAGGTGAAAAAGTAAAAAGCGAAGGCTTTACTTCTTCATTAGCGCATTCGCGGCTGTTTCCCTATGTCTATTAGCTTGCGAAAGTTAAGTAAGGATTCGTTTGGATGTTCCATATCCGATTTATCCGAATAACACTACCATTGGCTTAACAGGTAGTTTTTTAAGCTAAAATTTGTAATTGATTGTAAAATACGACAGAATTACTTAATTTATTTATACCATATTTGGTTTTCGGTCATTTCTTCAGTTCTTATTATGTCAGCTACAATATCCTGTATTATCTATGTAATACATCTTATTATCAAACAATAAAAAAAGATTTCAGGTTTTAACCCGACAAAATACGCATATTCATCACATGACATTAATTCATGTTTAATGTCAAAATATGACTAATAAACGTAAATAGTTCAAAAAGGCATGCTTTTTGACAATATCGAGGCATATTAATTTTAAAAACAAAAAACGATGAAAAATTTAAAATTTAGTGCTTTATTAATCGCGTTGATGGTATTTGTTGCCACATCGGCTAACGCGCAAAAGTTTCATTACGGAATAACAGCAGGAACAAACTTTGCTGTTCAGAGTGGCATTGCCGAGTATTACGACAATAGTGATATTCGTGTAGGCTTGCATGCAGGACTAGCAGGAAGCTATGCTTTTAACGACAACCTGGCTTTGCGGTCGGAGTTAACCTACGATCAGAAAGGAAGAAAAACAGACGAAGTAACGGACAGGTACGATTACATCACCTTACCGGTATTGTTTGATTATTCGTTTAAACTCTCTGATCAAAGCGGAACAAAAATGCATTTGAACGCAGGGCCTTTTGCCTCTTATTTAGTAAATGCCGAGAGCGAAACTTCGGATGCGACTATCGATTTGAAATCGGACTCTAACGACATGGAAGCCGGGGCAATAATGGGAATAGGAGTCGAACAGCCCGTAGGAAGCCACTCCATTTACATGGATCTCAGGCTAAATCTTGGTCTGACAAATTACAGTAAAAACGACGATTCCTCTCACAACAAAATGATTGGCCTTTCGGTTGGTTATCGTCTGTAAAGAATAAAGAAAATAGTTTAGTAGAAAGCGGTCTGATGTTTCAGGCCGCTTTTATTCGTAATAATAAACCCTTTTTACCCTCCGCGAAATACGGCTCAAAATTTCGTAGGTAATGGTGCCTGACTTTTCAGCAAGTTCCCTAATGGCATGTTCTCCGTCAAAAACCACCACATCATCTCCTTCCGAAGCATCCATGCCGGTGAGATCGACCATGCACATATCCATACAGATGTCGCCAATAATTTTGGCCGGCTGGTTTTTTATCCAGAGATTAAGTTTGCCGTTACCCAGATTACGCATTAACCCGTCGGCATAGCCCACCGAAACAATTCCGACAACAGTATCTTTTTTAGCCACCCAACTCCGGTTGTAACTAACCGATTCGCCCTTTTTAACTTTTTTTATCTGCGAAAGTGACGAGCGGAGGCAGACAACGTTCTCCAGTTTGCCTTTAGCCACAGATTCTGTTCCGTAAAGTCCGATTCCAAGTCGTACCATGTCAAAATGAGCTTCCGGAAACCTTTCGATGCCGGCTGAATTGACGATGTGTTTTAAAACCGGATGATTGGTGGCATTACTAACCTTGTGAGCCATTGTATTAAACAGGTTGATTTGTTCGTGGGTAAAATCGTCAAGTGAAGGTTTATCGCTGGCTGCCAGATGTGAAAATACCGACTGAACATAAATCTGTTCATTCTTTTTAAGCCGACTGATAAGGCTGTCTATTTCGTCAGGCCCAAATCCAAGGCGGTGCATCCCTGTATCAAACTTAAGGTGAATTTTAACGGGTTTATTCAACGGAATAGAGCTGCTTTTTATAGTTTTTTCCAGTAGTTCCAGGGCTCTGAAATTAAAAATCTCCGGTTCTAACTGGTGTTTAATCATCGTATCGAAAGCGTACGCCTCGGGGTTCATCACCATGATGGGCAAATTAATCCCCGATTTACGTAGTTCAACGCCTTCGTCGGCGTATGCAACAGCGAGGTAGTTTACCTGATGATATTGTAACACGTTGGCAATTTCAAAACTTCCGCTTCCATACGAAAAGGCTTTTACCATGGCCATTACAAGGGTTTCCGGTTTTAGAAGAGAGCGGTAATAGTTGAGGTTGTTAATGAGTGCGTTCAAATTAATCTCGAACACCGTTTCATGCACTTTTTGTTGCAGCAGTTTGTTAATCTGTTCAAACTCAAAAACCCTTGCTCCCTTTAACAGGATGGTTTGATTAGCAAAGTTTGTAAAGGAGTAATTGGAAATAAATTCGGAAGTGGATTCAAAAAAATGTGCCTCCAGCTCAAACCGTGCTGCTTGTCGCGAAATAGCAGGGCCAATACCAATCAAACGCGAAACATTATTCTTTACCAGCATGTTGTTAACTTCGGTATAGAGGTCGATATCGGATCGGCCACTTTGTAATATATCCGACAAAACAACCACCTTTTCATTATGCTGATTTTGTTGGTTGGTAAAATCAATGGCTATGCTTAACGAATTAATATCAGAGTTGTAAGAGTCGTTAATAACCGTGCAGTTATTAATTCCTTCTTTTAGCTCCAGTCGCATAGCCACGGGCTGAAGATGTTTTATTTTATTGGCAATTACAGGTTGTTTATAACCGAGGTACAACAAAGTTGCCCAGCAGTGCATGGCATTTTCTACCGAGGCATCATCGATAAAGGGTATCTCTATTTGAAGCGATTCCCCTTTGTAATCAGCACCAATAACCGTTTGCTTGTTTTTTTTAGAAATATTGTTAATAACAAGATTATCTTCATCATCGTATCCCCACGAAAACGAATCAAGATTTTTTAATATTTCCGATTTAATCAAAATCTCTTTTAGCTCTTTATGGTTTGAGCTGTAGATAAGCATTTTTGCTTTGGTAAAGAGTTTCAGCTTTTCACCGATTTTTTGATAAATGTTTAGAAAATTTTCGTTGTGGGCATCGCCAATATTGGTAAAAATTCCAATGTCAGGATTGATGATGGGTTGCAGCCGTTGCATTTCATCCGGTTGCGAAATGCCTGCTTCAAAAATACCAAAATCGTGGATGTCACTTATTTGCCATACCGATAGGGGGACACCTATTTGCGAGTTATAACTTTTAGGACTTCTGATAACCTGTTTATCGGTACTGAGTAGTTGATATAGCCACTCTTTAATTACTGTTTTCCCGTTACTGCCTGTAATACCGATTACCGGCAAATCGAATTGATCCCTGTGAAAGGCTGTTAGCTTTTGAAGCGCTTCAAGCGTGTTGTCAACAACAAAAAAGGCTGCATATTCAGGAATCTCAAAATCAGCCAGCGTTTCGGAAACGACAAAATAGCGAACCCCCTTTTTAAGCAGCTCTTTAATATAAAAATGCCCGTTATTTCGTTTACTAACCAAGGCGAAGAACAGCAGGTTTTCCGGCGATATCAACCGGCGGCTGTCGATTAATATATCCTGTACCATTACTGCATCCGGATTTTCAGAGATCAACCTGGCATCAATAATTTCGGCAATCTGTTTGCCTGAATATCCTTTATGTAACATTTGGGAATAGATTTAACCTGCTACGAAGCATCAACTGGCAAAGGGTTTGCGTTGTTTTCGTCAAAGGTTCGTCGGTTGTTGTAAATATCAATGGCAAGATAAATGGCTTCGCGCATCGATTCAGCTGATGCCCTATTTTTTCCTGCAATATTATAGGCCGTTCCATGCGCGGGAGAGGTACGAACAATAGGCAATCCTGCCGTAAAATTAACGCCATGTTTTGCCGCGATGGTTTTAAACGGTATTAGCCCCTGGTCGTGATACATGGCCAACACGGCATCATACCTGGCATATTCGCCTGACCCGAAAAACCCATCAGCAGGAAACGGACCATAAACAAGCGAACCTTGTTTTTTAATTTTCAAAATGGCGGGATAGATAATATGCTTGTCTTCCTTTCCAATAACGCCATCATCACCCGCGTGCGGATTTAACCCCAGCACGGCAATTTTTGGTTTGGGTATGGCAAAGTCACGTTTTAACGACCGCTCCAGTACTGCCAAATTTGAGGCTATATTATCTTCCGATATTGCCGCGGGAACTTCTTTTAGAGGGATATGACCCGTAACTGTTCCCACCCTGAGATTGCCATGAACCATTAACATTACCACTTGGCTGCTTTTGAACTTATCGGCAAGATAGCCTGTATGACCCGCGAACGGAAAACTGTCGGACACAACATTACTTTTATTCAATGGTGCTGTAACCAACACGTCGGCCTTTGCCTCATTAATACTATCGATAGCCTTTTCGAGTGCTTCGATGGCATACTTTCCGGCTTCAGGCTTTGACTTTCCAAAATCAATATCTACCTGATCGTTGGTTAAATTCAAAATATTCACCTTATTGGGATTAACCTGACCTGTATGGGTGATAATATTGTAGTTAAAATCGTGGAAATTAAAATTTTTACGGTGAAAGGCCAGTACTTTCGACAGACCGAAAATTACAGGAGTAAACATTTCCAACAACCGGTTATCTTGTAAAGCCTTTATAATTACCTCGTAGCTAATCCCATTAAAGTCGCCATGGGTAATGGCTACCCTTATTTTTTTGGAATATTTAGCTGATGCCTGTTTTATCATAATTATTTCTGTTTATGAAGCACACAAAAGTACACTTTTAGAATGGAATAAAAAAAGCCTCACTTCATTTTAAAGTGAGGCTTTTTTAAAATGTAATACGGCTCTATTCAGCGTGGTTCTCAGCGTTGATTTCCTCCATCGATTTTTCATCGAAAAAGCGACCGTTAGCCAAAAATTGTGCTTCAATGGTGTTGCTACCATCTTTTAAATCGATTGCCCAACCTATAGGCTCATCATGTTTAACGTAATAATTTACCGCTTCAATCTGATAGTTGGCATATTTATCGTTCAGATAAGTATTTACGGTTGGCGGGAGCTCTTTTTGAGAAACCGGTTTTATTTCCAGTTTTTCCTGCATAAACGATTCCTGTATATAATAGGTTCCGATTCCTGCAAAGTAACCTAACATGGCTAATAGTGAGATCTTTTTCATGTACCAGATAAAATCGATTTTTTCAAGTCCCATAGCGGCCACACCGGCAGCTGAACCAATAATAAGAATACTACCACCTGTACCGGCTGTATACGCAATCAGTTCCCAGAAAATACCATCCTGCATATACTGAATATGGAAAGGATCGATAGGATACATACCCATGGAAGCAGCAACCAATGGCACATTATCAACCACTGATGAGAGCAGACCTATAATAGTACTAACCGCGTAAACGCCCAACCCTGCTTCTTTTAAAGAGTGGGCTAACAGATCGAGGTGTCCGGCTGATTCCAGTGCAGCAACGGCACTCAAAATACCGAGGAAGAAAAAGATGGTTGGAATATCAACTTTACGTAACACTTCGTTTACGGTTAATCTAAAGCCGGGAACTTTTTGTTTGATCTCTTTGTGCATTAACTCGGTAGTAATCCAAATGATACTCAGTCCAAACAACATGCCTAAGTAAGGAGGTAAGTGTGTATATGTTTTAAAAACAGGAACAAACAGCAAAGCGGAAACACCCATAATTAAAAGAATAGCTTGTTGTTTTGAAGTGGTAATCGACGCTTCATTCTTATCCACTATAGGACGGGTTACATTTCCTTTTTGTGTGAAAGAAAGTAAAATTAACGGGATTACCATGGTTAGCAGGCTGGGCAGGAATAATTTAGCTATAATATTAGCCGTGGTTACCTGGCCACCAATCCAAAGCATAATGGTGGTAACATCCCCAATGGGAGAAAAGGCTCCTCCGGCATTGGCGGCAACCACTACCATAGCAGCATAAAACCAGCGAGTTTTAGGATCATCGATAAGTTTACGCAGCAAAGCTATAATAACAATTGTAGTGGTAAGGTTATCGAGGACTGCCGACATGAAAAAGGTGAGAAAACTCAACACCCACAACAATTTTACTTTGTTGGTGGTTTTAATTTTATCGGTAATAATTTTAAACCCTTCGTGCTGGTCAACCGTTTCAACAATAGTCATAGCACCCAACAAAAAGAATAAAATAGTAGAAATATTAGCCAGATGTTCCAGCACCTCATGCTGCGTAATAAACTCTTTAACACTTGAGGAAAAGTGCTCTAAATCTATACCGGAAAGCGATCCGTTTTTAAAGCTTGCAAGCATAGTACCGAGGTTATTCTCCTCAACAAAATGATGCCATGATGTGCTAAAGCCTAACTCTAATACGGTAGCTCCGTTTAAAGCATAAACGGCCCAAAGAACGGTACCCATTAATAACGCAGTGGCTGCTTTATCAATTTTTAGGGGATGCTCAAGAGCAATAATTGTATATCCAATAATAAAGATAACAACCATGAGAATAAAGATGCTCATATTATTTTATTTTACGGGGTTAATATTGGCGGCAAATTTAATTAAACATTCTTATAATAGATTCTAAATATGTGCCACGAAAACATGTGTTGAAATTTATAATGTATCTAAATAATGATCATATCCTAACCTACTGTTTAGTCCATACTTATATCTGTTCTGTCCATTCATTTTACCAACCGCAAAATAAACAGACAAAAATTAAGTTATATTTAACAGCAAAATGTTTAAAAACAATGAGTGCAACCTAACTTTGCACAATAGTTGTCGTAATTTTACAACCTCAAAATAAAAGTAAAAAGCTATGATTCCAGGAATTATCCTTCAGGTGCAGGAAACGGCATCGCAAGTGCTTGTAACAGGAAATGAAAAAGAGATTACCCTCCCCATTATCGACCTGGTAATTAAAGGCGGATGGATAATGGCAATTTTAGGCCTGTTGTCGGTTATTACTGTTTACATATTTATCGAACGGTATTTCGTTATTTCTAAAGCCTCGAAAGAAGACAAGAGCTTTATGAACAACATCAATAAATTTATCAAAGAAGGAAAGCTTGATTCGGCCAAGGCCCTTTGCGTGAGTAACAACTCGCCCATAGGACGCATGATTGACAAAGGGTTGTCGCGTATTGGCAAACCATTAAACGATATTAATGCTGCCATCGAGAATGTGGGAAAACTTGAAATTTCAAGACTGGAGAAAAACGTTGCCGGATTGGCCACCATTGCCGGTGCCGCTCCCATGCTTGGTTTTCTGGGAACGGTAATAGGGATGATACGGGCTTTTTACGATATGGCAATGGCCGGCAACAACATCAACATCGAGCTGCTTTCGCAAGGTATTTATCAGGCTATGATTACTACGGTAGGTGGTTTGATTGTAGGTATTACAGCCTATATTTTTTACAACATTTTGGTAGCTAAAATCGAAAAGGTGGTGTACAAGCTTGAAATTACCGCCACCGAATTTATGGATGTACTGCACGAACCGGCAAGTTAGAAATTCGCCAATCTCTATTAGTCATTAGTTTTGAGTAAGATACAGGAAGATGAGGATTTTATGATTAATGCTTATTTGATTATTGAAATTTTGAACAATAACGAGTTAAACGACAAGTAAATATAATAATAGCCATGGCCATTCAAATGCGAAATAAAAGAGACCCCGGATTCAGCACAGCCTCCATGTCGGATTTGGTGTTTCTGTTGCTAATCTTTTTCATGCTAACCTCCACCTTGGTAGCTCCCAACGCTATCAAATTACTGTTGCCCAACAGCAGCAGTAAAACCATGTCGAAACAAACCATTACGGTGTACATTAACAAAAGCAGAAACTTTTATTTGGAAGAGCGCAAGGTAAAATCTTCTAATCTCGAAAATGCCATTTACAGTAAAATCCGTAATGAACATGAAGCATCGGTGGTGTTAAGAGCTGACAAAACAGTACCGGTACAGGACATCGTTACAGTTATTGATGCCGTAAATACTATCAACCGAAAACATAACACAAAGCACAAAGTAATTTTGGCCACCAAACCAAAACGATAAGCCTCCAATGAAAAAACTAACCAAAGATCAACGTAAAGGCCTGATTGGAACCATTCTGGTTCACCTGCTATTAATTATAGCCCTGCTTTTCATTGCCTTGCGCACACCCTTGCCATTGCCCGGCGAAGAGGGTGTAGAGGTAAACTTTGGTTATGATAATACCGGAAAAGGGCTTATTCAAAAAGATAATCCTCCTCCAAAAGCAAAGCCCACTCCAGCAAAAAAAACAAAACCTGTACCTCCAAAACCCAAACAACAAGAGACCAAACAAAAGGAAGACAACCTTACTCAGGATACTGAAAAAGCACCATCACTAAAGGAGAAAACAAAACCGGAGAAAAAGAAACCGGAAATAAAAAAGAAACCCGAACAGAAACCTAAAAAAGAGCCAAAACAAAAAACAAAAGATACGGTTACCTCTAATACTGAAACAGCCCCCTTGATACAGGAAAAGCCCAAAGAGAAACCCAAGCCTACTGTCAACCAGCGCGCATTGTTTAAAGGAAGCTCAAAAAACAAAACAGGACAAAGCCAGGGAAGTACGACGGGCGGCGGCGATCAGGGAAAGCCACACGGTTACAAAGACTCTAACCGCTACGACGGGCAGGGTGGTAAGGGAAATGGTGTGGCCTTTAGCCTCGGTGGCCGTGGTGCTAAATATCTCGAAAAACCTAGTGCCAAATTTACCGAAACAGGCACAGTAGTAGTTTCTATTTGGGTTGATTCCGATGGCAAAGTAGTTCGTGCCCAGGTTAACCCTAAAGGTACTACCGTGCTTGATAACAGCTTGCGAAAAATTGCCGTTGATGCCGCCAGAAACTCCACCTTTGCACAAGACCCTACTGCCCCAAGTCAGCAGCGCGGCACCATTACTTACGAGTTTGTTTTGATGAAGTAAGTAAAGGTTACCATGATTCTCCTTAAAACCCATATCATCCCTGCCGGAACAGAACCTGTTCGGCTGCTGGATTATGTTTTGGAAATATTTCCTGAAATGACCACCCGTAGCAGTACTAAAAAAGCCTTGAAAAAGGGAGTTGTGCTTGTTGATGGCGAACAACGGCCTTCAGGCTGGTGGGTTAAGCCGGAAATGAAACTGGAATTGTTTGATCCGGAGTTGAAACCTCCGAAAATCTTACCCATGAAGTTGGAGATTATTTTTGAAGATGACCAGATGGCAGTTGTCAAAAAACCAGCCGGTATATCAGTGAGTGGCAACAAGTATGTTACCATCCAAAATGCTTTGATGTATAACCTGCAGGCCTCCACCTCTGTCGAAACCATGGCCTGGCCCAAACCTGTTCATCGTTTGGATTTTCCCACATCGGGGTTATTGCTTGTGGCAAAGACAAAACAATCGGTCGTGGCACTGAGCCGGCAGTTTGAAAACAAGACCATTAAAAAGCG
>QMPP01000068.1 GCA_003650425.1 Bacteroidota bacterium | reverse complement strand
TTCATGGCAATAAGATCCTCAAAACGGGTAGGTTTAAGCTCTTTGAGGTGCTTTTTCATGCCGTCCGATTCAAACTGGAAAAGAGCCGTGGTTTCGCCTTTGCTGTAAAGCTCATAAGTTTCCTTGTCATCCAGCGGAATGGTGCTGATGTCAATTTCAATACCTTTCGACCGTTTAACGTTTTCAACGGCATCTTTTATGATGGAGAGGGTTTTAAGCCCCAGAAAGTCCATTTTTAACAGTCCGATGGATTCGATAAACTTACCATCGTATTGAGTGGCTATTTCAAGTACCGACTCTTTGACCGTTGAAACAGGTACATAATTTTCCAGGTCATCACGCGCGATGATGATACCGCAAGCATGCGTTCCGGTATTTCTTACTGAGCCTTCCAGGGTGAGGGCATTTTTAAGTGTTGACTGAATTTCCGGTGTTCCTTCTTTTAATTGTTTTTTTAGTTCCGGTATTTCGTCAATGGCTTTTTGTAGTGAAATGCCCGGCGTGTCAGGCACCAGCTTGGCCAGCTTGTCAGCTTCACTCAAGGGTAACTTTTGTACCCTGGCCACATCACGAATGGCCATCTTGGCGGCCATGGTGCCAAAGGTTATCAGATGTGCTACCCGCTTGGAACCATATTTGTTGGCTACCCATTCCAGAATTTTTTCTCTGCCGTCATCATCAAAATCAATGTCGATGTCAGGCATGGAAATTCGGTCAGGGTTTAAGAAACGTTCAAAAAGAAGATGATATTTGATGGGGTCGATTTCGGTAATTCGCAAACAGTAAGCTACTACCGATCCTGCAGCACTACCACGCCCCGGGCCAACCACCACCTCCATGTTTCGGGCAGCATTTAAAAAGTCCCATACGATAAGAAAGTAGTCGGGGAATCCCATCTTTTTGATGGTTTCCAGCTCAAAATCAATACGATCTTTTATTTCCGTGGTAATCTCTCCATATCGGATTTTTGCTCCTTCATAGCTGATGTGTTTCAGGTAGCTGTCGGCACTTTCAAAAGGCTTCGGAATTTCGAAGATGGGCATGATGGGATCGTGGTTCAACTTGTACACTTCCACTTTATCCACAACCTCGTTGGTATTCGCAATGGCTTCCGGGATGTCGGCAAACAACTGCTTCATCTCATCCTGTGTTTTAAACCATTCCTGCCTCGTGTACTGTAACCGTTTGGGGTCGTCAATATCGCTGGCTGTACCAATACATATCAACCGGTCGTGGGCATCGGCATCCTCCTTATTAATAAAGTGCGCATCATTGGTTGCTACTACTTTTAGGTGATGTTTTTCAGCCAGTTTAATCAATTCCTTGTTTACAAAAAGCTGGTCTTCGTACACTTTCCTGTCCATTTCAGGGTTTCCCGATGGGTGTTTTTGCAGCTCGAGGTAAAAGTCATTACCGAAAATATCCTTGTATTCCAACAAAGCCTCTTCTCCTTTTTCAATGCCCTCGTGTACCAGTTTATCAGGGACTTCTCCTCCAAGGCAGGCTGTCAGAGCCATTAATCCTTCACTATGTTTTCGTAACAGTTCCTTGTCGATGCGGGGCTTGTAATAGTAGCCTTCTGTCCAGGCTGCCGAAACTAGTTTCATCAGGTTTTCGTAGCCGGTTCGGTTTTTGGCTAACAGCACCAAATGCCATCCCGACTTATCCATCTTATTATTCTCTTTGTGGTGCATTCCACGGCGAGCTACATACATTTCGCAACCAAGAATGGGTTTTATCTTCTCCATTAAACAAACTTCATGGAATTTTTTGACGCCAAACATGTTGCCATGATCAGTGATGGCTACTGCTTTCATGCCATCGTTTTTAGCTTTGGCAACGAGGCTGGGAATGTCGGACAGCCCGTCTAAAACCGAAAATTGAGTATGGTTATGAAGATGAGTAAAGGTGGCTTCCGTCAGATTAGCCGATGGTGCTATGGGCTCGGCTACCTCGGGTTCAGCTTCCTTTTCGTGATAAGCCTCAACCTCAAGCCCGATGGGCTCGATAGGATTGTCGTGCAATTGTTGAAAACGTTCTACAACTGATGGGTCAACCTTTAAATGTTGCGACTGGATAATGCCCAAACGGATGAGCTCGAGAAAACAGCGAGCCGTGGCCTGCACGTCGGCTGAAGCATTATGTGCCGCATCGAAATCTTCGCCAAAGAGCTTATGGTGCAGCTCTCCCAGGGTTGGCCATTTATATTTACCACCTCTTCCGCCAGGTAAGGCGCAATATTGGGTTGATAAACTTTTGGTGTCGATTACGTTTAAACGGTGAAAGTTGGTTTCGATGCCGGCACGCAGAAACTCAGCACCGGTAACGCTGATGTCAAACTCTACGTTGTGTCCGGCAATACTCTTGACAGTTGAAAGTGACTTGTTAAATAGTTGAAGAACCTCTGCAAGTGGCAGCCCCTCTTTTAAAGCCCGCTCGGTGGAAATGCCATGAATTTTTTCGGAGCCCCTCGGTATTTCAAACCCATCGGGCTTGATAATAAAATTTTGAACTTCCACTAAATCACCTTGTTCATCGTGAACCTGCCACGCCAGTTGTATGACTCGGGGCCAGTTATCAAAATCGGTTAACGGAGCATTATAATTACGAGGCAGCCCCGTGGTTTCGGTATCAAAAATTAAAAACATAATCAAAAAGAGTTGCTAAAAAATGTATTTTGTTGAGACAAAGCAATCTAAAAAACCTGCCTTGTCTAGGGCAAAGTTAGGTAAATAGCGCTTGATAAAAAGTAGTTTTTTGCAACTTTCCGAAAGAAGTTTTGAACAAAATAAATAAAGATTGACTCCATTTAATTCTTTTCGTATCTTTGAATCAATGAAAAGGTTGCCCGTAATATTATTTTTTTCAGCATTAATGCTGCTCTCTTCCTGCAAAAAGGATTTTAGCAAAATTACTGCATCTGACTGGAACCCAAATGTGGTAGCTCCGTTTATTCAAACGGAATTAACCCTTCGTAACCTGATGGGGGTTGATTCGTCGCTGCAAATCGGCGATGATAGCTTGATGGTTTTTTACTATCAGCGCGATTCAATTCTTAACATCACAGCAGATAATCTGGTGGAGATTCCTGATACGGTTACCAGTTATTACGAGTTTTCGTTGGGTGATTTAACGATTGGCGACATCATGCAAGCGGCATCGGTTACATTAAACGATTTACTTCCCTATGTTGACCCAGCCGTTGCCGATACGCTATCAGCCAACGATGGCAACACAACTATCTTTCCGCCGTTTCAGCTTCAATCGCCGGTTACGGTTGATTTGTCTCCCTACGAACAGTATGAAACACTCACCTTTTCAGCAGGCTATTTTGATATTCAAATTACCAACCAGCTTCCTGTAACACTTACGAATATCCGGTTCGATATTATGGATGTTGTGAATAATTCGGTTGTGCAGTCGGTGGTTCTTGAACAGCTTTTTGCCGGAGAGGTGGCTCATGATACGGTGTTCCTGAAGGGGAAGACTTTATCGAACACTTTTTCCTATGTAATTCACTCCGTTGAATCGGAAGGCAGTTACCCCGATAGTGTGTTGATTGACCTGTCGAAAGGACTTAGCCTTCAGATGAATGCCCGTGATATGTACGTGGTGAGTGGAGTTGCTAAAATTGAAAATCAAATAATTTATTCTACCCACGAATGGGTGAATCTAGACTTTGGTGATGCAAGATTATGGGAAATTTTGTTTGCCGGGGGTGAACTGCAATACCAAATGCAAAGCTACCTGAACCTGACATTAAATATACTGTTGCAACTTTCATCGGCCAGCGTGGATGGCGTGGTTCCGGAAAACAATTTTGATTTGCCCGCCAACAGTTTTTACGAAAGTAGTTGGGGTTTGGCGAATATGGATATCGATCTGACACGAGATACGAACCAGCCTTTTAACAGAATGCCTATTTACCTCGAACTGGTGGTTCAACCCACGGTAAATATGGTCGCGTTTGACTCATCGGATAAGGTAAAGGCTACCTTTGTTGCCAAGGAGATGACAGCCGAATCGGTAAACGGAAATCTGGGTAAGCATCTTTACCTTATTGATGAGGATACTCTTCAGCTTGATTTAAGCTTTTTTGATAACATCACCGGACAAATAATTTTTGATAATCCGGTCTTGACGTTTAGCTATCAAAATGGTTTTGGCGTTCCGATAGTGGCTCACACCAATCTTTACGGGGTGAATCCCATTACTGGCGATTATCTCGATTTTGGTATTGATTCGATTGTATTCAATTATCCATCGACGGAAGGGGAGGTGATTTCCGACTCTTTAATTTTTGATAAAAATAATTCAAATATTGTCGATTTCTTGGCAGAGCGGCCTGATAAGTTGATATTCTCCGGCGATTATCAAACCAACTGGAACAACGATACGGTAAACTTTATTACACGTACTTCTTTATTAAAGGCGAACACCGAAATACGGGTTCCCCTTGTGTTTAGTACCACTTCTTTGGTATTTACTGATACTGTAGATTTTTTGAACGGACAGGCTGATATTCCGGTAGGCAGCGGGGCATTACACTTGAATGTTGATAACGGTCTGCCATTCGATTTGGAAATTAGTCTTTTGGTTCCCGATTCGGTTACCGGTGAAATTATTGACCATGTTGACTTCGACATGATAAAATCTGCCGTGGTTGACGCCGGTGGAAACGTGTTATCGCCTACCCAATCGGATGTAACAGCTGTTTTTAACCAATCGTTTATTCAAAATATGTCGAGAGCCAACACACTTCAGCTGCGGGCAAAAACCGTAACAGCAGAGGGTGGTTCCATTCCCGTGGGGCTTTATTCCGATTATAAATTGTCAGTGGCTATTTCGTTTGAAGCAAAATTGCAACCATGAGAGCCGACAGTAATATAGTAAGAAGCCTTGTTTGGCTAATACTGATTTTACCTGCGTTTTCTCTGGCTCAATCAGGATTAACCGAATATGGCATGAGTGGTATTCCGCAGGCCTCGGTTCAAAATCCTGCTTTCAGACCCCATGCCTCTCTAATCATCGGGTTGCCTGCCATGTCGTCGGTGTCGGCGGGAGTTTATAACACCGCTTTTTCGTTTGACGATATTTTTGTTCCAAAGCCTGGCGACGATTCACTGCATCTGGATCTTACCCGACCCATTAGTAGCAAAACTGATATTAATTACTTTAGTGAAAACGTTGCGATTGATTTGCTGATGCTCGGGTTTAAAATTAACAATACCTTTCTGACCATGGGCGTACGCAACCGGTTAACTTCCAGAGTATATTATACCAACGATTTGATGAAATTTGTTTGGCAGGGAAATGCTGATTATGTCGATCAGCAGCTTAACCTTACGGGAAGTGGTGTTTATCAGGAACACCTCAACGATTATTATCTGGGACTTTCATTTCCGGTAACTTATGGCATTGACATGGGGGTTCGGGTGAACTTTTTACAGGGACTTTCCAATCTGGAAACGCAAACTCCACAGTTAGCATTGTTGACACGCACCAATCAGCAATTGGGATATGAGCTGATAGCACAAACTGATTTTCAGGTTCATACTTCAGGCCTTACCGGATTGCTGACTGATAGTTCTTCTTTTTCTCCTGTCGATTACTTTTTAGCATTTAACAATATTGGCTTTTCGCTGGATGTAGGGATTGATGCCCGGTTGGGTGATCAGTTTGCCGTGCAGGCTTCGGTGATTGATTTCGGAAAAATTTACTGGTATGGAAGCCCTCGAACCTATAGCAGTAGTGCTGATGAAGTTTCCTTTACCGGGGTTGAGTACGATTTTACAACGGATAATGAAAATACGCCTTCAGAGGTGTATTTGGATAGTCTGAGCAGTTTGTTGCATGTAAATGAAAATAGGAATATATACGCTACTACCCTACGAACCAAGCTGTTTGTGAATGGACAGTATTTTACTTTAAACCGGAAAAATAGTTTTAACCTGCTTTTTGCAGGCAGGTTTCTGGAAGAGTCGTTCGAGTATGCGCTTTCGTTTGGTTACACCTTTGCCCCATCCGAAAAGTTTGCCATCAAACTGAATTACAGTTATCTAAAATATGCTCCTCTTAATGTCGGCCTTGGCTTTTACTTTAATTTTAAGCCTTTTCAAATTTACTTTACTACTGATAATCTTGCCGCTGCCATTAAACCCACAGGTCAAAAATACATGGGCTTCCACTTTGGAATCAATATTCTAATTCCGTCATCTTACCATAACGATATTCCTACCCAAAAGCAGATTGGCAACACGATTGTTGAGCCTTGAGCCCCCCTTGATTTAAGAATGGAGATTTGAGATTTAGGGTTTATTAAAGAGGTGTGCTTTTAATGGAGTCTATCTGTGTAACGCAGATTTGGTAGTTTGCCCAAAGCACTTTACAATATTTTACTGCTGATTTGCCACAGCTTGTTCTGGGCTTTATGGTCGTACGAAAATGCTGCTGATTTTTGAGAACGTTTGTTAACAAAGTACTTTCCACTTACCTCTTTCACCTCTTCAGAGGCAGCCAAATAAACCGAGGTGGAGGCTCCTTGCTGCACGCTTCCTCCGCCCATGCCCCAACCCGCGTGAAGCAGTTTGGTGCTGATTACTCCGGGATGCAGGCAGTTTGCCGTTACATGGCTGTTTTCAGCTGTCAGATTCTGGTGCAGTTTGTAGGTAAACAGAATATTTTCCAGTTTTGATACCGCGTAAGCATTGTACGAATCCCAATGTTTTTCGCCATTCAGATTACTGAAATCGATGCTTGACGAGTGAGCCATCGAGCTGGTTACAATAATCCTTCCGGATGGCGATTGTTTTACCAAATCCAAAAGCTGAAGCGTTAAAGCAAAAACGGCCAGATGATTTACCATCTGGGTCATCTCAAAACCGTTAGGAAGAATAACCTTATCATTCATAAATACCCCCGCGTTGTTGAGCAGTACATCAAGCTGCGAAAAATTCCTTTTAATCGATTCTGCCAAAGTCTTGATTTGTTGCAGGTCGGTTAAATCGGCGTTGTAGTAGTAAATTTCGGGGTTGCCGGTTTTGGCTTTAAACTCTTCAGTCAGTTTTTGTCCGGCCTGTCGGCGTTTGCCGTGCATAATAACACGATGTCCCATGGATGCCAGTTCCAGGGCTGCCTCTTTGCCAATGCCATCGGTTGAGCCTGTTACTAAGATTGTTCTGTTCATGGTGTTAATGATTCCAAATTATAGAGTGTTAAAAAGGTTCTCCTTCAAAGTTGGTGGCGTTACCGGAATGGTCATCATTAAAATCATCAATATCATTGAGTTTGGAGGGGCGGGTTACCAGTCCTGCACTTACATCGGAGCCTGTGTAACCATCAAGAAGGGGGTTCGACAGGTAATCTTCGAACTTAGCGAGATGCTTGATGAATTTTAACCGTACATCGCCCACCGCGCCGTTACGATGCTTGGCAATGATAATTTCTGCCAGTCCATCGGTGGGTGTGTTGTCTTCAAATTCGTCGATTTTATAATATTCGGGTCGGTAAATAAACATTACCAGGTCGGCATCCTGCTCAATGGCACCTGACTCACGAAGGTCAGAAAGAATAGGCCGTTTACTTTGTCCCGGTCGGTTTTCCACGTTACGGCTAAGTTGCGAGAGTGCCAAAACCGGAATATCTAACTCTTTGGCCAGCGCTTTTAGCGACCTCGATATTTTACTAATCTCCTGCTCTCTGTTTCCTTTGCTTTCGGGGCCGCCGCTCATCAGCTGTAAGTAATCGATAAACACCATCTGGATATCGTGCTGCTGTTTTAACCGACGGCACTTGGCACGAAGTTCAAAAATGGATAGGGCAGGAGTGTCGTCAATAAAAATTTTGGCATCCACGAGGTTGTTTATTTTGCTGTTCAGCTGTTGCCATTCGTGATCGGCAAGTTCTCCCTGTTTGAGCTTTCCTGACGGGATTTCTGTTTCAGCAGATATCAAACGAATTACCAACTGTACGGCTGACATCTCCAGCGAAAATACAGCCACCGGCATATCGTGGTCAACTGCGATGTTTTTAGCAATCGAGAGTGCAAAGGCAGTTTTCCCCATAGAAGGACGTGCAGCAAGAATAATCAAATCCGATCGTTGCCATCCTGAAGTGATTCGATCCAGCTCGGTATAACCCGAGGGAACGCCCCGGAAGTGGTTGTCGGCATTTCGGGCACTTTCAATATCTTCAATGGCCTGCTTTATCAGCGAGGGCATATCTTCGTAATTTCTGCGAAGGTTGGTTTCCGAAACGCTGAAGAGATTTTGCTCAGCTTTATCCAAAAGGTTAAAAACATCGGTGGTGTCTTCGTAGGCATCACGAATGATATCGGATGAGATTTTTATCAGCTCGCGCTGGATAAATTTTTGTTGAATGATGCGGGCGTGATACTCCACGTTGGCAGCCGAGGCAATACGGCTGGTAAGCATGGTTATGTAGTAAGGGCCGCCAATCATGTCAAGCTCACCAACACTTTTAAGCTCCTGTGTTACCGATAAAATATCGACAGGCTCCGATTTCTCGAACAGCCTGTGGATAGCAGAAAATATTTTTTGGTGGGTATCTTTGTAAAAAACTGCCGGGGTTAAAATATCAATGACGGCTGTAACAGCATCCTTTTCAAGCATCATAGCACCCAGTACCGCTTCTTCCAGATCAAGTGCCTGTGGAGGTACTTTCCCGTGCTCTAATAATGCTTCATTCAGTAAGTTACTTTTTGAAGTAACCGGTTTCTTTATCCGTTTTTTTTCTGCTTCTTCCATAGTTCAAAAATACAAATAGAAACTGAAAGGAGGCCAATTGTTAATAAAAATTGATTTGGCTTGAAAATGAACCCGATAGTAATAAAAATGATTGCCAAATACTGGAAAGAATAAAAAACAAGACTTAATAAAGCAATAAAAGATTGTCTCGCCGTTAGGCGGGCATTAATTTTCTGAGACAATGGTATCAGACAACCGATTGGTGCGTAAACGGGTAGTATATTGCTGTAAGACAGCTTTGATGATTAATTCGTTACGGCGAGCGATGTAAGGTTTTTTGGTTATCAGGTTGTGCTTGTGTTCTAAATCGGTTTGGTTGTTGTAGAGTGCCAGGGCTTTTTTGCCATCAAATTCCAGCGACCATTTTCCGGAGATAATTTGATAAACGCCATTGTAAAACTGGAAAGCAACCTGGGGGTTGAGGGTGTCGTTAAAACTTTGTCCGAAGGCCACCATGGGGGTGGAAATATGCAGATAATCGAGAATAAACGGAGAAATATCTGACTGTTGTGCTGTTTGATGAATTACCCCTCTCATGGTGCTGTCCCCCGGTTCATATAGAATGATGGGAATGGCATATTTTCCTGTGAGATTGTTGTAAAAGGCCATTTTGTTGAGTGGAAGATTTTCGTTATTTTTATCATACGTACCGTTATCACTAGGAATGACTGACTGGGCAGGATGGTCGGCACACAAAATAAACAAGGTGTTGTTATACCAGGGCATGGTGGCAGCCGTTTCAAAAAATCGTTTCAATGCATAATCGGAATAGCTGATAACCTTGTGAATTTTCAATGGACCTTCTTTAAAACGAGTTTTATACTTGTCGGGTAGTGCGTATGGATAGTGTGAGCTGATGGTGAACTCGAAGGCGAAAAAAGGCTGTTTCGTGTTGTTTAACGTGCGGGCAACATACTGTAAAAAGGGTTCATCGTAAATACCCCATGTTCCATCGTAATCCTTATCGTTATTGTATTCTTTACGACCATAATACTTGTCGAAACCGGCATAGGAAGCATAACCGTCAAAGTTCATGGTTCCGTTATTTCCCCCATGAAAAAATGCGGTATAGTATCCTTTCGATTTTAATATTTGCGCAAGACTGATGGACTTGTTGGTGCTGTATGGCGAGGTAATAAAAGCTTCATTCATCAAGGCAGGTACGCCCGAAATAATAGCAGGTATGGCATCAATTGAGCGAAGTGCATTTGAATAGGCGTTGTCGAAAACCAAAGCATGAGGAATCAACGAATCTAAAAATGGTGTGTAGCCTTTGTACCCGTTAAAATAGCCAACGTACTCCTTGCTAAAACTTTCCAGTAACAACACCACTACATTTTTCCCGGTTGGTTTACCTTTATTAATGTATTGATGCATAACGGGGTATAGATTCTCCGCTTCTTTTTCCGAAAAGTAATGTCTCGGTTCAACGCCACGGTGCATCACAGTGGTCATAATTGAAAAGGGAGTGTTTAGTACTAGTGGGATACTTTCGGCTGTGGCGTACTTGGAAGCAGCAATAATTGAAATCGGTTTGAGTTGCCATCCTCCTCTTCCTCCAAGAATTGCCAGTCCTAAAATAACAAGAAACAGAAACGATTGTATGCCGGCGGTGGCGATGGTTGGCTTGTTGACAACGTCTGCCTTTTTATCAGTTACGATAGCAGAATAGATTTTCCACAAAATAATGAGTCCCAAAATAGTGAATAGCGGCACAAACCAATAATCGACTATAAATTTAGGAAGCAGTACCTTGATGTCGTCACTCAAAAAGATAAAACGGATGATGTCGGCCGTGGAGCGTTTTTGGGTGAAGTGAAAAAATATGGCATCCGACATGTCAATTAACACTAATAAACCGTTTATTACAACAAAATAGAGGTGTAGAAATAATCGAATCCAGCTTATTTTAAGGGGGTTAGATACCGGAAATAGAAATATTGCGAGATAAATAAGGTTGAAGTAGAAAATGACGGACAGGTCGAACCGGATGCCCGCCACAAAAAGTCCTGCTAAACGAGGCAGTGGAATATCGGCAAAGATGAAATAGTTGTAGCTATAAAAAAAGAGACGCGATAGCAGAAAAACGACGATCAGTACTAATAGCAGTTTGGCGGCAATTACAATTCTATGTGAATAATTGTTTTTCAATGTAATTACGAAAAGAAAGTGAAATTTACCTTGCCATATTTTCGGTGCTCCCGAAAGTGGGGATGTTCCGAAAAGTCGTAGGCTATGGGGTGTTCTAAAACAAAAATTCCTTCCGGGCTTAACAGGTTGTTATCGAACACCAATCCCGGAAGCAGGTCAATACCTTCCAAACTGTAGGGTGGGTCGGCAAAAATGATATCAAACGAAGTTTTAGCGCTTTTTATAAAACGGAAACCATCGGCACGCATCACCCTTAAGCCATCCATTTCAAATTCTGCGGCAGTTTTTTTAATAAAAGAAGTACACTGATAGTTGGTATCTATTGCCAGCACTTTTTCACATCCCCGCGACAGAAATTCATACGAAACGGCTCCGGTTCCCGAAAAAAGATCCAGTACACTTTTACCTTCCCATTCGATGGTATTATTTAAAATATTAAACAGGCTTTCGCGTGCCAAATCGGTAGTAGGCCGTACCGGCAAGCTTTTTGGCGGGTGTATAAACCGCCGCTTGAAAGTTCCTCCTATAATTCGCATTGTAATGCGTTAAATAAAATGTAATACTGATATTGCCTTGTTTCTTCTAATACGTAGGAGAGCTTAATGGCAGGGTTCGCCTCGATGTACCTGTGTGAGCCGGTATATTGATGGAGCATCTGGAATACTTCGTCACTTTTTTCAATCTTTCCCATCAATATTAAATCGACAGTTTCAGGGTTATAGCCCAATTGTTCCATGGTGGCCAATAAAAAGAAAATAAAATCCTCCTTGGTGTTATACGAAAACATGTTGTAATACAACAGCTTGTTGTTTTTAAAGCTCGTTAAGTGATAGTTGCCATCGTTTACATGCAAAAAGAGGGTGTCGTTTTCTATTTTGTTTTTATAATTGAGCGAGAGGCATTCGATGAGCGCAGATGCAAAGTGGCTTATAACAGCGTTAGGCCAAAAATCGCGTACTTTCTCTACTACAGGATTAGGAATGTAGTAAACATTTACCGCTTCACTTGTTTTTAATGTGTCGTAAATAATCCTTCGGTTTTCAACAAACGGTTGATTAAACCCTAGATAGAGACTTTTCTGTTCCGCGTCAAATAAGGGTGCCGGCACCAAGGTTGAGTAGGTGTTTTGATAGAGCAGTTTGAACTTTTTAAACGGGTAGGCAAACCACTCAATCCGGTTTAGAATTAAATCAAATTTGGCCGGAATTTCTTTTACATCTTTAATGTCGCCAAAATGATACGCCTCCAATCCCAGATACTTATTTTTATCAGGATTGTAAACAGCAAACGAAAGACCATGCAGACTTAACTGCATGGTCATATAATACGATCGTGTATGTGTTTCTTTAAAAGATTTATCCCAAAGAGAGAGGTATGGTTTAATCCGTGAGGACATGGGATAGATCTTGGTTACTCCCAGTTACCGCTGGTGGATGGCTCGGTCATGGAGCCCACTTTTATTCCGGGGTATAAATCAATATCCTTCTTGCCGGCGGTAAGGTTAATAATGTATTGTTCATCCATCCCTTTTAGATAAGATGAATAAGGAGCTTTGGCTTCGAAAACCTGCACCGTAACACCACCTCGATCCATTTCGCCGGAATGCAGTTCAATGGTGTCTCCTCCCGAAAATTGAACAATCATAAACTGACTTATGTCAATAGTGTTTTTGTGGTGAAATAATGAGTCGTACACCCGTACATAACCAACAGTATCGTTAATAGTTAAGGTAAAAGTAGTATCGGTTGGGTCAGGAATGATTTTTACTACCGGAATTTGGGCAGTGTCAACAAATCTTATCAACGAATCCCAATTGTCGATGTATTTATCGTTAAGTTGTTTGTAAATAATTTCAGCGCTTCTGATATCCTTCATGCGCTGAACGACTTCTTTTTCTCTTTTGTTTTTTTCCTGGTTTAATCTGACAGGCTCCATAATTGAGTCATAAACCATATAACCAAGAGCTACAATAATAATAAACAGAACAAATTGAATTACTGCTTTCATAGTTTTAATTAATTATTTTGAGGAGCAAAGGTAAAACAATTTTGTATTACTTTTTGCCATAATATATTTTTTGAAAAAAAAATTATAGTATAAGGGATACATTAAGCTAATTAATCATCGAAGTTATTTAAAGTTGAAATACCTTTTTAGCAACAAAATTTTGAAAATCAGAAAACAAATATCTTTTTTATTATTCCTTCCTTGTTTTCCCTCCAAAGAGGGAAATATTTGGAATTTATTTTCTGATTTTCAAAAGTGTTTCATAATTTATTAACGGGTTAACTTTAAACAACTTCATTTTTTCAACTTGCAAAAATCTATTCCTTTATAAATCTTGTAAACGATGTATTGTTCTGTTTTATTGTTTTAACAATATAGATACCCGGTAACAGAGCCGATACGTTGAGTTGGGGAGTTGTTGGCGTTGCCTCTTGTGAAGTAACAAGCCTTCCGTTGATGTCGAATAACTCAATAGAAGCGTTTTGGGCTCCCTTGATTTGGATGATGCCGGATGCCGGATTTGGAAAAACGGACAGGGCATTGGATGATGCCTGCTCGTTAACCCCTGAAGAGTTACCCAATTTGGCAATAAAAAGATTGCTGCTGTTTCCCGTGTTATCAGTGTTGGCCAGGGTAGTGGTTCCAAAAGTGATAGTGCTGCTGTAAAAATCACCGGTAATGTATGCGTTTCCATCAGGGTCGATAGCCACGGCGGAAGCTTCATCATCATCGTTTCCTTCAGCCGATTTTGCCCATATTACATTACCATCCGGGTCTATTTTGGTGATATAAAGATCGGAATAATCCAAACTGGTATTAACGAGTTCGGTAGATCCGAAAAATATATTACTGCTGCCAAATTCTCCCACAATAAACGGGTTTCCCTGGTTGTCGATGGTTAAATCAATTACTTCATCGTTGTTATCTCCACTAAAAACTTTTGCCCATATTACGTTGCCGTCGGTATCGTATCTGGCAGTAATAATTTTATCGTAATCACTTCCTGTTAACACAATCGAACCTAACGTGATGGATTCGCTGGAAGAGGATCCGGT
>QMPP01000067.1 GCA_003650425.1 Bacteroidota bacterium | reverse complement strand
GGAGCCATCGAAAACCAAAACGTTTTGGTGTCAAGTCCTAATATTCAGGATAAACAAGCAGAATGGGTTATTTACCCCAACCCTTCCCAAAACGAATTTCGCGTAAAAAGCAGCCCCAATGTTAATAACGCTTTTATTACACTTTACGACTTAACCGGTAGAGTATTAAAAAAAGCAGCTGTTCAAAATCAAACTCCTGTTTCTGTTAAACAGATAAAGCCGGGCATCTATTTTTATAAAATAACCCGGGGTAATAAAATCTTAAAAACGGGTAAATGGATTAAACAATAATGTAACCTAAATCATACTATAGTCGTCCTCCGACTTTGAGTCGGGGGACGACTGTTGCATGAAATGGATACTCCAATTTTTTCTTAACTTTTTTCTAACCGATTTAATTAGTACTTTTTCAAAGATTAACAGAGAATAAGCTTATTGTCTACCCTGCCAAGTAATTCAAGGAAACCAAACTATTAAAAGAGAAGTCAACCTTTTAGTTATTTGGTGTTTTTCATTCCGATGGAGAAGAAAAAACAACTTAATTATTTACTATCTTCCCGCTTTTAAAACAGGTAACATGATAAAATTAGCATTAATCCAACAAAAAGCTACAGCCAACAAAACCGAAAACCTCCAAAAAGGGGTTAAGGCAATCGAAGAGGCTGCCAAAAAGGGAGCACAACTGGCCCTTTTTGCCGAGCTGGCTTTTGAGCCGTTCTACCCGCAATATCCGGCAGGAGAAGATAAAAACAGGCTGGCGGAAAGCCTGTCAGGAGAAATTGTTTCCACGCTGCGCGAACAGGCAACCAAACACAACATGGTTATTATTCCCAACTTTTTTGAGTTGGAGAGTGAGGAAACTTTCGACACTTCAGTGGTTATTAATTCCGATGGTTCCATACTCGGAAAAACCCAAATGATTCACATTCCCGATTATCAATACTTCCACGAAAAAACTTATTACACACCGGGCAAACAAAGCATCGGAGTTTACGATACCGCGGTGGGCAAAATTGGCATTGCCATCTGTTACGATCGCCACTATCCTGAATATATGCGGGCTTTAGCAGTAGCAGGTGCCGAGCTGGTGGTAATCCCTCAGGCCGGAGCTGTTGGCGAATGGATCGACGGGCTTTACGAAGCCGAAATGCAAATCGCGGCTTTCCAAAACGGTTACTTTACGGCACTTTGCAACAGAGTGGGAAAAGAAGACAACCTGATTTTTTCCGGAGAATCATTTATATGCAATCCCGACGGAAAGCTTTTAGCACAAGCCGGCAGCCAAACCGAGGAGATTCTCTATGGCGATATTAATCCGGAAGAGGTAAAACATTCATCGGCACACGAGCTTTTCCTACCCGATCGCCGGCCTCAACTCTATTCGAGATGGATATAAAAGCGATAGCTATCGTACGAAAACGATTGAAATAAGACTTTCTCCATAAAAATATTCTTTTTTCACAAATTAAACCCTTTTTACAAATCTTCGCTTCATTCCATTTAGGGTTATGGTTAATATTACTAACTTTGTAAGCAATCCATTATCTATTGATAATTTGATTTTAACAAATAATAACCGGTTTAATCGTTACCGTTAACTCGAAGCGTTTTATCACACTTCCATTCTCGGCAGCCTCAACCAGTAAATTGCATGAACAATTAAAAATTTAAGCATGAAAACATCCATTAAAAAAATTAGCGCTCTTGAAATTCTTGATTCAAGAGGAAACCCTACTGTCCGCACTTATGTTGAACTCGAAGATGGAACGAAAGCTGTTTCTTCGGTACCCTCCGGTGCCAGCACAGGTCAGAATGAAGCCGTTGAACTTAGAGACGGCGATTCGCGCTATGGTGGCAAAGGAGTGCAAAAAGCCGTTTCGCATGTAAATAACGAAATTGCTAAGGCGCTAACCGGCAAAGATGCCACACGGCAAAAAGAGCTGGATTACCTGATGATAGAGCTTGACGGAACCGAAAACAAAGGAAAGCTGGGTGCCAATGCTATATTAGGAACTTCCATGGCCATTGCCCGGGCAGCTTCACAGTCGGTAAACCTTCCTCTTTATCAATATCTCGGCGGGGTAAATTCTGTTAGAATCCCTGTCCCCTGCATGAATATTCTCAATGGTGGCGAGCACGCTGATAATAGTGTTGACATTCAGGAATTCATGGCCGTTCCTAACGGTGCACCCAATTTTACCGAAGGACTCAGATACATTGCTGAAACTTTCCATACCCTAAAAAAGATTCTGAAATCGCGTAACCTTGCTACCAGCGTTGGTGATGAAGGTGGGTTTGCTCCAAATCTCG
This sequence comes from Bacteroidota bacterium, assembly GCA_003650425.1. Classification (GTDB taxonomy): domain Bacteria; phylum Bacteroidota; class Bacteroidia; order Bacteroidales; family F082; genus B16-G9. The sequence continues at coordinate 11,749 of QMPP01000067.1, read as the reverse complement.
GAAGTAACGAAGAGGTGATGGAAATCATTATGGAAGCTATAGAAAAAGCAGGCTATACGCCCGGCAAAGACATTTCAATTGCCCTTGACAGTGCCGCCAACTCCTTTTCCCCCAACATTGACAACCACTACGACTTGATTTGGTCAGGAGGGGGCAAAATGGTTAGTGAAGACCTTATTAATATGGCCGAAGAGTGGATGAAAAAATACCCAATTATTTTGTGGGAAGATCCTCTTTCGGAAAACGATTGGAACGGATTTAAAAAGTTTACAGCCAAATTTGGTAACAAGCTTGAAGTTGTTGGTGATGACATTTTTGTTACCAACACGAAATACATAAAAAAAGGTATTGCTGAAAAAGCTGCTAACTCAGCCCTTATCAAACTGAACCAGATTGGTACCGTTACCGAATCAATAGAAGCGGTGCGAATGTGTCGCGAAGCCGGATGGCGCTACTTTATTTCACACCGCTCGGGCGAAACAGAAGATGCTTTTCTTGCCGATTTTGCCGTTGCCATGGATGGAGGCCATTTAAAAACAGGGTCAGCAAGCCGCGGCGAACGAATTGCCAAGTACAACAGACTTCTTGAAATAGAACACGAATTGGCCGGCAAAGCAGAATACAGATGGTAAATCCCGGTTTTTGAATAATGACATCGTTCAACCTCTATTTTTTACCCCGGAATAAATTCCGGGGTAAAAAATAACCTAAAATAATTTTAACCATTAAATTTTTGTAGAATAACGCTAAGTGCAGTCCCCTGTTTTTTATCATAATATTACAAACTACTTTCGGAAAGACCAATAAAAACATCCTCAATATTTATTATCTTTCCGCCAATTTTCAGCATAATAATTCAATGACAAATAAAAACACAATATAACATGAAACCAACCTTGTTAATACTCGCTGCCGGCCTTGGAAGTCGTTATGGCGGCGTAAAACAGATGGATAAAATAGGCCCGTCGGGCGAAAGTATCATCGACTACTCGGTTTACGATGCCATCCGGGCAGGATTTGGAAAAGTGGTTTTTGTTTTAAACCCTTCCATCGAAAAAGATTTCAGAGAGATTTACGAACCCCGGTTAAAAGGAAAAATAGAAACAGGATTCGTGTTGCAGGAAATCAGTAACATTCCCGAGGGTATAGAATTTAATCCCGAAAGGGTAAAACCCTGGGGTACCGGCCACGCGGTAATGATGGCAAAAGATGTTATTAACGAACCTTTTGCCGTTATTAATGCCGATGATTATTATGGCCAGGATGCTTACAAAGTGCTATCCGATTTTTTGACAACCCTTTCCAACAGTCAAACCGATTACGCCATGGTGGGATATCTGTTAAAAAATACGCTTTCCGATTTTGGCTCAGTATCAAGAGGCGTTTGCAGTAGTAATGATAAGGGATTATTAATCAACGTGGTTGAGCGAACCAGTATCATTAATAAAAACGGAAGCGTGTATTATTCCGATGGCGGCACAGAGGTAGCCATTGATGGAGACAGCATTGTTTCGATGAATTTCTGGGGATTTACACCAAAATTCTTTGATCAACTGGACAGAGATTTTAGAACCTTTATCGCTGAGAATGCCCATCAGCTAAAAGCTGAATTCTTTATTCCACTAGTTGTAAATAACCTAATCAAATCGAAGGAAGCCACCATTAAGGTATTAAAGTCAACAGCCCAATGGTTTGGCGTTACCTATCAGAAAGACAAACCGGTAACCATTCAAAAAATAAAAGAACTGGTTGAAAAAAACGTTTACCCCGAAAATCTTTGGAAATAGCATGGAAAAAAAAACATTAGCAGAAAACACATTAAAACAATACAGCGAAACCCAAACCGTTTTAAATTACGAACCCTTTGGTGACGGGCACATCAACGATACTTTTTTGGTAAAAACAGAAAATAACCATTTCATCCTTCAGCGAGTCAATAAAAACGTGTTCCGAACAAACGCACTCGTTCACAATTACAAAGTTTTTCTTGATTATCTTGACACCTATCAGCAAAAAGAAAACGTTAAATTAACACCGGTAATATTAACAACACTTTCAAACAACTACCATATTGTTGATGAAGAAGGTTTTGCCTGGCGACTTGCCGAATTTATTCCAGGAACAAAATCTTATCAAATTTCATCCGATCCGGCAATATCCTTCAAGGCAGCAGAAGCCATGGGTAAGTTTCAGCAATTTTTAAACACATTGCCGGCCGAAGATTTCGAGTTTACCATCATCAATTACCACAATCCCGCCAGCAGGTTACAGGCTTTTAAGGATGCTTTGAGCAAGGCTTCTGAAAGTTTAAAGCAACTGGCAAAATCCGAGATTGATTTCTCGCTTGCCCATCAGAACATCGTAAACGAGTACGATGCTGTGGCCAAAAACCTTCCGCAACGAGTAACGCATAATGATACCAAATTGGATAACATGCTTTTTTATGACAAGGGAGTATTGGTAATCGACCTTGACACCGTAATGCCATCGACAGTATTATTTGATTACGGCGATATGGTTCGTACCTTTACCAGCCCCGCGGCTGAAGATGAAAAAGACGAAAACAAAGTTACTTTCCGAACCAAACACTTTGAGGCGCTCACCAAAGGATATCTTAAAGGCCTTAAAGAAAGCCTCCAACCCATCGAGAGAGACAACCTGTTGTTAGGAGCGAGAGCCATTATTTACGAACAAACACTGCGCTTTTTAACTGACTATCTGTTAGGAAATCCTTATTACAAGGTGAAATACCGCGAGCACAACCTAATACGTACTAAAACACAGGTAAAACTTCTTTCTGCTATCGAGCAGAATAAGACCCAATTACAGCATTTTATTTTATCTTTATAATCTTAAAATCGCACTTAATGTTAATAGCTTTAAGCGAAAAAATAAAACAAAACCTTTAGTATGAAAAAACTTTTTATCCTTTCAATCGTCCTTATGGTTAGTACGGTTAGTATGGCACAACTGGTCAAAGTAACCGAAAAAAAATCTAAGAATACTATTGAGGTTGCGCTTCAAAACAACATGGTTAAGCAAACGGTAATTATTAAAAACAACACCCTTTTTGACGACACTTTGCAGTCGCTTAATAAATGGACCTCCATGTACAGCAATCGTGTTCCGGCAATACTAATTACTGATGCCGATTTTGAGCTAAATGTTATATACACAGCATGGCGGGCACCGGGAAAAAAATACAATGCCGATAACCCGGTAAGCTTTACAAAAAAAGATTTTTCGTTTGACAAATACACTTTTGGAGAAAGTGTGAAAGGAGAAAAATCGGTTGATTTATGGTTTTCAGGTATCAACAACCCTTTTACCTTACGAATAACTTATGAATTAAGGCCTAACGAGTTTTATGCAAGGAGAAAAATCGTTCTAACAGACAAAACCCTCACGGGGCACTATCTTGACAAGATTCATACCCGTAAAGGTCGTTATACTTTCTACAACAAATCCAATAACGAAGACGCTTCCTTCACCATCAGCATTGAAGACATTGAAGATGCAGGAAGAATAAATCAGGAAGACAAATCATCTAAGGGAGATTTTGATATTATTAACAAAGGTGACTTCGGACAACCTGTTGCCATAAAAAATAATCAGGCAGGGGTTTTTGGGGGCATTGAGTACCCAACTTCCGTCAACTCTGTTAATCCGAACAAAATCGACTTCTATCAATATTTAGGCGAACAAATTAAAAATATTCCTATTGAGAGCGATTGGTCAGCGTTGGGGATTACACCTGAGCCGTACGTGAAGAAATGGTTTTACCAGTATGTAAAAGCCATCCGTGTTGCCCCTGCCAATCCCTACATTATGTATAACAGCTGGTACGATTTACGCTCTGCCGACTACCCTGACATACCGAAAGATGCCGTGATGAATCAGAAAAACGTACTACGGATTTGGAATCTCGTCAAAGAAAATTTCATCAATAAAAACAACATTCACATCAATGCTTTTGTTTTGGATGACGGGTGGGATATTTACGAAAGCGACTGGAAACTCAGAACAAAACAGTTTCCCAACGGCATGCGTCCCATTGCCGATGAGCTGAAAAAATCGGGAACCGACTTAGGAATTTGGTTTGGCCCGGCCGGTGGCTACTCCTTCTCCTTAAAACGAATTCATTGGATGCACGACCATGGTTATGAAGTTACCGGTAATTTGGATGTTGCAGGATCGGCTCAGCTTTGTCTTGCCGGAAAAAATTATTCAAAACTATTTCGCAAACGAACTACTGATTTTGTTAAAAACGATCACGTAGGCTACTTTAAATGGGATGGCATTCAGTTTTCCTGCTCCGAACCCGATCACGGACACCCTGTTGGCATCCATTCAAGAAGAGCTGTTATGGAATCAGTGATTGACAAATGTAACGCTGTCAGGGCCATCAACCCCAAGGTTTATTTAAATATAACATCAGGAACCTGGCTAAGTCCTTGGTGGGTGCAATATGCCAACCAAATTTGGATGGATGCCGCCGACTATGCCTTTGCCGACGTACCTTCCATGACCCGGCGCGACAACGCCATGACCTACCGTGATTATGCCCTTTGGGATGATGAACATATTCGCCAATCGTGGTTCCCTGTTTCTAACCTCATGATCCACGGCATTATAAAGGGAAGGCTTGAGAACATATCGAAAGAGGGCGAATCACTTGAAACATTCACCAACAATGCCGTACTTTACTTTGGAAGAGGTATTTCCATGTGGGAACTTTATATCTCACCGGACATCTTAACTGACGGTGAATGGAATGCCCTGTCACAGTCAATTAAATGGGCTAAAGAGCGATTCAAAATCATGAGCTCAACTTTTATGGCAGGTGGAAACCCTGCTGTTGGGAATGCTTACGCCTATCTCCACTTTTTAGGGAGTAAAGGTGTCATCGCAGTTAGAAACCCAAAAATAGAAGACGATCAACTCACCATCATACTGGATCCAAAATACGGCATCGATGAAAACGCCACCGATTTGGTAATCGAACAAGTTTACCCTAAAAGATACATATTTCCACAGATATTTTCAGCAGGATCAAGATTGAATATCAATCTATCCGGATACGAAACTGCCCTCTTTGAAGTATACCCCCTTGGCTGTAAAGACGGAATGCCGCTTATTGCCGGCGTACCTTTTGAAAGAAAAGTGGTTAACGATAATGTGGTGTACACGTTGCTCAACAATGCTAAAATAATGAAAGTACTAAATCCGGAGATTATCCGGCAAGTTAGCGTTGATGGCCAAAAGATTCCTTTTTCTCAAATCTACCAACACCTACCCGAGCAAGTTGTACAGCCTGAATTTGTATCAACAACAGTTCATAAAAAGAACAAGGTAAACATCACACTAAGTACTACTGCTAAAAGCGGCATCGAACAAGTTGCCATATTGCTGAAGACAAATGACAATAAAGATGAAGCAGATTTTCCTGAAGTGGAGATTATACTGAGCGGAAAGAAACTTAAAACAAAAACCCAGTCGATAAAAGGCAAATGGATGTGGTACGTAGCTGATATTCCCACAGACAAAAAACCTGATATCAAATTATCAATCGCTAACGGACAGTGGGCAGGTAGTGCCGAGATATGGGTAAAAACCGTAAGCATTTCAAAAGGAACAACTATTACGATAAAACCCATGGGGCAATTTAAAGAGCGGGAATTGCCCCCATTACCTTATAGTGCTAATATATTTAAAGCTTTTGATAAAGTTGTTACTGTTGATTTGTAAAAAGCAATACAAGATTTAGAGTTTACATGTAATAAAACAAACTGCCCTTCTCAATCGTTTGCATAAACAGTATTTTGTACTAACCTCTTTATTAATGCAACAACACCTCATGGTGTAGTTAGATTAATGTCGCTAATCATCATGAATTAAGTTACTTTTGTAGCAAAATTAAATATCATGATGAAAAGATTTACTATTATAATGGCAGTACTGTTCTCAGCATTTTTAACCAGAGCTCAGCTCATCACGGCTGACCCGCCATTTCCCACCTCATCCGATCAGGTTATCATCACTTTTGACGCCACGTTGGGAAGCGGAGGACTTGCAGGCTACAGTGGCACCGTTTATGCTCATACAGGGGTAATAACGAACCAAAGCACCTCAGGCTCTGACTGGAAATATGTAAAAGCAGATTGGGGTGTAAACATCCCCGACTGTAAGATGGTAAAAATAGGCGCCGATCTTTGGCAACTGACAATCGCTCCTTCCATTCGTGATTATTATGGGGTTCCCACCAACGAAACCATTGAAAAGCTGGCATTTGTATTTCGGAGCGAGACTCAGGTTAACGGCCAATGGCTGGAAGGCAAAACAGAAACAGGGACCGATATTTTTTACGATGTATCAACCAGTGGATTAAATGTTCAATTTACCCTCCCTGATCAAACACCAATCATTGTTGAACAAAATGAAATTATCCACACCGAAGGTAATTCCAGCGAAGCTGATAGCACAAGCATCTTAATTGATAATGTTAAAGTTTTTTCAACAACTGATATCAATTTCAGTTATGACATCACCGCCTCCGCCGATGGAAGTCATTGGGTTAAAGCTATTGCCACAAACAACACAGGATCGGTAGCCGACTCTTTTAACTATTATGTCCGCAAACCTGTGCAGGTTGCCGAGCGTCCGGATGGCGTAGTAGATGGTATAAATTATATGGATGCAGAAACGGTAATCCTCAGCCTGTATGCTCCCGATAAAAACTATGCTTTTGTAATTGGAGATTTTAACAACTGGCAGGCAACCGACGAAGGCTACATGAATCAAACACCTGACGGCAATCATTTTTGGGTACAAATATCAGATTTAACCCCTAAAAAGGAATATATATTTCAATATTTCATTGATGGGCAAATCAGAATTGGTGACCCGTATGCCGATAAAGTTAGTGATCCGTGGAATGACCAGTACATTTCCGATGAAACATATCCTGACCTGATTCAATATCCGGCAGGAAAGACCAACGGAATTGCCACGGTACTTCAAACCGACCAAACACCTTTCTCCTGGCAGGTTACAAATTTTACGCCTCCTGCTAAAGAGCACCTTACAGTTTATGAATTATTAGTACGAGATTTTATTGACAAACATGATTTTGCCACACTCAAGGACACGCTGGATTACCTGCAAAGGTTAGGAGTCAATGCCATTGAGTTAATGCCTGTTAGCGAATTTGAAGGCAATATTAGTTGGGGTTATAACCCAAATTACTATTTTGCTCCTGACAAATACTATGGCTCAAAAAATACTTTTAAAGCATTCGTAGATGAGTGTCACCAAAGAAACATAGCGGTTATTATGGATATGGTACTTAACCATGCCTATAACACCAACCCCATGGCCATGGAATATTGGGATGCTGAAAATAACAGGCCGGCTGCCAACAACCCATGGTTCAACGTAACTTCACCAAACTCCGACTATTCGTGGGGAAACGACTTTAATCATGAAAGCCCGCAAACTCAAGCTTTTGTTGATACTGTTAACCGCTACTGGATGAGAGAATACCATATTGACGGTTTCAGGTTTGACTTCACCAAAGGCTTTACCAATACACCGGGAGATGGCAGTGGATACGACCAGCCCAGAATTGACATTCTTAAAAGAATGGCCGATAAAATATGGGAAGACAAACCGGATGCCATCGTAATATTAGAGCATTTTGCTGCCAATTCGGAAGAGAAAGTGTTAGCCTCTGACGGGTTGCTTTTATGGGGAAACTCAAACTACAATTATAATGAGGCTACTATGGGATATTTTGATAACGGCAAATCTGATTTCTCGTGGATATCTTATGAAAAGCGAGGCTGGAGTCAGCCCAACGTCATGGGATACATGGAAAGTCATGATGAAGAGAGATTAATGTACAAAAACATGGCCTATGGTAATGGCGATGGTGATTACCAGATAAAACAACTCCCTATAGCTTTAAAACGCATGGAATTGGCAGGAGCCTTCTTTTTCACCATTCCGGGTCCCAAAATGATATGGCAATTTGGCGAACGCGGTTATGATTACTCCATCAACTGGCCATGCATGGACGGAGGATGCAGAACGGATCCCAAACCAGCCAGATGGGATTACATGGAGGATAACAACCGTCATCACCTTTACTACACATGGAAAGCACTAATTGATTTAAAAGATACTTTAAGTCTATTTGAAACAACTAATTATGATCTGAATGTTTCCACGGGCATGAAACGCATTAGACTAACAGACCCTTCACTATCGATGGTAATCATTGGAAATTTTGATGTTAAAGAGGGCTCCATTGCCCCAAATTTCTATTCAACCGGAAAATGGTATGATTTCCTTACCGGAGAATCCATTGATGTTACCAACACCAATGATCCCATTACCCTGCAAGCAGGTGATTTTAAGATATACACTAATAAGAAACTTACAACACCTGATTATTTGGGAGTAAACGAGCATCACAACCCTGGCAATATTACAAAAGCAACTCTATTTCCCAATCCGACTATAGGCAACACTTCGCTTAGCTTAACGCTTAGCGAAGGGGAACATTACAGAATTAATATTATTGACTTACAAGGAAGAGTAGTTTCCAACGTGTATTATGGAAAACTAAATACGGGAAATCATCTATTACCAATTAACCTTAACAATCTTAACCGTGGATTATACTTTGTTATTATCAATGGGGCAAAACACCATGCAATCAAAAAGTTAATTGTCAGGTAACAAAACTTTTATTGCGAAATAGTATAATGATTAAACTGCTTCCGATTATCTTTTAATAAAAACTCGTGAAGCAGTTTTATCATTCATATAGATCTTTAAAAAATAGACCCCTTTAGGTAGATTTCCAATGTCAATAGCTGAATTATTTAATCCTTTGGTTCCGGATACAATTACTTTTTGTCCATTGATATTAATAATCTCGTATTGAATAAATGTGTTCTCCAACATTTTCCCAAATGACAGATTGATAACATCCCTGGCGGGATTAGGGAAAACAACCAAAGAGTTTATCAGGCTGCTCTCTTCAATACCAACATACCAGGTGGTAAAAGTATAGGGGCCTGCCCAAACGCTGTGAATATCATCAGTACACACTGCACGAACGTAAAAGTCGTAGGTTGAACCCGCTGTAAGATTTTCCAAAAAATAATTCGTATCCACTAAACCTGTAACCAGATTACCTGCCGATGTGGTATCGAACCCATAATAACCCCAAACTAAATCCCATTCATTTTCCTCGCCGGAAGGCAGCCAGTGCAACATGGCAGTTGAGTCGGACAAGCTATCAACATACAACCCAACAGGAGCCGAACAAGCAGCATCATATTGAAAATTCGCAATTAGTTCCCTATCCTGATCCACAAAAAAAGTATAAACCGAATCATAAGAAACGGGTTGACCATCTTCTGTCCAAACAATAAAATTGTAATATGGATTTGGTGTAGCAATCAGATAAGCACTATCTCCGTAATTAAACACGCCACCACCTGAAACATTACCATAATCCGGATTATTTGGTAATGCCGTAATTATGAAGGTTTGTATCCGAAAAGCAGCAGTAAGCCCCAGGTTATTGTGTGGCATAATAAAAGTGTAAACAGAGTCAAAAGAAACAGTATCGTTTCCGAACAACCAACCTACAAAATCATACCCAACATTGGCAATGGCAGTAACAGTTACCGAATCGCCATATTGATAGTCACCATCACCTGTTACCGTACCGCCGTTTGACGGAACAGCAAACAATATGAGGTTGTAAGTATTGGCTTTAAATTCAGAAACCATAGTATCTTGCGCCGGTGATTTAGTAAAAGTGAAGACTGAATCATACGACACAATACTATCGCCATATAACCAATCCCCAAAATGATAACCAATCTCAGGAACAGCAGTAACAGTAACTGTGTCACCTGCAAAATAATATCCACTTCCTGTTACCGAACCGGCAGTATCAGGGGCACTTTCCACTTCAAGCCAATATTTACCGGTCACTTTTCCATTTAAGAATTGAGATGGTACAATATTGCCATTATTAAAAATCCTGGAACCTGGTAAAAATGAGGTGTTCGCTATCGTGTCACCTGTAAAAATAAAATTCATGTAAAACATAGTGTCTTGCGATGTAAAATCAGCAAACCCGACCGTATCATGCCAGCTAAAGGTTACAACTTCATTCGTATCCATTACCTCAACCCCACTTATCGCAGTTTCTGCAATCCCCTGAAACTGCAAAAGGTTACTTTCATACCCAACTCTTAAGAACAATTCATTAACACTATCATAACCTACTCCCTCTGCCAAAACGGGCATGGACAATAATTCCCCATAATTAACAACAACAGAATCCTGGTTAACAGTTCCTTCCGGCGACACCTGACTGACCGACCCGTTTACATATAAAATATTCTGGATGGTTTGCAAATAAATATTGGAAACTTCACAACCAGCTTTAAATTTTAACGAATCATTAAAACCTGCCACATAATTAATATGTAGATCCAATAATTTACCATCAATATCATATCCGTTACCGGAATAAGAAGTATAGATTATGGTAATTTCATTCTGTTGATAATTATAGTTAGCCAGCCAACTTCCAACCAAAGTTGTATTTTGAATATCGATAAACTCGATAAGATTTGTATCGACATCTATTTTTAAAGAGATGGCCGACACCATGCCATTGTCTCCTACAAAATCAAAAGCATCCATTTGTAACAGGAGCTCACCGGGACCAACAATCGTATCGTGAATAATAATAGATGGGTTATCTCTTTTACCACCCAAATAATTAGAAGAATAGGTATTTACTACAGTTCCCAATGAGAGCACTAATATTACCAGCTTTAAAAGTTTTTTTCTAAACATGTATTCAAAAGTTAAGGTTACAAAAAAAGTTGCCTTCAAAAATACAACAACCATAGGATAAATAAACCACCTAGCTAATAATTTCTATCGCATAAAAAAAAACCCGAATTACACTTATGTAATTCGGGTATTCAAGAATAAGTATATCAACAGGATTAGCTTTCTAATTCCTCATGATTTTCTTTAACAATTTTATAAACCTTTTTGCCAGCGTACGCAGCTCCAAGGCCAATCAATAGTAAAGTTCCTCCACCTATTGGAGCTGTGCCCCCACCCATAGCAGGAGGCGAAGAACCTCCTGAACCAGGAGGAAAAGGGTCACCACCAGGATCAGGTGGGTTGGTCTGCGCGGTTACCACGACTGACAACACAAAAAAGAAACTTGTCAAAATTATTGCTATTAAATTTTTCTTCATAATATTCTGTTTTTTTGTTGTCAATATTATTTAATAAATACCTTCTGAGTGGTAACATGTAAGCCGTCATTTACTTTAACAACATAATAACCGGTTTTTTCAACAGGAATACTTGTGAAAGTAGAGCTTGCTGAACGAAAATCAATTGTTTGTCCCAGTAAATTGTAAATTGTGATATTTGCATTCGTACTACCAATTAACTTAACATTAACATTTTGTCCGGCAGCAAATATATTAGCATAGCTGGTAACGGGAGTTTCATCAACACCCAAAAAACCAAAGTATAATTCGAACCTATTGACAACACTACTATTATAGGTAAAAGTATAATCGCCAGTTTTAAGATTCGTAGTAACTCCTGTAAAGTTATCTTTCAGGTTTAAGAATTCGACACCCTCAGCTTCAGTTGCTGATATTGTCATCACATCACCATCCTTTCCCCT
>QMPP01000066.1 GCA_003650425.1 Bacteroidota bacterium | reverse complement strand
GACTTTCACCCTCTGGAATAATTATCCTTGCACACTCACTCTTAGCTGAAATTAAATTTGTATTTTTGAAATTTATTCAAAGCTTTCGAGTGGGTGTGCTTCAGCTCATGCTGAGCACACACAATGTATATAAGGCATTGGGCGAGTGATAGTTAAACTGAACTATATGAACATTAATAAACGACATAGTAAATTGAAAAGTTGGAGCAATAAAACGCCCAACGCCTCATATACTTGGCCGTTAACAAGATACCTGAATTTTAATCCTGGTAATGTTTTTACGACTTACTTCGCGTGAGGGATTGCAGCGGCACCCCACAGGCACAATTTCATTGTGCCGAGGAGTATAGCGGAAAGCCCGACCCGACGTCAGGAGGGACACGCCCAAATAATAAAAACTGTCAATTTGACCGCTAAATTAATTGGCAAATATTTTGTATAGCTTGGACAACTTGCAAAAGTTACTGAATGAATTATAAGGAGAAAAATTAGCTATGAAAGAAAATAAAGATAAAGAACAGAATTCGGAAATGGAGGATGTTCAGTTTGAAGATCAGCATACTGAAACAAAAAAGGGAAAAGGCAAAGGTCGTAAAAAAAAGCCGACCAAGGAGGAGAAATTGTTGGAAGAGAAAGAGGAGCTTCAGCAAAAATACAATGAGTTAAACGACCGGTTTTTGAGGCTCTACTCGGAATTTGACAACTTTAGAAAACGGACTGCCAAAGAAAGACTGGAGCTTATTAAATCGGCTTCGCAAGATTTGATTGTTGATCTTTTGCCTGTGTTGGATGATTTTGAAAGAGGAGTTAAAGCTTTCGAGGATCATCATGCTGACCCCGAACTGATTAAAGGGGTAGAACTTATCTACACCAAGTTTTACAATATTTTAAAACAGCGGGGACTAAAACCGATGGAGTCGATGGGTAAAGAGTTTAACACTGATTGGCATGAAGCTTTAACCAACATTCCTGCTCCTTCAGAGGATATGAAGGGTAAAGTGGTTGACGTGATACAAACCGGATACCTGTTAAACGACAAGGTAATACGCTACGCGAAAGTGGTGGTTGGCAACTAAAGCCCGGTTAATAAAAAGCTAATGAAGAGGTTGTCTAAAAAGCTCTTAAAAACAACCTTGTCAGATTGAGCGGAGTCGAAAATCGATTTATTACCAGCGTAATACATTCTTCGACTCCACTCAGAATGACATAAAGCGTGACTTTTTAGACAGCCCCTTATCAGGGTTAAACCTGACATTGAAAATGAACGATTTCTTTACATTACCCGGAAGAGATATTGCTTTCATTTTCAATCACCAAGCGAAGTTCAAAAAAGTCTAATGACTTTTTTGGGTTAACAAAGTTGACAGAAAGAAATAATATTGATATAGCAGCATGAGCAAACGAGATTATTACGAAGTACTCGGGGTTACTAAAACAGCCACGGAGATAGAAATTAAAAAAGCTTACCGGAAGATGGCTTTAAAATACCATCCCGACAAAAACCCTGACAACAAAGAGGCGGAAGAGATGTTTAAAGAGGCTGCCGAAGCCTATGAAGTTTTAAGCAATGCCGATAAACGTCAGCGATACGATCAGTTTGGTCATGCCGGTGTGGGTAGTAGTGCAGCAGGAGGAGGGTTTAGTGGCGGAGGCATGTCGATGGATGACATCTTCAGCCATTTTGGCGATATTTTCGGTGGTGCTTTCGGTGGTAGCGGATATAGTAGTGGCGGTCGGCGCAGGGTTAACCGCGGTTCAAACCTCAGGGTTAAGGTAAAACTCACGCTGGAAGAGATGGCCAACGGGGTGGAGAAAAAAATTAAACTTCACAAATACGTAGCCTGTACCGCTTGTAATGGCACAGGTGCCGAAGATGGCAGCTCAAGGCAAACATGCCCCACCTGTCATGGTTCAGGACAGGTAACACGGGTAACCAATACTTTTTTAGGACAGATGCAAACTTCGTCAACCTGCCCGCAATGTGGTGGCGAGGGGCAGATAATTACCAAACACTGCCATGTTTGTCATGGTAACGGCATTGTAAAAGATGAAGAAGTTGTTACCATTAATATCCCTGCGGGTGTTAACGGCGGCATGCAGCTCAGTTTAAACGGAAAAGGAAATGCAGGAGCACGTGGTGGAATTAACGGAGATTTAATCGTACTGATTGAAGAGGAGCCTCACGAATCACTAAAACGCGACGGTAACAACCTGATTTACGATCTTTACATTAATTTTGCCGAAGCGGCGCTGGGAACAGAAGTCGATATTCCAACGGTAAGCAAAAAAGTACGCATTAAAATTCCGGCCGGCACGCAGGGAGGCAAAGTGTTGCGTTTGCGAGGTAAAGGACTTCCCGATGTAAACGGTTACGGGCATGGCGACCTGCTTATCAATGTCAACATCTGGACTCCCCAGAAACTATCGAAAGAGGAGCAGGCTATGATGGAAAAGCTAAAGGACTCTGAAAACTTCAGGCCAAATCCCTCATCAAAAGACAAAAGTTTTTTTGAAAGAATGAAAGAGTATTTTAGATAGATGAGGTGTTGTGGAGGGAGATTAGGGGATGAGAGGATCAAGGGGTCAGAGGGTCAGAAGATCAAGGGATCAGAGGATCAAGGGATCAGAAGATGAGAGGATTAGAGGATGAAGGGATGGTTGAACAAAAAATACATAAAAAATCATTGAATACTTTATTGACTTTGTTTAATGTTAACACGCAATAAGATTATGAAATGCTTTGTAAATCGGAAAACAAATATCTTTTTTTGTTCCGCCCCGCCCGGATGAATATCCGTTAGGACGGGTCTTGTTTTCCTTCCAAAGAGGGAAATAATGGGATTCATTTTCTGATTTTCAATATCTTGTAATTAAGAATATTTCAACTTTAAACCTCTTCAATAATAACTTTAACCTATGATAAAAGAAAAACCCAAAAATTAAATTATGGCCTATTTACGAGTCGATAATGTAACCAAAACCTACGCTTCGCAAAAGGCTCTTGACAAAGTAACACTGGAAGTGCCAGGACAAAGCATTTACGGGTTGCTTGGTCCCAACGGTGCCGGAAAAACCACCCTGATTAGAATCATTAACATGATTACCCGACCCGATAGCGGGGAGGTGTTTATCGACGGGCATCCGCTTACGCGGGAAGACATAGGTAACATAGGATACATGCCCGAAGAGCGCGGTATTTACAAAAAGATGAAAGTGGGTGAGCAGGCTATCTACCTGGCTCGCCTCAAGGGTCTCTCAAAAGCTGACGCCTTGAAAAAGCTGAAATTTTGGTTTGACAGACTCGAAATTGGCTCCTGGTGGAACCGGAAGGTGGAAGAGCTCTCGAAAGGGATGCAGCAAAAAGTACAGTTTATCGTTACCATTCTGCACGAACCCAAACTACTCATTTTTGATGAACCTTTTAGCGGATTCGATCCTATTAACGTTAATATTCTGAAAGATGAGATTCGCTATTTGAACAAGCAGGGAGCCACCATTATTTTTTCAACACACAATATGGCCTCGGTGGAAGAAATTTGCGACCACATCACCCTTATCGACAAAAGCCGGAACGTACTAAGCGGGGAAATACACGAAATAAAAGACCAATTTAAAACGCACACTTTTAATATTGCTTACCACTCGGAAACAGCGTTAACATCGATTTTAAACCCGTCCGACTACCGCATTGTTAAACAGGAAAAACTGCGCGACGGATTTTCGGCCGATATCCAGCTTCTAAACGGAACCACCCCCAACAGGTTGTTAACGCAACTGCTGCCCAAAATTGAGATTGTTGCCATGCAGGAGATTCTTCCTTCGTTAAACGATATTTTTATTGAGGTTGTCAACAACAATAACAGATCGGCTCATGAATAAAATTGCCTTAATCATACAACGCGAATACCTGACGAGAGTAAGGAAAAAGAGTTTTATCGTCATGACGCTGATTGGCCCGATACTCATGGCCGCCATGATTTTAGCACCGGTTTATTTAAGCGAAATAGCATCGGGCAAAGTAACTAAAGTAGCCATACTGGACGAAACGGGATGGTTTTTTGAGAAGTTTAAAGATCAGGATAAAATTGACTTTTATTACGTGGATGGCGACCTGAAAACAGAAAAAGTGAAGGCGTTGGCCAATAAAGATTTGCTACTCTACATTCCGCTTCCCGAGCTTAACATTCCTGTTAACGCACAGCTGTTTGCTACCGACCAGCCCGGTCTTAACGTGAGTGCCTACATCAAATCGGTGATGAAAAACATCGTGGAAACCAAACGGCTGATGGCGGTGGGTATTGACCCCAAAGTCATTAAAAAGACCAAAACCGACATCAACCTCATCACCATTAAAGTAGATGAAACCGGCAACGAACAAAAAAGCAATACCGAAGTGGAAATTGGCCTTGCCTACCTCGCGGGATTCATGATTTACTTTTTTATTTTCATGTTTGGCGCACAGGTGATGAAGGGGGTTTCGGAAGAAAAAAGCAACCGGATTGTGGAGGTTATTATCTCTTCGGTAAAGCCGTTTCAGCTGATGATGGGAAAAATTGTTGGCGTGGCGTTGGTAGGGCTTACCCAGTTTTTGCTGTGGATTGTCCTCACCTTTGTTTTTGTGGGAATCTTTCAGTCGGGAATTATGGGTGGCGATTTTGCCTCCGTGATGCAGGCGCAGCAAGGCCAGATGGCAGCAGCTCAAAATGGCTCGGGAATAAATGCCGCCGCCTTTAGTCAGGTGTCGGAAGTGCTGGGGGGTATCGATTTTAAAGTGATGATATTCTCATTCCTGTTCTATTTCCTGGGTGGCTATTTGCTCTACTCATCGCTGTTTGCTGCCATTGGTGGAGCCGTTGACCAGCAGGCCGACACCCAACAATTTATGCTACCTGTTTCGCTCCCGCTTATCTTTGCCGTAATATCCTCATCAGTGGTAATACAACAGCCCGACAGTGCTTTTTCGGTTTGGATGTCGATGATTCCCTTCACCTCCCCCATTATCATGATGATGCGAATCCCGTTTGGTGTGCCTTATTGGCAGATAGGGGTTTCGTTAGGTTTGCTCGTGATAGGGTTTGTTATTACCACCTGGCTGGCTGCCAAAGTTTACAGGGTTGGCATTTTGATGTACGGTAAAAAAGTAAGTTACGCCGAACTATGGAAATGGCTTTGGTACAAAGAGTAGAGAAGGCAAAGGGCAGAATAAAGAATAGAGATTTAAGATTTGAGAAGTCGGAAACATCCTCGTGGCAAACGAGAATGCGTTACAGAAGTTTCGGGGCAAGGTTAAATTTGAGGAGATACCATATTTAGCTCTACCGTCGCACCATCAACTTTTTTGAAACAGTACCCGATTCTGTTGTTACCCGGGCGACATAAACACCTTTGAGCAAATCATTAATATAAACTAAAAGATTGCTTTAAATATCATCACACTACTATCCACATCGGCAACGGGGACAATGGGTTCGGGAATGGTGGCGGCAAAGTCATCCACGGCTTTCATAATGCCGGGCCAGTCAGGGTTGTAATCGTGAACAATAATGACACCACCGGGCGAAAGTCTGGGATAAAAATATTCCAAACCTACTTTGGTGGGGTTGTAAAGGTCGGCGTCCATACTCACCAACGCGTACTGTTCGTTGTCCAATCCTTTAGTAGTTTGTGGAAAATAGCCCTGATGAAAAACAAACTCCGGATCGGAAAGTCGTTTTTTTACTTTTTGCAGAGAGGTGTCGGCAAAGTTAGAAGTAGTGTATGTGGCAGCCTTTCCTGTTTCCGATTTCAGGTCTTTCGACCGGAAGCCTTCAAAGGTATCAAACAGGTGAAAAGTTCGAGACTTATCCATTTGATGCAGCAAAAAAGCGGAATCTCCTTTGTAAACCCCAAGCTCTGCAATGGCTCCTTCTACTTTATCTTTTGCAAGTCGCTCCATCTGAAACCAAAAATTGAAAAACCTGACTTTGTCGGGATAATTTTTTTCAGCCTTGCGTAAAACCGATGAAATGGTTCCCTTTTTTACCGCTGTTTGATAGGCCTTGGGGTGATAGTTTTTATCAAATAAAACAGAGTAAACATAGTAGATGAGGTAAAAAAGGATGATTCCTAATAAAACCATCTGAACTATTTGATAAAAGGTAATTTGCATTTTTTCTTGTTGTTATATCACTTCTGCCACTACATAGGTGCTTCCTCCCACGAAAACCAAATCTCTTGGCCGGGCATTGTTGAATGCCGAGCTAAAAGCCCGATCAACCGAACTGTAAGATAATCCTGTTAAACCCATTTCTGCTGCTTTTGTTTGCAGCTCTTCGGCATCCATTCCCCGGGGGATGTCAGGTTTGCAAAAGTAGTAAGTGGCATTGCGGGGCAGGAGCGACAAAATGGTTTCAGGGTCTTTATCATTCACCATTCCAAAAATAAAGTGCAAATGATCAAACGTTGATGACATTAGTTGCTGAACCACCGCTTTGATGCCCTCCTCGTTGTGTCCCGTGTCGCATATTGTTAACGGGTTGGTATCCAACACATGCCAGCGACCGATAAAACCGGTGTTTTTATGAAGGTATTCAATCCCTTCTCGTATATTGCCGGGCTCAACGGGTAGGTTGTACTTTGTTGTTAAAACTTCCAGCACCATTAAGGCAGTAGCTATATTTTCCTGCTGGTAAAACCCCAGCAAAGGGGAGTTTACCTCTTCAAGAAACAGTTCGTTATTTTTCCATATATCAATATACTGTTCATTGGGTTTCAGGGTTTGTAACAGTTTGATGTCATAATGGTTTTCGGCGTAAGTTAGTTCTGTTCTTTTTTCAGAAGCTGTTTTTTCAAAGATGGGGCTCGTTTCGGCTTGTTTTCTGCCAATCACAACCGGAACACCTTCCTTAATAATGCCTGCTTTTTCGATGGCTATCTGTTCTATCGAGTTTCCCAAAAACTGCGTATGGTCGAAACCAATATTAGTAATAACACTTACCAGGGGGTTCACTATATTGGTTGAATCCAAACGGCCACCCAGTCCCACTTCAATCACGGCTATGTCAACGTTTTCTTTGGCAAAATGGTCGAAAGCCATGCCCACGGTCATTTCAAAAAAAGAGGGTTTGATTCGGTCAAACTCGGTCATGTTTGATTGAACAAAGTTAACCACCTCCTCTTCAGGAATAAGTTCCCCATTTATTCTGATGCGTTCCCTGAAATCTTTAAGGTGTGGCGAAGTGTATAATCCCGTTTTTAACCCTGCATCCTGCAAAACAGAAGCAACAATATTCGATACACTTCCCTTGCCGTTGGTTCCGGCAACGTGTACTACTTTGAAGCGGTTCTGTGGATTTCCAAGTAAGTCAAGCAGTTCCACGGTATTTCCCAAATCGGCTTTATAAGCAGCCTTGCCCATTCGCTGGTACATGGGTAGCTTATTGAAAAGCCATTGCAATGTTTCCTTGTAATTCATAAAGCAAAAGTAGCTATTTTGATAGTGCAGCTGTTCGTTACGGTTGAAAAAAGCCAAAAGACCGGTAAATAGTATGAATCGTAAATGTGCGTTCTCTCAATTTATATCGTTCCGACTGAATCAGACCAATCTATGATTTATTGTAACTGTTGTATGTAAACAACAATAAACAGTTTATAATGTTGTGCGAAGACAACAAAATAAATTTAAAAATGTTTTAAATAAACAACAATATATCGTACATTTGCATTTTAAAAAACAACAATTATGGAAGGGTTAATTAAATATTCATCATTTAAAGTCAGCAGAACTCTGCTGAGCTTCAGGAGGTATCTGATTGATGAAATTGAATGGGATGATCGGCTTATCGGGATAAAAGGTGCACGGGGTGTTGGAAAAACTACCTTAATGTTACAGCGGCTTAAAGAGGCATACGGAAACTCGATAAAAGCGCTTTATATAACCCTCGACAACTTCTATTTTACAAAAAACAGACTATTTGATTTTGCTGAACAGTTTTATCTAAACGGAGGCAGGGTGTTGTTTTTAGATGAAGTGCACAGGTATCCTTATTGGTCGGTGGAGATTAAAAATCTTTATGACCTTTATGATGACCTAAAGATTGTTTTTTCGGGCTCGTCGGCATTACAGTTAAGCAGGGCTGATGGCGATTTAAGTCGCAGGGCTGCCATTTATAACCTAAACGAACTCTCCTTCAGAGAGTATCTGAAATTGTCAGGAAAAGCAGACATTAAGTGTTACACCTTAAAAGAAGTGCTCACGAACCACCAGGATATTGCTTCGGAAATCACGAAAAAAATAACCGTTATTCCCTTATTTAAAGAGTATCTTAAGGAGGGTGTTTACCCGTTTTTTAAGGAGTCGAGAGGTAAATATTACGAGCGCTTGATAAACACGATAAATGTGGTAATTGAAAACGACCTGCTCATTATCGAAAATATCAATTATCAAACGGCCTATAAACTCAGGCAGCTTATTGCCGTACTTGCCGACAGTGTTCCTTTTAAGGTTAATATTTCGGAGTTGAGCCGCACCGTGGGGTTGAGCAGGGATGTATTACTGAGATTGCTCTCGGCACTTGACAGAGCCAATCTTATTAAAAACATCAAAATGGAAGGTTCGCCGGTTGGCTATTTAACCAAACCCGATAAAATATATCTTAATAATACCTCGTTACTGTATGCATTAAACACCAACAAGTCAAACTTTGAGGGTACGGTCAGGGAGACCTTTTTTATGAATCAGATGCTTAAATCGTTCAAGGTAAAAACATCAAAAAAGGGTGATTTTTTTATCGGTGGTAAATACACTTTCGAGGTTGGCGGAAGCAAAAAGGGATTTGCACAAATTGCCGATGTTGACGATTCATATATTGCAGCCGACAATATGGAACTTGGCTACGGAAATAAAATTCCGCTGTGGCTGTTTGGGTTTTTGTATTAAAATATTTTGGTCTGAATCCTAATCAATGAGAAGCTGTTATTTAATGATTTACAATAAATTTTCCATTGGTTTCAAAACCTTTTGCCGTGATGATAAACATAAACATACCGCTTGGCCAATGGCTTACATTAATTTTTAATCTATCGTTGTTAAAGCTTCCACTATAAACAGGTTTTCCTTTTAAATCAATGATACTGATATGAGCATGGCTGCCGGTTTTGTAGTTGGTAAGTTTCACGTAAACAAAGTTGTTTGCAGGATTAGGATATACCCGCGTTAAGTGTGGCAAACGAACCTCCTGTACCGAGATGGGGGGTGTAAGCTCATTGCCCCAGGTTTCATCCCCTTTTTTAAAATAGACCAATACCTTATCCCATTCGCCGTCGTCGACATCCCACGAGATGAAACTATAACCGGCACCCTCTATCCAAAAGTACTCGCCGCCACTTTCAAATAAACCAATCTGATAACAACATCCTGATAGTCGTAAACGCGAAAAGAGTTCTGCGCTTTGTATAATGCAACAGCGTTAGGAAGAATAGTTTGATAATCAGCCTGACCCATGAGAGCCACGGGTAAAAGCAAAAGAAATAATAGAAATTTCATGGCTATAAATTAATTGTGAAAGAAAGGCAAATGCCATCGGTGTACACCTTTCTGTATTACGCTGTAAAATTTGACCCTGCTAATGTACAAATTATTACCCAACTAGTCAAACTTCACCTTAACTTTGTGAATCAATTTGCAACCTATAAACTTTAAAATGAAGTTGTTTAAAGTATAGTTAGTTATTTACGTCCGGTTTGCAAATATAGGCGAGCTTATGGGTTTTGGAATTTTTCTTTGACCCGGGCTGAACCCGGGTCTGAGTGGATTAACTGTAGTTCAGTAATGGAGTACTATCTCCCAACTTAAGTCACTCGAAGTACTCCAAACTTTAGGCACTTCTTCTCAATGTGCCTCCAACCAGTT
The DNA here is from genome assembly GCA_003650425.1 of Bacteroidota bacterium. Lineage (GTDB taxonomy): Bacteria > Bacteroidota > Bacteroidia > Bacteroidales > F082 > B16-G9. The sequence continues at coordinate 4,229 of QMPP01000066.1, read as the reverse complement.
TTTACCGGTATTCATATCTACCACGAGTGGAATATCCAGTTTGATGGCGTTGAGCATCTTATCGTTTACGATGGCTTTTAGTTGTTCCACTTCATCGCGGTGAGCATCAAAAACCAGTTCGTCATGTACCTGAAGGATCATCTTGCTGCGCATGTTGAGTTTACGCATCTCGTTAAAAACGTTAATCATGGCTACCTTAATCATATCTGCCGATGAACCCTGAATGGGTGCATTAATGGCATTTCGTTCAGCGTAGCCCCGAACCACGCTGTTGGCTGAATTGATATCGGGCAGATAACGACGACGGCCTAATATGGTCTCCACGTAGCCGTGCTCTCTTGCAAACTGAATGGATTTTTCCATGTAAGCTTTCACACCGGAATACTGTTTAAAATAGTTGTTAATAATCTCGGCAGCCTCTTTACGCGGGATACCCAATCGTTCTGACAAGCCAAAAGCAGAAATACCATAAATAATGCCAAAGTTCACCATCTTGGCATTGCGCCGCATCTCTTTGGTAACCATTTCGGTTGAAACGCCATAAACTTTCGAAGCCGTGGCAGTATGAATGTCCATTCCTTCGCGGAAAGCTGTTACCAGCCCTTCATCTTTACTCAGGTGAGCAATAATGCGCAATTCAATTTGAGAATAATCAGCTGCCAGCAAAACATACTCCTTGTTGCGAGGGATGAAAGCTTTGCGGATTTCACGACCCCGCTCGGTGCGAATGGGGATGTTTTGCAGGTTGGGATTGTTGGAGCTCAGTCTGCCCGTGGCAGCCACTGCCTGATTGTAAGAAGTGTGTAGTCTTCCATCGCGGGGATTGACAAGGTTGGGCAGTGCATCCACATAAGTGTTTTTAAGTTTGGTCAACGATCGATATTCCAGAATCAGCACGATTATGGGGTGGCGATATTTGAGTTTTACCAGCACATCTTCACCGGTACTGTATTGCCCTGTTTTTGTTTTTTTGGGTTTGTTGGAGATAACCAGCTTCTCAAAAAGCACCTCACCGAGTTGTTTCGGAGAGCCAATATTAAATTCAACACCGGCCATTTCGTAAATCTTTTGCTTGATATTATCAATCTCTTTTGAAAGTTCACTGCTAAACTCGTTGAGTGTTTTTGAGTCCAGTTTCACGCCTTCAGCTTCCATGTTGGCTAAAACGGGAATCAGTGGCATTTCTATGTCTTTGAATAATTGGTCGGTTTCAGTCTCTTTGAGTTTGGGTTCAAAAACTTCTTTAAGCTGTAAGGTAACATCGGCATCTTCGGCAGCGTATTCCGAAACAATTTCCGTATTTACATCGCGCATCGACTTCTGATTTTTACCTTTTTTACCGATAAGCTCTTCGATAGAAACGGGTTTGTAATTTAAGAAAACCTCCGCGAGATAATCCATGCTGTGTTTCATGTCGGGCTGTAACAGGTAGTGGGCAATCATGGTGTCGAACAAAGATCCTTTCACATCCACATCGTACCATTTAAGCATGGCTATGTCGAACTTGATGTTTTGCCCAATCTTTTGGATTTTAGCATCTTCGAGGGCTTTTTTAAAAATAGCTGCTGTTTCCTCCGCTTCATGATAGTTTTCCGAAATTGGAATGTACCAGGCTTCGTGGGGTTTAATGGCAAACGAAATGCCCACCAGCTCAGCCCTTCCCGGGTCAACGCCTGTGGTTTCGGTGTCGAAGGCAAAAGCTTCTTCCTTTTCCAGTAGGGCCGCCAGCACTTTGGCTTCTGTATTGGTTTTTACCAAATGATAGGTATGCTGAACCTTATGAATGGTTTTGATAGAAGAAGGTTCGCTATTTTCTTCTGTTTCCGGCATGCTGAACAAGTCGCCTTGCAATGCTTGTTGTTCACGACCTTTTTGCAGGGAGAGGTCAGTAAAAAATCGTTTGGCAAAGTTTTTGAACTCCAGCTCGTCAAAAAGTGCTTTCAGATAAGCTTCATCAGGACCGGTATAACGAAGCGCCTCTTCCTGGAATTCTATAGGAACATTCAGTATGATGGTAGCCAAATGTTTACTTTCCATGGCCTGATCGGCAAACTTCTCGAGGTTTTCTTTGAGTTTACCTTTAAGCTTATCAGTATTTTTTAATATGTTTTCAATGCTTCCGAATTCTTTTATCAGTTTACTGGCGGTTTTTTCGCCAATACCTGGAACACCGGGAATATTATCAGAAACATCGCCCCATAATCCCAGTATATCTATCATCTGTTCGGGATGCTCAATCCCATACCTTTTCTGAACTTCTTCTACTCCCCATATTTCGGCTTTGTTACCCATGCGTGCCGGCTTGTACATCTTGATATTTTCGGAAACCAGCTGGGCGAAGTCTTTGTCGGGGGTCATCATAAAAACTTCAAAACCTTTTTTTTCGGCTTCTTTGGCGAGAGTTCCAATCACATCATCGGCTTCGTATCCATCTACGTAAAGCATGGGAATATTGAAACCTTTAATGATGTCTTTAATCCAGGGTATAGAAGTAGCAAGATCTTCAGGCATTTTTTCACGATTAGCTTTATAGTCAGCATACCCTTCCTGCCGCAAGGTAGGTGCCATGGTGTCAAAAGCCACTCCGATGTGGGTTGGCTTTTCATTTTTCAGAATATCGTAGAGGGTATTGATAAATCCCAGCATGGCCGAGGTGTTTAGCCCTTTTGAATTGACACGGGGATTACGGCTCATGGCAAAATAGGCACGGTAAATAAGAGCCATGGCATCCAGTAGAAAGAGTTTTTTTTTCGGTTTGCTCATTGAAATAAGGTTTTGAGCAAAGATAGACATTTGCCAGTTGAGAGCATCAAATATTTTGTTGCGAGTGTACTAATGATTTTGTGTGTCGTCGTCGTCGTCTTTTTTCCTTCGCTCAATTTCGGCTTTTAGCTTATCCGAAGGCCAGATATTGTCTTTGACAGCACAATAATCTTTCTGAAAACAGCTTGGGCAGTCGCCACTACAGCCGTCGATAATATGATCGAAGGACGGAAGGTCTTCAGTTTCTTCATACAGGTATTCTTCAGTTAAAAATTGGTAGATGATTTTTTATTGCAGCTGTTGCCAAACAATCTGTCCCAAAGCGAACGCTGATGGATTCGGTTGTTTTTGCGCTGTTGCTTTTTTGCTTCTTTCATCATCTTTTGTGTTGACTCCGTTTGGTTTTTACGATGTGCCTTAACAGCTGCCTCGTACTCGGCTATATTTTTCTTTTTTTCGCGGCTCTTTAATTTAATAACCATCTTTTCCTCGTTGGTAAGTCTGGTTTTATTTTCCAAAGGTTCTCCGGTTTTACACGATGGCATAAACAGTCCTGAAATGCAGACTAATAGGGCAAACAGAAGTTGTTTTTTAACGAAAATCAGGGTCATAACCGATTTTATTGTTTAAAATACAAATTTAACAAATTATGTTCATTAAAATAAAACCCGTAATATTGCGTTTGACAATAGATTATGAAAAACAGGTTTGTAAACATAGTAGCCTTATTTATTTTCCTTTTGATGTTCTCGGCCGGATCGTGCAACAAAGGGGTGGTAAATCCTAATGTGCCCATTGTGAGTATTGATATCGTGATCGATCCTAATTCAACCCTGTTTTTTGAACTTAATGTTGCGGGGGGGTGGACTTATCTTGATGGAAAACCCGGTGTGTATATACCGCCCGGAAGCCGTGGCATTATTGTTTACCGGATGGATATGAATACCTTTATCGCTTATGAGCGAACACCGCCCAACGAGCCCAATGCCTGTTGTGATAGTCAGACCAATGTTTGTACGGCACTCGTGGTAGGCGATTATTACCCTTTCGTGGTTGATACCTGCAACGATAATAAGTACAATATTTTAGATGGTTCGTTATTTGAAGGTGCCGGCTCCTTTCCGCTTATCAGGTATCGTGCCGATTACGATGGCGCTACTTTACATATTTACAATTAGAAAGATTACCATACTTAAGTGGGATGGCAAAAAAAGAGACGGTCTAAAAAGTCGTACGTTGTGTCAGGCGAAGTCGAAGAATGTATTATACTGGTAATAAACTGATTTCGACTCCGCTCAATCTGACAAGATTTATTATTAAGGACCTTTTAGATAGCCTCTTTAAGTTTTAATAGTGAATTTGTTTAAAGTTAACTACGTGGATGATTATGAAATACCTTGTAAATCAGAAAACAAATATCTTTTTAATTGATCCTCCTTTGTTTTCCCTCCAAAGAGGGAAATAAT
>QMPP01000065.1 GCA_003650425.1 Bacteroidota bacterium | reverse complement strand
CTTCGACGCGGCCACCATTTTCATGGCACTAGTAATCTGCCTGGTGGATTTTGTCGATGCAATCCTGTTTCTGACTTCTTTGAGTCCTCCCATAGATATATCAGTTTAAATCAATTATTATTTATACCGGCCGGCAATTTCATCGGCAGCTTTTTTAATATCCTCAACAGCTTTGTCGGTAAGTTTTCCGGTTGCCAACGATTTTAAAGTATCGGCATAAGTTGTATCCATGTGGTGTAGAAACTCCGTTTCAAAATTGATAATTTTATCAACCGGAACATCTTTTAGCAAGTTGTTACTACCGCAATACAAAATGGCAATTTGGTGTCCTACTGTCATAGGTGAATATTGCGGCTGTTTCAGAATTTGTACGTTTCGTTTTCCTTTTTCCAAAACCGACATGGTAGCAGCGTCAAGGTCAGAACCAAACTTGGAAAAGGCTTCCAGCTCGCGGTACTGTGCCTGGTCGAGTTTAAGTGTTCCGGCCACTTTTTTCATGGCTTTAATCTGGGCATTACCTCCAACTCTCGAAACAGAGATACCCACGTTAATAGCAGGGCGAATACCGGCATTAAAGAGGTTACCCTCGAGAAAAATCTGGCCATCGGTAATGGAAATCACGTTGGTTGGAATGTAGGCAGAAACGTCACCCGCTTGTGTTTCGATAATGGGTAAAGCCGTTAGCGAGCCACCTCCTTTTACAAGGTGCTTAATACTTTCGGGCATATCGTTCATTTCATTGGCAATTTTGTCGCTATTAATAATCTTGGCAGCACGTTCTAACAAGCGTGAGTGGAGGTAGAACACGTCACCGGGATAAGCTTCACGACCCGGGGGACGGCGCAGCAACAACGACACTTCGCGATAGGCAACAGCCTGTTTGGAAAGATCATCGTAAACAATTAAAGCCGGACGACCCGTGTCTCTGAAAAACTCACCAATGGCAGCACCGGCAAAAGGGGCGTAAAACTGCATAGCAGCAGGATCGGAAGCTGTGGCGGTAACAATTACCGTATATTCCATGGCACCATTTTCTTCCAGAGTTTTTAAAATATTGGCAACCGTGGAGCCTTTCTGACCCGTGGCAACATATATACAGTAAACCGGTTCTCCTTTTTCAAAGAACTCTTTTTGGTTGATGATGGTATCGATGGCAATGGCTGTTTTACCGGTTTGGCGGTCACCAATTATAAGCTCACGCTGACCCCGACCAATCGGAATCATTGCGTCGATAGCCTTAATACCGGTTTGCAGCGGTTCGTTAACAGGCTGGCGATAGATAACGCCGGGTGCTTTACGCTCGAGTGGCATCTGGTACAAGTCGCCTTTAATAGGACCTTTACCGTCGATGGGCTCTCCCAACGTATTAATTACACGGCCTAACAATCCTTCGCCCACGTTGATGGAAGAAATTTTATTGGTACGTTTTACTTTGTCGCCTTCGTTAACACCTTCGATGTCGCCTAAAAGCACTACCCCCACGTTATCTTCTTCAAGGTTAAGTACGATGCCTTTAAGTCCTGTTTTGTCAAATTCAACAAGCTCACCGGCCTGTGCATTTGACAATCCGTAAACACGAGCGATACCGTCGCCAATTTGAAGTACAGAACCAATCTCGTCGAGAGAGGTTTCTGATTTAAAACCGGCAAGTTCTTTCTTCAGTATGGCTGATACTTCAGCTGGTTTGATGTCTGCCATATTTATATTGTTTTCTGGTTATAATTTCTTAATAAATAAATTCTTTGAAAATTCGTTTTGAAGCTCTTTGAGTTGCCTTTTAATGCTGGCATCGAACTCGTAATCTTCGTAATTAATAACGAATCCGCCAATGATATCTTCATCTACTAACTCATGAAGTTCAATTTTCATTTTAGTAGCTTTAGCCACCTTATCAACAATGGTTTCCCGGGATTTTTTATCAGCTTTTAATGCGGTTGTAAGCTCAAGCGGGAGTATATTGTTGTATTTCTGGTAGATGTCGATGTAGGCTTCACATACGGGCTCAAGATACATTTCACGATCTTTTTTAATAATCAGGGCAAAAAACTTTTGTGTTAGTTCCTGAACATGTCCGCCAAAAACAGCGTTTAGCAGTTTAACTTTCTTATAGTCGTCAACCACGGGATTTTTCAAGAGTTTTTTAAACTCCCTGTGATCCTGTAATACGTGTTCAACAAGGTGCATATCTTTTTCTACTTTTCCCTCTAGTTTCATTTCGAGGGCAAGGTCGAATAGTGCCTGCGCATACCGTTTTGCCAATAAGTTAACTCTCATTGAATAATGTCTTTAGTTCAATTGTGTTTCTTTGAGCAATTTATCCACGAAAGCCTGCTGTTTTTTACTGTCGCTAAGTTCTTGCCTCAGCACTTTTTCAGCAATTTCGATGGAATAGGTTGCAATAAGATTTTTAAGCTCAATCAAAGCGGCTTGCTTTTCCGAATTAATTTGCTCTCTGGCGTCTTCTACAATAATACTTGCCTCTTTGTTTGCTTTTTCACGGGCTTCGCCAATAATTTGCTCTTTAATTTTTCGGGCATCAGCCAGCATGATATCTCTCTCTTCACGAGCCTGCTTAAGCAGCGTTTCGTTTTTTGCTTGTAAAGCAGCCATCTCTTTTTTAGCCTCTTCGGCAGCCTGTAGTGCATCTTCAATACTATCTTCACGCTCTTTTAACGAGGCCAGGATGGGTTTCCATGCATATTTTGTAAGTACAAAAAGAACAATTAAGAATGCCAGGGTCATCCAAAAAATAAGTCCAAAACCGGGGTTAATTAATTGCATTTTCTAAATCTTTTTATGATTGATTATTTTTTTCTAAAAAATCTTCTGCTATGCAGCCAACCGCTGCAAAGCAGAAGAGATTAATTGTTAACAGCCTTTGTTTTACATGAAAACAATAAGCAAGGTAACAACGATAGCAAAGAAGGCAACACCTTCAATCAAAGCAGCAGAAACAATCATGTTTGAACGAATGTCTCCAACAGCCTCGGGTTGACGAGCGATGGCTTCCACTGCACCTTTACCGATTTGGCCAATACCAATACCGGCACCGATGGCAGCAATACCTGCTCCCAGACCGGCACCCATTTTTGCATAAGGGGCAAGGTCGGCAACAGCTTGAAGTAAAATTGCTAATAGTTCCATAATGATAATATATTTAGTTAAAAATGGATAAAATTCTAATTAATGTGCCTCTTCAGTGGCCATGCCAAAATAGAGGGCTGAAAGTATGGTAAATACATAAGCCTGAATTAATGCCACCAAAACTTCAAGTATGTCCATAAAAATGCTAAAGGCTACAGAAACGACTGATACACCATACCCGGCAACAGGAGCAATATGGCCAAAAATAAATATCAGGCTGACAAATCCCAGCACGATAATATGCCCTGCCGTCATGTTAGCAAACAAACGAACCATCAGTACGAAGGGCTTGGTAAACATCCCCATGATTTCCACAATAGGCATCAATGGCAATGGAAGTTTAAGCCACCACGGCACTCCGGGCATATTAATAATATGTACCCAATAGTTTTTGTTGGCACTAAACGTTGTAATGATAAAAGTAAAGGCTGCCATTACTCCGGTAACACCAATGTTGCCTGTTACATTGGCTCCACCCGGGAAAAACGGAATAATTCCGAAAAGATTATTAAAAAATATAAAGAAGAAAATAGTCAACAGATAAGGCGTGTATTTTTCGTAATTATGACCAATAGAAGCTTTGGCAATGTCGTCTCTTACAAAAAGGATAAGCGGCTCTAATAGCGACTGCATCCCTTTAGGAGCATGGCCTTTGCGCTTTTTATACGAGTTGGCTACCGAAATAAAAATCCACATCAACAGAAAAATACTAATAAAAATAGCCAGTACATTTTTTGTAATGGAAATGTCGTAATCGGGTCTGATTTCATTTCCTTCGGTATCAGTTCTAACCAGTTTGCCACCGTTAAACCCCTCTTTAGCTACATGATAACCCTGATAGGGAGCTTCTCCATGGTGGAGATGTTTCGAACTAAAAACATGCCACTCACCCTGGTCGTAAAGAATAACGGGGAGGTAAATTGAAACATGAGTTTTGTTCCATGTTAAAATATGCCATTCGTACGAATCGGTGATATGTTCAATAATCATATCGCCGGCTTTGAAGTCCTGCTGTAGAGCTTCCTCTTTCCAATTTTCATCGACCTTACTCTCGTGATGTTGTGCCAAAAGAGTGGTGCCTAAAAATAAAAAAAACAGCAACAAAGTTGCTAGTGGAAAATATTGTTTACTGATTGATTTATCGCCCATTGGTAATAGAAATAGTTAGGTTTTTAATCGGATGCAATTTTACGAAGAATAACTGAAACTTAAAAACGTTTTTTTAAATTATTTAATAACTGATAATTACAATCAATCATGTTGTTTAATTAAGAATGGATTTAAATACCCAACTACCTTGAAATGAGCACTAAAAAATTGTATTTTGTAAGTCAAAAATTATTAATCAATATTTTACAGTCATGAAAAAATCAGCTTTTTTTCTAATTTTCGGTTTACTTTTTATTTTGCTATCGTGTAGCACAATGCAACAAACAGAAAAAGTAGTAGTTAACCGGAGTGAACAACTTAAATCGATTGAAAATGTGTTAGAGCAATACATCGTTGCCAACGAAAACGAAGATTTGGCGTTAGGCGAGCAAATTTGGGCTCCCGATGGTGACATTATTTTATATGGAACCACTTCAAAAGACAGACTGATGGGATGGAACAACATCCTACATGCATTCAAAAGTCAGTTTGCAACCATCGATAATATTTTTATCACCACTTCGGAACAGTACATCAAGTTAAACGAAACGGGCAACACCGCTTGGTTTGCTGAAATTTTAGACTACAATTACATGAAGGACGGCAAGGCCAAGTCGTTAAAGGGATTACGTTTTACCGGTGTTTTAAAATACTGTATGGATGGAAAATGGCGTATTGTTCAGGCACACCTCTCGATGCCGATGAAAGGGGATTGACAAGCAATGTTTAATTTGCTCTTCTACACAAAGTAACCTATTCCAAATATAGAAAACTAATAAGTAAATAATGCATATATTTAAGTTGGCAACAAGGCGAAAGCCCACGCAAATTTAAACCCATTTGGTTTTTTTGCAAACGCACGAACCCAACAATAAAAACCAAAAGAGTTTAAATTTTTACCAACGCACTGAAAAAAATGAAAGTAAGAATAATAAAAATTGAAAACTAAAACGAAAAATTTATTTGTATTTTGAACAAATTATTTATTTTATCAATTATCCTCATCACATCTGTATTCTTTACCGGATGCGATAAAGAGGAAGAAAAACCCAACCAAAATCCCACTTGCAACATTACCTCTCCTGCTAACGGGCAAGAGATTAACAAAGGTGAAACCATCACCATTTCCGTGGATGCAGAAGACAATGACGGTAACATTGCAGAAGTGCGTTTTTTTATTGATGGCGTGGGACAAGGTTCTGTAACAAGCTTTCCTTACACTTATAAATGGAAAACAGAAAATGAAAGTTTAGGCAATCATACACTTAAAGTAACCAGCCTTGACAATGACGGTGGTAGTTCGTCCGATGATATTTTCGTAACAATTATAGCAGGCACTTTTACCGATCCCCGCGACGGCCAAGTTTATAATACTGTAACTATTGACAATCAAACATGGATGGCTGAAAACCTTAAATATCTTCCAAGTGTAAACCCTTCTTCTGATGGTTTCTATAATGACCCTTATTATTATGTTTATTATTATGAAGGAAATAATATATCGGAAGCAAAAGCTACGGCTAATTATCAAACATATGGGGTGCTTTACAACTGGCTTGCAGCTAAAACTGCCTGCCCTCCCGGTTGGCATTTGCCTAGTGATGAAGACTGGACAGTACTTACCACTTATTTGGGAGGTGAAGACATAGCTGGAGGTAAACTAAAAGAAACGGGCACAACACATTGGTGGACGCCAAATACAGATGCAACAAATTCTAGTGGTTTCACCGCCCTCCCAGGGGGGCTCTGCGACAGATCTGAGTTTTTTACCTACCTTAACGGCTTCGGCCTTTGGTGGTCATCGACTGAGTACTCAGATGCACATTCATGGTTTCGAATTCTGAGTTCTGGGAACGCCAAGATAAGACGAGATGGCTGCGGCAAAGTATACGGCTTTAGCGTCCGTTGCCTAAAGAACTGATACTGCCAACGATTGTTTAATAATTTACATGCTGTAGTAATACAAGGAGACAAATTTAAGCTTTGGGACGTAGCACCAACACTTCGCAGTCATACACATTGCCAAGTCGCACATGCCACTCCACAAATCCAAACTTGGCAATAAGTATGCCACCACACCAAAAGAAGGAAATGTTTCAATGAAAAAATGGTCAGCTTTCCTGTTTCGACAAATGTTTTATATTTGTACCTGCCGTTGCAGAAGCACTTAAAAACAAAGATGTTGTTATGTCGGGAATTACGGTTGGAATAATTGGGTATGCCATCGGAAACTACCTGGGACTTGTTATTGCTGAGTTGCTTAAATTACTGTAGCAGCAGAATCGTTTTAGCTGGTCAAAATCTCTTTAAGGTCGTTTGGTTTAAACGGTTTGGTCAGCACGTTGTCAAGTCCTTCACTCAAATAGAGCTTCACATCGTTTTCGAGTGCATTAGCTGTAAGTGCAATAATTTTCACCCTGTTAACATCCGGATTTGCCTTTTCAAATTCCCGAATCTTTTTGGTTGCTTCCAGACCACTCATTATTGGCATTTGAATGTCCATCAATATAAGGTCGTAGTGATTATCAAGGTGCATTTGTACCGCTTCAGTTCCGTTATTGGCAATATCAACATGAATGTACCCAAACTTATTTAACGTAACAGCAGCTACTTTTTGGTTAATAAGGTTGTCTTCAGCGAGTAATATTTTTAATTCAGATTCTTCATGAGTAAAACCTGTTTCGTTTTGAATTCCGGCATCAGAGATATTTTCATCCACCTGATAATTGATGGTTTTGAAAATAACTTTACGGAAAGGCAGATATTTAATGGGCTTGTATAAATAGGCATCAAAACCTTTTTTATAAATAGTGTCAGTATGAATCATGTCGGAAATAGATGAGAATAGTATCAACTTTGTATTTCCTTTAATATTTTCCTCTAACAACGCATCGGCAAAGTCGAAGCCTGACTTTTCAGGCATCTGAAAATCGACCAGAATAATATTATAAGGTATCTTATTTTTGATGGATTTTTTAACCTTCTCAATGGCTTCATCAACATCGGAAGCCTCATCGTTTTTGATATTCCAAAAGCTAAAATATTTTTTAAATATAATGCGGTTTGATTGATTATCGTCCAATACCAGCACTCTAAGTCGCGACAAATCCTCTGATTCGGAAAAATACTCTGTAGTGGAATTTATATCCACGTCAAAGGTTATTTTAAAAGAAAATACAGAGCCTTTTCCCATCTCGCTCTCAATTTCCAGTTTGCCTCCCATAAGTTCAACCAGCTGTTTCGATATGGCAAGCCCGAGTCCTGTTCCGCCATATTTACGGTTAATGGTGGCATCAGCTTGTACAAACGCTTCAAAGAGTTTAACCTGCGCCTCTTTTGAAATTCCTATGCCGGTATCTTTAACCTTAAACAGTATTGTTGCCTTGCTATTATCGCTGTTTGAACTTTCCGGCTGTATCAGTTCGGCTGCCACCAGCACCTCTCCTTCGCTGGTAAATTTAACGGCATTGTTAGCGAGGTTTAATATTACCTGTCTTAACCGTAACGGGTCACCAATCAATACCTCAGGGATGGCCGGATCAGTATAAACCAGCATCGAGATACCTTTTTTTTCAACGGGTAACAGCAGCGTATCGCCTACATCTTCTATCACTTTTCTTACCTGAAATGAAATGGATTCAATCTCAATTTTATTGGAATCGATTTTTGAAAAGTCTAGAATATCATTAATCACATTTAGTAGTGAGCTGGCCGAGGATTCGATAATCGACACAAACTCTTTCTGGTCTTCCCGTAAACCGGTATGTTTTAAAATTTCCGTCATTCCCACCACGCCATTCATCGGGGTTCTGATTTCATGACTCATATTGGCAAGAAACGACGACTTAAGCCTTACAACCTCTTCGGCTTTTTCTTTAGCTTTCTGAACTTCCTTATGCCGGTTTATGGCTTCTCTTCTCTCCCTGTTGATAAACAGAAAGAAAAGTGTGATTAAAAAACTTAGGATAGCGCCAACAGTAAGCGATACCCTTTTGCCTTTACGTAAAAAATCAATGGGATAATATATTTCGTAGGAGGCAATCATGGCCGCTTGCCTGCCGGAAATATTATTTACCGGGAAGAAAGTTATGAGCCAGTTTAGCCCGTTAAGCCGTATGTATTGTACGATGGGTTTCCCTTTTGTTTCAACTTCGGTAACCTTGTTTTTAACCATGGTATTTAGAACTTTAAACGTGGAATCGGTAAGGAATCCGTTTTTTTTGTATTTTCGGTTTAACGTACCATAAACTTTATACCCTTCTATGTTATAATCGTGATACAGATTGCCGGTGTTAGAGTCAACCACCTTTTTATAAATATCCTCTTTAAGGAGAAAGCGAAAAGCGCCTACAAACGAGTTTTCCTCTTCCATCAATATTTTTAACATTGATACTGACAGTTCTACACTACCAATATAACTACCTTGGTATAAAAGCGGGTAGATAAAATGATAACTATTGCCGGTATGACCCTCCTCAAATCCTTCGAGATAATGATGGTTTTTAGTCATCATTTTAATCGAATTTCTAACCAGAGTTAAATCGTCGCCAAACGTATTAGGACGATGAAGTTTCAACAGGTTTTTTCCATAAAGGTCGTGAAATTGAAAAACATCATAATTTTTTTGCTTGAGCACTTCGTAAACCACTTTTAATGAATCGTACAATTGGTTACGATAAACATTTTTTTTCTGTTCGTTAGCTCTGTTATAGTTATCGATTGTTTGTAACACCCCCGGCTTGTTAACAAAGTGATCAACAATTGATTTCGACAAATCCCGATATTCTAAAATTTTGGCTTCGTTGTTTTTGGTTTCTACGTGCAGCCTGAAAGCTAGTGAGGAATCGATACTTGGATTAAAGTTTAAAAGCGTGTAAAACACCACAATACTCAGGTAGAGTATGGCGTAAATGACAACACCGAGTAACAAATCGCTTTTTCTGACTTTTATTTTCATGTATCAATCGCCAAAGAAAATATTTTTTCTTTTTTTATGATTTAGGTATCCAACAAATTTGCAATTTTATCCTTTTAAAAATGCTAAGATACAATATCTGTATAAAATAAAAAGATATATCGATTGAGCAATAGAGTTACATATATAATTCAGCCTAAAAAGAAGGCTCCTTTTTTATGGTTAACACTTGTGTTTTTGGTATTTACAAATTCCATACTGGCTCAAAGCGAAACTGATAAAAATCTTTATTCGTTTGATGCTGTTTTGTTAACCTCCGACAGTTTGTTATTTGTGGCCGATGCCCACATCATTAGTAAACGAATGCTTTGGGGTAACATCTCGAACAAAGATGGCCGCTTTAAAATGCTGGTGGATCCGCACGACACGTTAATGATAACTTCAATTGGTTTTGTGAGCAAAATATTTTTTGTAACCGACTCCGTACGAAACTTACCCTCTCCAGATACCATCCTGATGGAAAAAGATACCATTTTAATTAACGAGGTAATTATTCACGCTTACTGGGATTATGAAACCTTTAAACGGTTGATTATTGAGATGCCCTCGATGGATATTAGCCAGTTTTATCCTGACATGGATGCAAATCCGCTCATGTATAAAGAGCCGGGACCCTACACCATCGGAGGACCCATTCAGGCACTGTACAACATGTTTAACCGTAGCGCCCGGCTGCAACGTAAACTGATAAGAAACAGGAGAGAGTATAATAAAATTATGATTCAGATGGGTAGGCCACAGGATACCATACCGGCTAAACCTGAGCATATGCAAGTGATGCCACACTAATGGTTACTCCCTCGATACGTTCAAGCCGATGGGCACAAGCTTCGATAGTTGCTCCGGTAGTTATTACGTCATCTACAATTAATAGGTGCTTGTTTTTTAACAGCGCTTCGTTACGCACCTGAAAAACATTTTTAACATTTTCCCACCGTTTATACCTCGACTTTTTGGTTTGCGAAGTAGTATTCAACACCTTTATAAGGTTATCAATCTGTACCTCGGCGTTCATGGCCAAGGCCATACCTTCGGCAATAAGGGTGCTTTGATTATAGCCTCTTTTTTGCTGTTTTTTGGGATGCATGGGCACGGGAATAATCACCTGTACCGTTTTAAATAAATCACTTTTTAGCAGCTCTTTTCCAAACTTCTCACCCAAATAGAGACCCACCTGTTTTTTGCCGCGGTACTTTAAGTTGTGCATTAACCGCTGAGTTTTTCCCTGTTTATTGAAAAATAGATAAGAGGTGGCCGCATTTAACTCAACCCTACCCCAAAAGGTTCTGGAAACCGGGTTGCTTTCGTGAAAATGAAAGTTTGTTTTCGGCAGGTGATACAGACATTTGGTACAAATTACCTCTTCCTGATGATAAAGCACGTGGCCACATGCCTGACAGGTTCGTGGGAAAAAAAGATGGACAATGCCGTTAAGCCATGGTGTTGCATTCATGCGGATAAAGATACATTATCCGCGTTAAAAAATCAAGTTTAACAAAAATATACGGTAAAGTAGTTTAAGGTTGACTTGATTATTACAAAAGTAAAACGCTTAAAATCAGAGAATAGATTCCAGCTCCCTTTATTCAAACAAACTATTGATTAAATCGCGGTATTTATTGTGGATATACCGGCGCTTGAGTTTCAGGTTGGCTGTAATTTCACCGGTTTCGATAGACCATTCATGATCGATGAGTTCAAACTTTTTTATTTTTTCGTAATCGCCAAAATGTTTGTTAAACTCGCTAATCTCTTTTCTCAGCCGGTCGCGAAAGGTTTTCTCTTTAATCACCTGTTTATTGTTATCGCAATTAACATCGTGTAACGCACACCACTGCTTTAAATACTCAAAGTCAGGAACAATCAGCGCTGCGGCAAATTTTTGGTTTTCACCCACCACCATTATCTGGTCGATAAAAGGCGATTCTTTAAATTTGTTTTCAATTAAAGCCGGTGAAATGTATTTTCCCATAGAGGTTTTAAAAATCTCTTTAAGGCGTCCGGTAATTTTTAGCATTCCGTCTTTATCAATAACTCCTTTATCACCCGTATGAAGCCAGCCGTTTATTACAACCTCTTTGGTTAATTTCGGTTTTTTGTAATAGCCAATCATAATACTCGAGCCTTTAGCTAAAATTTCACCTTCATGTGAGATTTTAACCTCCAGATTTTTTAACGGGGGTCCCACAGTCCCGATTTTTCGTTGCCCTTTTTCAAACGTGTTAACCGCGATAACCGGCGAACTTTCAGTCATTCCATATCCCTCTAGTGTAGGTAGCCCGGCAGCATTAAACACCTTGGCCAAACGGGGCTGAATAGCTGCTCCCCCCGAAATAATAGCTCGCATGTTACCACCCAATGCTTCACGCCACTTTGAAAAAATCAGTTTGTCGGCAATTTTCAGTTGAGCCAGATAAAACGGATTTGATATGTCGTATTCATACTTCTCTCCCAGGCGAACGGCCCAGAAAAACAACCGGTGCTTTATGCCGGTCAGCTTCCTTCCCTTGGCAAGAATTTTATCGTAAACTTTTTCAAGCAAACGAGGTACCGTGGTTAAAATATGTGGTTTAATTTCTTGAATATTGGTCGCGATGGTTCCCATGTTTTCAGCATAGTAGATAGAAACCCCAAGGTACATGTAAACATAAATATTCGTTCTTTCATACACATGACACAAAGGAAGGTAACTAACCCCTCTGCTGTACTGGTCAACCGGAAAAATATGGTACACGGCGCTAACATTACTCAAAATATTATTATGCGATAACATCACCCCTTTAGGGTCGCCCGTGGTTCCCGAAGTATAAATCATGGTGGCAACCTCATCAGGAGAAACACTTTTTTTAATTGCTTCCAGTTCTTCTTCCTTTCTATTGGCTTTTCCCAGCTCAATTAAATCCTGAAGTTGTTTTTGATCTTCCATTTCGCAGAAAGTATATACTCCCAGCACGCCGTCAATCTCAGGTAATATGTGCTCAATCTTGCGCCAAATCTCTTTGCCCGAAATAAAAACATACCTTGCATCCGATTCACGTAAAATATACTTGTAATCTGATTCGCTGATGGTGGGATAAATAGGAACATGTACTGCTCCCAGTTGTAAAATCGCGTAATCTACAAAATTCCATTCAGGCCTGTTGGGCGATATGGTGGCAACTTTGTCTCCTTTTTTTATTCCCAGCTTCATCAAACCAAAGCTGATATTGTCAACCATTTGACGAATGATTTTAATATCGTACTTAACCCATTTTCCGTTTATTTTACCCACCAATACATCATCCTTGGGGTCAAACTCTTTTTCGTAACGAGGCAATAAATCAAAAATCCTTTTAACTTCCATATCCTTATCATTATATAATGAAATTTTCAAGGGGCAAAAGTAAATAAAAAACAACACACTAAAACGGTTGAGTTACAACTGATTATAAACAGTTACGCATGCATAATAAAAATTAAATTGTTAACCGACAAGACGCTAAGCTGCTTTTTCTCAGCGCTTTTGTGCCTTTGTGGTGAAATTATATAACTAATTTCTATAAATATAAAAACAACCACCATAGATGTTATATTATTAACAATAAAGCGTGTATATTTGTCATGTTATTTAGTGGGAAAAAGTATTGATTCAAGGCTATGTGTTTTGTTAACAATAAAATTTTAAATCACACAATATCAATTATTAACCAAACAAGAAAAAGTTATGTGCACAACCTGTGGATGTGGCGAAAGTGCCGAAGTTACCATTTTACGACCACGAAAAACAGATGCTCTTTCAGGCAGCCTTACGTTAGGCCACCATCATGAGGCAGAACATCATCATCACAATGAAAAAGTGCTTCATGTTGAACAGGATATTTTACAACAAAATAATTTGCTGGCCGAAAGAAACCGGGGTTATTTTGAAGCAAAAAATATTCTGGCCATTAATCTGGTAAGTTCACCCGGTTCAGGAAAAACCTCGTTGCTGGAAGCCACCTTAAAAAACCGGCAAAAAGAAAAACACTATTACGTGATTGAAGGCGACCAGCAAACCATGAACGATGCCAACCGAATTGATGCCACGGGAGTACCCGTTGTTCAGGTTAATACCGGTCAGGGATGCCACCTCGACAGCAACATGATTAACAAAGCGGTAAAAGAGCTCAACCCGGATAAAAACTCGATACTTTTTATCGAGAATGTAGGAAACCTGGTTTGTCCGGCCATGTTCGATTTAGGCGAAAATACCCGGGTGGTTATTATCAGCGTTACCGAAGGTGATGATAAACCCATCAAATATCCTGATATGTTTCATTCGGCACAATATTGCATTATTAATAAAATTGACCTGCTACCCTATGTTGATTTTGAGGTGGAAAAAACCAAAGAATATGCCTTACGGGTAAACCATCATTTAAAATTTATCGAGCTTTCGGCACGTACCGGCGAAGGTATGGACAGGTGGCTTGCATTGCTAGAGAAATTGAAAAAACAGATTACTGTTCTTTGATGACTAAACATTAATCGAGGTCTATTTTCAGAACAACTGACCCGTTCGGATTTAAGATGATACCAATTTATAGCTTAAAGTAAGATTTGAGTTTCAGAACTCCTGACCCAGTACAAAAAGCTATGTCGCGATTTCATAGACCATCGCGAGTTGGGTGCCTGGATATTTAATTTTTGTATCATTCAATAATTTGCAAACTTTTTGAATTGCATCGTTCATTCTCGGGGTTGCTTGTGAATATAATCTAACAACAAGATTATTGTTATTATAATCCGGTATAATATCGGCATGAGAGTTTATTATGCTTTTATTGTAATGTTCAGACAGTAATTTAGCGAATGAAGTTTCAGCCCTGAAACAAATCATTTTTATGATGTTTTGTAAACGCTTACTTTCAATGTTTAACTTGTTGTATTTCACATTTTCAAGCATCTCTAATAGTTTTT
>QMPP01000064.1 GCA_003650425.1 Bacteroidota bacterium | reverse complement strand
TAAAATAGTGGGGTTGACAATGATAATGTACATACCGGCAACAAAGGTGGTAAATCCGGCCAGCATCTCGGTTTTTATCGAGGTGTGATTAGCTTTTAATTGAAATAGGTTTTTCATGTGTTTATATTTTTTTAAATGGAGTTGCTCAAAATTAACTTAATGATTACAAACGTGAAACCTTTAAACAACTTCATAAAGCATTGCTATCAAAAAACCAAAAATATCACATCAAAAATACCACATCAAAACAGTTTTCCCTGTTCGGGGTTTTTAACTTTTCCGAGGTGCTTGTAGGCCATTTCGGTAACTTCTCTGCCACGGGGAGTGCGCATCAGGTAACCTTCCTGGATAAGGAATGGCTCGTAAACCTCTTCGATGGTGCCTGCCTCTTCGGCCACGGCCGTGGCGATGGTGGTAATTCCCACCGGCCCGCCTTTAAATTTATCAATGATGGTGGTTAAAATACGGTTGTCCATTTCGTCCAGCCCGTGACTATCCACATTCAAGGCTTTTAGTGCAATTTTGGTAATGGCCATATCAACAACGCCACTACCTTTTATCTGGGCAAAATCGCGCACACGGCGCAGCAGCAGATTGGCAATACGTGGCGTACCACGGCTGCGACTGGCAACTTCAAAGGAGGCATCATCATCAATTTTAACCTTAATAATGGAGGCCGAGCGCCTGACAATATGTGCCAGCGTTTCGGTATTGTAATAGGAGAGTCTGGAATTGATGCCAAAACGTGAGCGCAAAGGTGCTGTAAGCAGTCCCGAGCGAGTGGTAGCACCAATGAGGGTAAAAGGGTTTAAAGAAATCTCAACCGACCTGGCATTGGGACCGGTTTCAATCATGATATCGATTTTATAATCTTCCATGGCGGAGTATAGATACTCTTCCACCACGGGACTAAGCCGGTGGATTTCATCGATAAAAAGAACATCATTTTCTTCGAGATTGGTCAGTAGCCCTGCCAGGTCGCCGGGTTTATCCAGCACGGGACCTGAAGTAACTTTAATGTTAACGCCAAGCTCGTTGGCAATAATGTACGAAAGGGTTGTTTTTCCCAGTCCCGGGGGGCCGTGAAGCAGCACATGATCCAACGCGTCGCCACGCTGGCGGGAGGCTTCCACAAAGATTTTAAGGTTTTCGACAACCTGAGGCTGACCGGCAAAGCTGTCAAACTCCGAAGGCCTGAGGACTTTTTCGATTTCCGATTCAATTTTTGAAAGGGAGGCGCCGGTATTGTCCAGGTTTTCGTTCATAATATATTTTCTATTTCGATGTTAGTGAGCAAAATTAAGGATTTTAGCAGTACCATCCCGCAGGGAAAACAATTATTACTTTGAAATTCCATCAACATTTTTTGCTGCATAAAATAAAAGTCCGTACCTTAGCCTCAACTAACCGCGCATAAAGATTTGGTGATGGAGATACGCTGTTGAAATTTTTAAAGCCATGAAAACATTACTAGTCGCTACCGATTTTTCAAAAAACTCACTGCATGTTTTAGAATATGCCATTATGTTTGCCAACAAGCTGGAGGCTGCCATTCATCTTGTATGGGTAGATAACTCCTCGCTTAAAGATAACCTGATTGACACCATTGAAGGGGGACTTCGCATTGAAAAGAAAAACTATTTGCAAAAAATAGCATCCGATTACAAATCGAAAGTGCCGGGTAAAAAGTTACAGTATCACTTAAAAAAGGGAAAAGTTTACCAGGAAATAGGTAAAACCGCCCGACAGCTTAAAGCCGATATTATATTTACCGGAACCCATGGCGTTACCGGTTTTGAGCAGTATTGGATTGGCAGCAACGCTTACCGCATTATGACCTCTGCCCCCTGCCCCGTGATAACCGTTCGGGGAGATTACAACTTTGAAAACAGTATCAGCACCATTTTGCTCCCGTTGGATAGTTCGCTCGAAACAAAACAAAAACTACCTTTTACCGTTGAATTAGCAAAGCAGTTTAATGCTACCATCCACCTTTTAAAGGTGTACAACTCGCCCATTGGCGTGATACGTAAACGCATTGACAGCTTTGGACGCGAGGCCGAAAAGTGCCTAAAAGACAAAAATATAGTATACAAAATTGAAAGCGTTGAAGCGGTTAATGTTGCCGCTTCCATACTTGAATATGTCGACAAAAACAATATCGATTTAATTGCCATCATGACGGAACAAAACATTACCACTGCCAATAAATTTCTGGGGCCTTATGCCCAGCAGTTGATAAATGGTGCAAAAGTTCCGGTTTTAAGTTTGAGGGATAAAGAATATATTTAATTTTACCTTTTACAAGATTTGTTTTTAACCTCAAATCGATTAACAAGTATCACCGAATGAAAAGAGTTTTTTTAACAGTAATTTTTATGGCCATCATGGTAATGGCAAATGCCCAGCAGGGAAACGTGGTGGTAAAGGCTGACCCGCGTGTTGATTCGTTAATAGCCATGCACGCGGCTCACAATCAAGCTTACCCGTTTGTGGAAGGATACCGGATACAGGTTTTTAAAGATTCGGGCAATGATGCCCTGGATGCTGCCCGTGATATCATGGATCAATTTCATGAAGATTTTCCTGACATTCCGGCTTACCTGAGTTTTCAGGAACCTTATTACAGGGTAAGAGTGGGCGACTTCAGAACCAGGCTGGAGGCTTTGGAGCAGCTGGAGAATATAAAACGAAAATTTAGGAATGTGTGGGTCATAAAAGATTATATCCGCTTTTCAGAAGAACAAATTAACCAAAATTAACCAATTATGAAACGTATTGTTGTTGGAATCGATTTCTCCGATAATTCAATTAATGCCCTTGAGCATGCTATATTAATAGCTAAAAAGGCCAACATGTCGGTAACCTTGGTATGGGTCGATCACATTGACTATTCAAAAGAGATTTTTAATATCGACCCCACCCACCGCCTTGACGCTGTGGCCAAACGGTTTAACGAGTTACTTAAAAATTACGAAGGCTGTTGCAACAACATCGATTTTGTTGTTAGAAAAGGAAAAGTGTACAGCGAAATTTGTGATGTTGCCAACGAGCTGAAAGCTTACATGATTGTGGCAGGTACACACGGCCTCTCGGGATTTGAAGAGTTTTGGTCGGGCAGCAATGCCAACAGAATTGTTTCTGCCAGCAAAGTGCCTGTACTTACCATACGGGGAGGAGTAGATATATCGCAAAACCTCGACAGAATTGTATTGCCGTTAAACAGCACCAAGGTTACGCGCGAAAAGATTCCCATTGTTGCCGAACTGGCAGGTTATTTTAATTCTGAAGTTCATATCCTCGGGTTACAAACCTCCGGCCATGCTGATATTAGGTACAGGATAAAAGCTTATGCTGCACAAGCAGAAGATTATTTTAAAGAACGTAATATTAAGTACGTGTCGGTATTTATCGACTCGGAACAAATTACCGATGACACGCTAAAGTATGCCAAAAAAATTAAAGCCAACATGATTGCCATTATGACGGAGCAGGAAACCACCACCGCCAACTTATGGATGGGTCCTTACGCCAGCCAGATGGTTAACCATTCGCCATTTCCTGTATTAAGTGTAACACCAAAAAGTGCCATTATTTAGTACTTGTCAGAAAAGCTGACAAAAGTAGCCCATAAAAAAAGCCGATATCAAAAGATATCGGCTTTTTTATGGTAAGATATTAATCTTACATCATGCCTGGCATTCCGCCACCCATAGGAGGCATGGCAGGAGCCGGAGCAGCATTTTCGTCTTTATGCTCGGATAAAACACACTCGGTTGTTAGTAGCATACTTGCAATAGAAGCAGCATTTTCAAGTGCTATGCGGGTTACTTTAGTAGGATCGATAACGCCGGCTTTGGTCAGATTTTCGTATTTTTCGGTACGCGCGTTAAAACCGTAATCACCTTTTCCGTTTTTCACTTCGTTAACAACTACTGAAGCTTCCATCCCGGCATTTTCAACAATAATGCGCATTGGTTCTTCGACGGCCCTGCGAATAATGTTAACACCAATTTCTTCGTCTTCGTTGTCAACTTTTAATTTGTCAAGCGAAGTAGCAGCACGCAACAGCGCAACACCACCACCGGGAACAAAACCTTCTTCGATGGCAGCACGAGTTGCTGACAAGGCATCGTCAAAACGATCTTTTTTCTCTTTCATTTCCACTTCACTGGCAGCACCAACGTAAATTACAGCAACACCGCCGGCCAGTTTAGCCAAGCGTTCCTGAAGTTTTTCTTTATCGTAATCAGAAGTGGTGGTTTCAACCTGGGCTCTGATTTGTTTTACACGAGCCTGAATGTTATCGGCATCGCCCTTACCACTTACGATGGTTGTGTTTTCTTTGTCGATGGTTACTTTTTCAGCTTCACCCAGCATTTCAATAGTAGCATCTTCCAATTTGTATCCTTTTTCTTCGGAGATAACAACACCACCGGTCAAAACGGCGATGTCTTCCAGCATCTCTTTTCTTCTGTCGCCAAAACCGGGTGATTTAACAGCAGCAATTTTTAATGACCCCCGCAAGCGGTTAACAACCAATGTTGCCAAGGCTTCGCCATCAACATCTTCAGCAATAATCAACAAGGGCTTGCCTGTTTGAATGGCTTTTTCCAAAATAGGAAGTAACTCTTTCATCACGGAGATTTTCTTATCGTGGATAAGAATTAACGGGTTTTCAAAAACCGTTGTCATTTTCTCGGTATCGGTTACAAAATAAGGTGAAATGTATCCACGGTCAAACTGCATACCTTCAACAACATCAACATAGGTTTCGATGCCTTTGGCTTCTTCGATGGTGATAACACCCTCTTTTTTAACTTTACCCATGGCTTCGGCAATCATTTTACCAATAACATGGTCGTTATTAGCCGAAACGGTGGCTACCTGCTCAATTTTATCGCCGCTATCGCCAACCTCATGACTCATGCCTTTAATGTTTTCTATAACATTGGCAACGGCTTTATCGATACCGCGCTTTAAATCCATAGGATTAGCACCTGCTGTTACGTTTTTAAGTCCGGTATTAAATATCGACTGTGCCAAAACGGTGGCAGTAGTTGTTCCATCACCGGCAATGTCGTTGGTTTTTGAGGCCACTTCTTTTAGCATTTGTGCGCCCATGTTTTCAACGGCGTCGGTAAGTTCAATTTCTTTTGCAACAGTAACACCATCTTTGGTAACCTGAGGAGCGCCGAATGATTTATCAATAATTACGTTTCTTCCTTTTGGTCCCAGAGTTACTTTAACTGCGTTTGACAACGCGTTAACACCTTTTTTAAGGCCTTCTCTTGCTTCGTGATCGAATAAAATGTCTTTTGCCATTTTTCTAAAATTTTAATTATTCTTTAAATATTATTATTTCTTGATTAAACGATTGCCAGTATGTCCGTTTCACTCATGATAAGATAATTGTTATCATCCATGGTAATTTCGATACCGGCATACTTTCCGTACAAAACTTTATTACCGACTTTAACGGTTATTTTGTTGTCTTCGGTGGCATCAGCAACTGCCACAACCATGCCCATTGATGGTTTTTCTTTTGCTGTGTCGGGGATAATAATTCCACTAGCCGTCTTTGCTTCTGCCTCTATAGGCTCAATTACTACACGATCGCCTAATGGTTTGATGTTTACATTTGCCATATCTGTTATTATTTTACGATTAAAATACTGTCTGCCCATTGTCACATTTCGTGCCAAAGCACAGGACAAAAAAAATGTCAGAACATCTATGACATTCTGACATTTTTAAAAAATGATTTTTTTACTTTTTTACTTCTTACTGTTATCCTGTGTAGGTGCAGTAGGAAGGTTAACCGGAGCGGCTGTATTTTCAATTTTATTTTTTAGCTCCGAATCTTCCTGACCATTGACATTAACCTGTCGAGGAATGATGGTAGCTGCTGCCAGACTTAAAATAAGAATGCCAACACCGAAGCCCCATGTTAATTTTTCAAGCATATCGGCTGTTTGTCTGACACCCATAAACTGGCTGCCCCCTGAAAAGTTAGCGGCCAAACCACCTCCTTTAGGATTCTGAACTAAAACAATTAAGCCAAGCAAAATGCTGACTACCAAAATCACTACTGAAAACAAAATATACATCGCTTACTATTTTTTATTTTTTACTACTTTATTGGCTTTTTCAATAAGGGCTGCAAAGTAACTACTTTTTTCCGGAATTTTCAAAATTAATTTTTCATACATATTTATGGCCTTCTCATAATATCCCTGATCCATATAAATAGTGGCCAGCGTCTCGCTCACAATGTCTTCCTGCTCCACAATACTCTCTTTTGCTTTGTCAACCGGATTGTAAAATTTACCCTTGGTACGGCTTATGGAAGGCTGGTTATGGATGAACTCATCAATGATGTTTAGTTTCGACTTTTTGGAGAGGGGTTTGGCTGTTTTTTCTTCCCCTTTTTGTTTTTTCTCCTCTTCAATTTCGCGAATACGCTGTTCGATAATTTTCTTTAGCTGCGCGATGGTGTCTTCTTCGGTGGTTTTTTCACCGGCGGGTTTACTTTGATTTGTAATTGTTTCGTCAGGGGTTTCGTACTCGATGGGAGTTTCTGTATTTCTCTCCGCTTCTGCTTTAGCGGGGGTGTTGACTTTAGTAACTTTGGGCTTTTCCTGAGGAGGTGTTTCCGGCTTAGGTTCGGTCACGGGTTCTGTTTTAGCCCGTTCAACACGGTTAATATGCTTTTTTAAGATGTTGCGGTTTCCGGCATAGATAGCTGTGGTTTTAAGCTCGGCATCGTAGTGGATATTGTTTTCTTTAAAGAGGTTGAGAGCGTATAAAATTCGTGCTGACTGAAAATAAGGAAAATCATTTATTAAGGTATCCAACTCTTCCAACGTCGAAGGGTTTAATTTCGATGGGTTGGTTAAGTACGATATAAATTGATCTTTGTTCATTATTTTCTTCAAGCTTTGTTAAAAACGCCACTTCTTACTCCTTACTTCTTTCTACCTAAAAATGCTCTTCTACCAATTAATTACAGCCTTATTAAAGATATCATCGGCTATGGCATCCGAAATTTGTTCTATCAAGGTGGCCTTTACGCTGTTGAAATCTTTGTCGGAAGCATATTCGGCAAACTCGGTAAACTTTTGTTCAAAATCTTTGGCTGGCTCAAACTTATTTACAAATCGAACATTCACGGTAATGGTCAGCCGGTTCATGGCAGCCGTTTGATCGCCTTGAATGGCAACCGGTATGGTTTTGTAAGCTATTATTTCTCCTTCAAAAGCCAGGTCTCCATTTCGGTCAACCATATTCAGGTTTAACTGTGTTGTAAACTTATCGCGCAGAATATTGGTAAAAACCGGACTTAACGTCGGCTCAACCAAAGCTGCCTTGTTGGGGAAATACTGCACCGAAATGGTTTTTGCCTGTGGCGGCACCGAAGCTCCCGTCAACGAGTAAACACCACAACCACTCACTATTAACAATGCGCCCAGCAATAATATGGCCGGAAGTTTAACGTTCAATATCGTTTTGCATTTAAAAATCATACTGTACAAAAGTAAGCTCTTTTTTTTGAATGGAGGATGTTTATCTAAAAAATGAAAATTCGGAGTTAAACTCCGAATTTTCATATTAATTTTCAGACTTTGGCTCCGAATTTTCATTTATTTTTCAGAAATGTTTCATTGAGCTTATTTGAAAAAGGAAAACCATTAAGCCCGCTTATTGCTTGATGTTGTACTCCTTTATTTTCCGGTAAAGGGTTCGCTCGGAAATACCAAGCTCGTTGGCAGCGGCTTTTCGTTTCCCACGATGTCTGCTCAAAGCTTTCCTTATCATCTCCCTTTCGTTATCCTGCAACGAGAGTGATTCTCCAATCACTTCGGATTCGGTTATGGGGTGATTTTCTTGAGGATTCGAAATAATAATGTGTCCCGATTCCGGTTCGTCATGATTAACATGAATGAGCGATTTCACCGGAAAATCTTCCGTGGGTTTTTGCTGATCGTTTACGTCTTCGGTATTTATATTTGAGTAAACCACTCTTTTGAGTTCCGTGAGGTCTTTTTGCATATCAAACAACACCTTATATAATAGCTCGCGTTCCGAAAGGCTTTCGTTTTCCTTTTTATTGTATAGAACAGGCAAATCTTTTTGATGGTGAGGGAGGTATTTTTTCAGGGTTTCGCCGTTTATTTCTTTAGAAGGTTCGATAATTGAGATTTGTTCGGTAATGTTTTTAAGCTGCCGGATATTGCCTGGCCAGTAATAATTTTCCAACACTTCTACTGCATCAGGAGTTAGTTTCAGCAGGGGCATCCGGTACTTTTCGGCAATGTCGGAAGCAAATTTTCGGAATATCAAATGGATATCATCCTTACGCTCGCGCAAAGGTGGAATGTATATGGGTACCGAGTTAAGCCGATAATATAAGTCTTCGCGAAACCTGCCCTCGGAGATGGCTTTTTGAATGTTAACATTGGTGGCTGCCACCACTCTGACATCAGTTTTTTGTACTTTGGATGAACCTACTTTAAAAAATTCACCGGTTTCGAGTACCCTTAACAATCTCACCTGAGTTGAGATGGGGAGTTCAGCTACTTCGTCCAAAAAAATGGTTCCCCCGCTGGCCACTTCAAAATACCCCTTTCTACTATCGGAGGCACCTGTAAACGAACCCTTTTCATGGCCAAACAATTCGGAATCGATGGTTCCTTCGGGAATAGCCCCGCAGTTTACAGCAATGTAATGACCATGTTTACGACTACTAAGCTGATGAATAATCTTTGGAAAAACCTCTTTTCCTGTTCCGCTTTCGCCGGTAACCAGTACTGTAAGATCGGTTGGCGCCACCTGAACGGCCACATCAATGGCACGGAATAAGTAGGGTGAGTTGCCAATAATACCAAAACGCATTTTTATACTTTGTATATCCATTAGTAGTTTATTTTAAGTTTTTTACTTTTATAATTACCCCCGAAATTACAATGTCAGGCTAATGTGTTTATTTTATTAAACATAAATTTCTTTAAATATTTCTTTCAAAAAAGAATTTATCTTTCCCATCTATTGGTTCCAAATCAGTTAACCAAATCGCATCAGGATTGTATTTAGCAAAAAACGGTTTCCCAACCCAATCCGGATTACTGCCCTGAATAAACCTAAGATTAAAATATTTTTTACTGCCAATTTCATTTACCCCTAATATTTGTATTTTACCAGGATAGGCTGACATAACCGGACCTCTTATTGTTCTTGAAATGCCACTAACCTGTTTATAAGCATCCCTGAAGATTTTCCATGCTTGTTCAAGTGTAATCGCAAAATAATCCTGTGCGCCGGTATTTCTTGCCACAAACATGTAATAGGGAATACAGCCTAAATTAACCTGTAACCTCAACATCTCTGCCCATATATCTGCACTGTTGTTTATATGATTCATGACCGGAGATTGAGTTCTGATTACTGCCCCTGTCCTCAAAATTCTTTTTATTGCGGTTTCAACTTCTGTGGTCTTTAACTCTTTAGGATGACTAAAATGAGCCATAAAGGCCAGATGAACTCCACTATTCACTATCTTTTCGAAAAACCTTAACAAATCATCCGCATCTTCATCATTAATAAATCGATAGGGCCAATAGCTTAATACTTTGGTGCCAATTCTTATATTCTGCAAATTTGGCAAATCTGCATCCAACAACGGGTCAATATATTCCTTAAGCTTTTTTGCACTCATCACCAATGGGTCACCTCCTGTAAAAAGAACATCTGTTACCTCAGGATGTTCTTTTAAATAATTAATAAGTAAACTGGTATCGTTCATGGCAAACCTCAAATCATTTACCCCTACAAACTGTGGCCATCTGAAACAGAAAGTACAATAGGCATGACACGATTGAGAATGGCTTGGAAAGAAAAGCACTGTTTCTTTATATTTATGCTGAATCCCGGACAATTTGTAACTACCCAATAACGGAATATTATCCTTTTGTCCGGCAGGGTGCGGATTTAATTCATATCGTATTTTATTGATGACAGCATTGAGCTCAAATTTAGAATAACTACCATTTAATGCATTGTCTATTTCCCGGTAATGCTTTGGTGAAAGCATCTCCTTTTGAGGAAAAGTTAAATGAAAAATCGAGTCATTTGATAAATTACTCCAATCAATCAGTTTTTCTACTACATAATTATTGACTTTAAAGGGAAGTACATTTCCAACTACTCTAATTTCATTAATTTTTTCCGCAGACAACGACGATTTAACCTGTGGCAGGTCTGAAAAATTCCTTAGTGTATAAGTATTATAATTCATATTTTAAATCTTATAAAGAGTAATTTCATTAATAATCATAAAAACATTGATAATAATGTAATTACTAACTTAACCGGATTTTGCCAAACCTTACATTTTTATTAAGGTCCATTAAATATTAAGTCGTGATTAATCACAAATAGCTTAAATTTAAACTATTGATATTATCGGGTTTCTTATCTCAACTGTGCTCCGGCTTCTGTTTCCAACGCCTGCTGAATACGCCTCATCGCTTTATCAATGATTTTATCGGTAAGGGTTTTGTTTTCGTCTTGCAGCACAAACGACAAAGCATACGATTTTTTCCCTTCGGGGATTTTATCTCCTTCGTAGATGTCAAAAATTCCAACCTCTTTTAATATTTTCCGTTCAGCTTTAGAGGCAACCTGTTTTAAAGATTCAAAGGTTACTGCTTTATCAACAATCAGTGCCAGGTCGCGGCGAACTGCCGGAAATTTCGAAATGGCCCGGTAGGTTAAATCGCGGGCGGGGATAAGGTTTATGATTTTATCCCAGTTAAAATCGGCCACGTAAACAGGCTGTTTAATATCGAACGATTTCAGCAATTTTTTGCTTACTTCGCCCACCGAAACAACAACATTGTCGTTCACAACATAATCGAGAGTATAGGCAAAATCATCTGAACTGTTCTCGATCATAGTGATTTTTTTTCTATCGATGCCCAGTCTTTTAATAATGCTCTCAACAATACCTTTAGCCGTGTAAAAATCAGTTTTTACCTGGCGGCTATTCCAGTTTTCAGCTTCCATCTTCCCGGTAGTGAACAAAGCAAGATGCTTTTCTTCAAAATAGTTTTCAACACCGGTTTTCAGGGTTGCCGCCGATTTTCGTTTATAGATTTTTCCAAACTCAAAAATCTTCAAATCGTTAATTTTCCGGTTTTGATTGTAATTTATCACTTCCAATCCACCAAAAAGCAGGGTTTGGCGCATGATATTTAAATCGGTACTCAGCGGGTTTAAAAGCTCCACGCTGTGGTCCTGATCAAAAACAGCACTCTTTTCAATATAGGCGGCTTTTGTTAGTGAGTTGTTCATTATTTCAGTAAAGCCTTGTCCCACGAGATAGTCGGCAACCATGTTTTGAATTCTTTCCAAATCGGGTTTCTGGCGCAGGCTAACGGAGGAGTTTACCTTTTCCGGAATCTCAATGTTATTGTATCCGTAAACCCTTAATATCTCTTCCACGATATCCACTTCGCGCCTGACATCTACTTTAAATGTCGGGATAAGTAGTTTCAGCCCTTCATGGCTCGTAGCCAGTACTTCTATGTCGAGATCTTCCAAAATTTTTACAATGGTGTCTTTTTCAATCTCTTTGCCAATAAGCCGGGTAACCCTGTCGAAGCTGATATCCACCGTCCATTTTTCAATGGTTTTAGGATAAACATCTTTTATCTCCGACGAAATCTGCCCGCCGGCAATATCTTTAATAAGGAGAGCTGCACGCTTTAGCGCGTATTCAGTAATGTTGGGATCGGCACCTCTTTCAAAACGAAACGACGCATCGGTTTGCAGCACGTGGCGCTTTGATGTTTTTCGAATGTGCGTTGGATCGAAATAGGCACTTTCCAAAAAGATGGAAGTGGTATTCCCGGTAACCCCGGATTCGGCGCCGCCAAATACACCGGCAATACACATGCCTTCTTCAACATTGCAAATCATCAGGTCGTCAGCATGAAGTTTGCGTTCCATTTCATCGAGTGTTACAAAAGGGGTTTCGGAAGGAAGCTTTTTAACAACCACCTTGTTTCCTTTTATTTTTGCTGCATCGAAGGCGTGCAACGGATGTCCGGTTTCGTGTAACACAAAGTTAGTAATATCAACAATATTGTTAATGGGGCGGATACCAATAGCATTAAGCCTGTTTTTAAGCCACTCCGGAGACTCTTCCACGGTAATACCCGAGATGGTTACGCCGGTATAACGCGGACAAGCTTCGGTGTCCTCAACCTCTATGTCAATGTCCAAATCGTGGTTATCAACTTTAAAGTTGTCAACCGAGGGGATGTTAAGTTTATAATTTCCCGACTTTAACCAGTTTAGCCCGGCTACCAAATCGCGCGCCGACCCAATGTGGGAAGCCGCGTCGGCACGGTTAGGCGTAAGGCCTATTTCGTAAACCCAATCCTCCTCGATGTTAATATAATCTTTGGCAGGTTTTCCCACGGGAGCATCGCTACCCAAAACCATAATGCCATCGTGCGAAGTTCCCAATCCCAACTCATCCTCGGCACAAATCATCCCTTCGGATACTTCACCACGAATTTTTGACTTTTTGATTTTAAACTCGTTATCCCCATCGTAAAGCGTTGTGCCTACCGTGGCAACCAGCACCTTTTGACCCTTGGCCACATTGGGAGCACCACAAACAATAGGCAGCACTTTATCGCCAACCTTCACCGTGGTAACACTTAGCTTGTCGGCATTGGCATGACGTTCGCACGTTAACACCTCACCTATTACAATACCTTCCAATCCGCCTTTAACCGATTGAAATTTTTCCAACCCCTCCACTTCAAGACCAATGTCGGTAAGAATACGAGATAACTCCTGCGGATCAACATCCATGTCGATATACTGCTTCAGCCAGTTATATGATAACTTCATCCTTTGCTATTTTTCTTTTATAAACCACCACAAGTACACCATTTGTAAGGTAAATGCGGCAAAAATTATTTTTAACCTAAAAAAAAGTCAACAGACTTTTTAAACTTTGTTTGCAAAAATAGGTAAATAGTAAACGTGTTTTGTCGAAAAGGTGACATTTTGTCTGATATTAACAATTATTAGTTTTATAAAGGGATTTCGCCAAAAGCCCGATGTAAAAGGTCATTAATAACATAAAATCAGCTTACTTTCTAAATACCAAAACTTAAAAGCATGCTAATATAATTGTAACAGGGTGGGTGATGGTAACAAAAAAACTTAATAAAGCTAATCCCTGCCTACGCAACAAAAAGCATCACTACTCCCTTTTGTTGTTGGTGGACAATTGTATTAATCTTTTTCTTTTTTCCATAACCACCTTAAATCTAAATAATTCCTCACTCCACGCAAGTAAATTAGCATCCATCCAATCTATTCCTTCAATAATTTCATTATAATAATTTATCAATGCTGCTATGTTCCAAAAAACAGATTCGTGATGAAAAATCCTATTTCTAAATTTTCTTATTCCATTAAACTTTGAACTCATTGTTTTTCTTTTTCTAATATTCTTAGGGCAATTTGGAAAAGCAAGTCGAATATTTTTCCATAAAGTTTTCTCAAATTTTGAATCAAGTAATGATGTCCAAAATCCAAATGATAACTCAGCAATTACTCTCCCTGTAGTAATTATTTTCTTTTCCCTTAATATCTTGTTTCTTGCTTCCGAAACTCTATCAATTTGAAAGGGGCTTACAATTTTAATAAAATCTTGATTTTCAAACCAATTTTTATTCTCGAACTTTCTTCTTAACTGAAAGTCCATATTATTTCTAAGTGTCACCTCCAAAATTGACAACATCGGATAAAACGTTTCTGATATTTCAATATTAGCCTTATAGTGAGTGATGGCATTTTCAAAATTATCAGAGTGAAATTTAAGATACGGTTCAAGTCTTTCTTTTGATAAGATTTTTTGAAGTACTCTTTTTTCCATTTTTTTTGTATCTTTGCATTGTCGTCCCGGTATTTCCTCTCCCAGTCCTTATGCTGGTGATGAAGCCGGGTTCTTTGTTTTAACACCTCTCGTGTCAAAGATAACATTCATTTTTAATACATTTTGCAATGTAGAATCATTTCTCCTAACATCTGGTAACATTCTTATAAAATAGCTTTATAAATTGTGAGTTCCATTCGTAACCATCTGCCGGAGGCTAAAAAACTTAGCCTGTTTATTAAAAACGAAGCCAGCGCTTTAGGTTTTTTT
>QMPP01000063.1 GCA_003650425.1 Bacteroidota bacterium | reverse complement strand
TTTCCTTTTCGTGTCCGATGGAGGTTTTGGGTCCGTGACCAGGTAACACGTCTGTTTCGTCAGGTAAGGTGAAAAGTTTTTCCCAGATACTCTTTTGCAATAAATCGTAGTTGCCGGTTTTCAAATCGGTACGTCCTATGCTTTCTCTAAAAAGTACATCACCGGTTATTACATAGCTGTTCTCTGAACTGTAAATGCAAATGCTGCCATCGGCATGGCCGGGCGTTTCAAATATTGTCAGCGTGGTATTGCCAAAGGTGAGCGGTTTTTCTTCCGAAAGAAAAATATCAATCTGTTTAACTCCTTCCATCTCCACGCCAAAAGTCTGGGCATAAACGGGCGCATGCGTTAAAAATTCTGCGCACGCTTCATGAGCAGCGAGTGGAATATTGTAAGTGTTACAAAGAGTAAGGTTGCCAACAATATGATCGATGTGTGCATGTGTGTTAACTAACAGAACAGGCTTTAATCCTTCTGCTTTAATATAATCATCGAGTCTTTTAAACTCTTCTTTTGTGCTGCAAGCCCCATCAACAATAATACATTCATTGGTTTCGTCGCTAATAACATAGCTGTTTACCTGATAGGGATTGAAGGCAAACTGTTTGATTTTGGTCATCTTTTACGGTTTTAGCCGACAAAGGTAATAAACCCGCTGAAACATTCATGCCGGGTTTAAAGCTCCACAGGGGTATGAATATTTACTGATTTAGGTTACGGTTTGCAACCGTAACCCACCTATTAAAGATTGTGTTAAACAGTTAATATTAAAACTGTTCACGGTTTGCAACCGTTCGCTAATAACGAAGTTGTTTAAAGTTAAAATACTTTTTTACCAGTAACATCTTGTAAATCAGAAAATAAATTCCATTATTTCCCTCTTTGGAGGGAAAACAAAGCCCGTCCGAACGGATATTCATCCGGGCGGGGAGGATCAATTAAAAAGATATTTGTTTTCTGATTTACAAGGTATTTCATAATTATCCACGTAGTTAACTTTAAACAACTAAGAAACATTTGTCTCTGTTTTCGGTTTGATTTTTGTTTTAATTTAGCCATTTTAATTCTCAAAGGTAAATGGGCATAAACAGGTTAAAATATCATATTCTGCAGGCGATACTCGTTATTGGGTTTGTGGTTTTGTCGTTTTCGGCCGGTGCCCAGTTTTATAACGGATCAAACATGACCTTTGGGAAAAACCGGGTACAGTTTAACGAGTTCCTGTGGACCTACTACAAATTTGATGATTTCGATACCTATTTTTACCTGAATGGTAAAGACCTTGCCATTTATCTTTCAAAATATGCCACCGAGGAAATCCCGCTCATCGAGCAAAAAATGGGGGTTCCTTTGGATAAAAAGATACAGTTTCTTGTTTTTAATAATTTAACCGATTTAAAGCAGAGCAACATCGGGCTTACGCAAAACAGCAGTTATAATACCGGTGGGATTACCCGGATTGTGGGCTCACGGGTAATGGTTTATTTCGATGGAAATTACAAACATTTTGAACGACAAATTCGCGCTGCCATTACCGAAGTTCTTTTTAATGAAATGATGTTTGGCGGATCACTCGGAAAACAGGTAAAGACATCAGCACTTTTTACCATGCCCGATTGGTATAAAGAGGGTTATATCTCGTATATGAGCCGCGACTGGGATGCTGAAATTGATAACATGGTTCGTGATGGTATCCTCTCGGGAAGATACAAAAAGCTGAACAACCTTACCGGAGATGATGCCGTGGTGGCCGGCCACTCCTTTTGGAATTTTATCGCCAGGCAATACAGCCCGTCAGCCATTACCAACATTATTTTAATGACGAGTGCCAGTAATAATCTTAAAAAAGGATTCCTTTACGTGCTGGGATTGTCGTACGAGATACTTATAAAAGAGTGGTACAGTTATTATGAACAACAGTATCAACCTTTCATAAATACTACTTCCAAACCCGATGGACTTCTGCCCATCAGATACAAAAATGATGTTGTTTACGGTCAGCCTCGTATTAACCCTCAAGGCAATATTTTGGCTTATACTATCAACGAGCGAGGAAAATACCGGGTTATTATTTATGATTTAAACAAGCAAAAGAAACACACAGTTTTTAAAGCCGGGGTGATGATTGATACTAAAACCGATTACAGCTATCCGCTTCTGGCCTGGCATCCCAGTGGCTTGCTGCTGGCTTTTGTTATCGAACGAAAAGGAATGCCCTGGCTCTATCTCTACAATATGGAGGAGAAAAAGATAATGAAGCAAATTTTGTACGGCGTACAAAAGGTAACGGATTTATCGTACTCCGCCGACGGCCGTTTTATCGTGATGTCAGCGGTACAGGGTGGTAATCCTGATATCTTTGTTTTTAATGTAGCGGCTTCTTCGTTCGAGCGGATTACCAACGATAGCTATACCGACTTAAACCCTCATTTTTTAAATCACTCGTCAAAGATAGTTTTTAGTTCAAACAGGTTAAACGACACGCTGGGGGTTAAACCTCCTGAGCAAATGATTGAGCAGCCCTCCAATTTCGATTTGTTTGTTTACGATTATAATTCCCATAATCCGGTGTTAAAACGGATAACCAAAACACCGCTTACCAACGAGTTTAAACCGGTAGAGCTGGGTCAAAATACCATCTCATATCTTAGCGATGAAAACGGTATTGTTAATCAAAGTTTAGCACAGATCGATAGCACGGTAAGCTCGGTAGATACCACCATTCATTATCGCTATTTTGTCAACAGTAAAACCATCACCCATTACAATCGCAGCATTTACGATTTGCAGGTGAGCAGTCAATCAGGTAAACAGGCATTGGTATGGTTTGAAGGTGGAAAGACCCGTCTTTTTGTTGAAGATGCCCCGTCGTTTAATTCGGCTGTTCCGGTAAGTCTCACCATGACCAATGCCAAAATGAGTGCGGTGAAGGCGTTTCAGAAACAACAAAACAAAGTAAAGCGCGCCAACAGGGCAATGGAGAAAAAACATGAGATAACCAAGCCTGCTACTGAAACACCGAGTGTAAACAAGCCGCCACAGCAAAAATACAAACGATTTATGCTGGTGTATGAGGATAAAGAGGGAAACGAGGTAATTGGAAAGCCAAAGTCGGCCAAGGTGATAAAGGTTGGAAAGAACGGGCAACTTATCGTGGTGGACGAAAATGTTAGCGAGGAAAACAAGTTTAAAATTCCAAAACGGCGGAATTATTATACCGAATATTACCTCGACCAGATGGTGTCACAAGTCGATTTTAACTATCTTAATTATAGTTATCAGCCGTTTACCGGTGGAGGTGGTCCCATTTACCTTAATCCGGGGTTTAATATGTTTTTCAAGTTGGGCATTACCGATTTGATGGAGAACTACAGATTGGTGGGTGGCGTTCGCTTTAACTTTAGCTTTATCAACAACGAGTATTTGGCAAGCTATGCCGATATGCATAAGCGGCTGGATAAAGAGATTATTTTTCACCGGAATACACTCGAAAGCAACGTGGGAGCCTATAACATTGCCCGGGTTCATACCCACGAACTGTTTTATATTTTAAAATGGCCTTTTAACGAAGCCCTAAGTTTAAGAGGAACAGCTCACTACCGCAACGATGCTTATGTGATGCTTGCTACCGATCAGCCAAGCCTTGAGTTTCCAAACACTTACGAAAACTGGGGAGGACTGAAGACAGAGCTTGTTTTCGACGGTACACGCGAGTTGGGACTTAACCTCTACCGTGGATGGCGCTGGAAAATATTTGCTGAGTACAACCAATTGATAAGTAAAGAGTTTAAAAACCTTGTTGTGCTGGGCTTCGATTTCAGACACTATCAGCGTATTTATCGTAATTTTATTTGGGCAAACCGTGTGGCCGGAAGTACATCCTTTGGAAACAACAAATTGATTTATTATATGGGTGGGGTCGATAACTGGATTTCACCTAAATTTAATTACGAAACCCCTATTGACCGCACTCAAAATTATGGGTATCAAACCCTGGCGACCAATATGCGTGGTTTTTATCAAAATATTAGAAACGGAAATAGTTTTATGGTGATAAATAGCGAATTAAGATTCCCTGTTTTTCAATTTTTCTCAAAAACTCCGTTAAGTAGCGGATTTCTTAAGAATTTTCAATTGGTGGCTTTCGGTGATGTAGGTACTGCCTGGACAGGTCCCCAGCCATGGTCACCCCTCAACTCAATCTATACTAACTATGTGGATAGCGGTCCCTATCATGTATCAGTAACGGTTCAAAAAGAACCCCTCGTAGGCGGGGTAGGAATGGGTGCCAGAGTTCACCTGTTTGGCTACTTTATCCGGGGCGACGTATCGTGGGGTTTAGAAGATTATCATGT
This sequence comes from Bacteroidota bacterium, assembly GCA_003650425.1. Taxonomy (GTDB): domain Bacteria; phylum Bacteroidota; class Bacteroidia; order Bacteroidales; family F082; genus B16-G9. The sequence continues at coordinate 9,969 of QMPP01000063.1, read as the reverse complement.
TAACAAACCTGTTTATTATCTGTCGTTTAGCCTTGACTTTTAATGGTAAAAAAAGATGAAAATGAGTGTATCGGTTGTAGTTGTTTTAATTGTCATCGGATTGGTGGCAGGAACCTTAAGTGGTCTTATTGGCATTGGGGGTGCTATTATTATCATTCCCTCTTTGGTTTTTCTGTTGGGAATGGATCAGTATAGCGCGCAGGGCACCAGTCTCGCCACCATGCTGCTTCCCATTGGCTTGCTGGCGGCACTTAACTACTACAAAGCAGGCGAGCTTAATATTAAATATGCCATGGTTATTGCCGTTGCCTTTTTTGTTGGAGGGTATTTAGGATCAAAGGTGGCGCTTCAAATACCTGAAGCTGTTCTGCGTAAGGTGTTTGCAGGTATTTTGGTTTTGATTGCCCTTAAAATGTTTCTGGGAAAATAAGCATAATAAAGTACTACTTAAAACTGTGCCAAAATTTTTTTTCATTGAAAAATAATTTTTTTTCAGTAGTTAAACAGTTCGACTACTGATAAATATTACTTATTCACATACCTTTTGTTAATAAAATCTTACCTCTTGTACTGTTTTCTTGTATTATATTGCAGAACTTTTTGGAGATGTAAAGGCATTTTGTAAATAGCAGTATTTCAGTAAGGTACTCCAAAATACAAACAACAATTTCTTATGGAAGACAATTTATTTTCAGGTTTAGAAGGCATGGATGATGTGCGATTGGCAGATCAACAGGCTTCTCAGAAAAAAGAAGAAGGTTTTTACGAAAAATTAAAGAGCGAACGAACACAACCAGCTCAAAATAGCAATCAGGGTGTAGTGCCGATTCGGTTAAAAGAAGTTGTGATTAACAAACAGACAATTACTCCTGAAACCAAGGAGAAGACAACACCGGAAGAAGAAATCCCAACCATGGAGAAGAAAAACGTCCTTTTGGATAAACTTGATTTATCTGAACAGAAACCCATCGACAACGATAAAATTTTTGCAGCAGCCATTGAATATTTTGATGGTGATACCTTAGCAGCCAATGTGTGGATGAATAAGTATGCCCTAAAGGATAGCGATGGAAATATTTACGAGCTCGATCCTGATGATATGCACCATCGCATTGCCGGTGAATTTGCCCGCATCGAAGCACGCTATCCTAATCCATTAAGTGAACAGGAAATATATGAGGTTATTAAGGATTTTAAATACATTGTCCCGCAGGGAAGCCCCATGGCAGGAATCGGTAATAATCATCAGGTTTCATCACTTTCTAACTGTTTTGTTATCGGCAACGATGGCAGCTCCGACTCCTATGGAGGAATTATGAAAACCGATGAGGAGCAGGTACAGTTAATGAAACGTCGTGGTGGCGTAGGGCACGATCTTTCTCATATTCGTCCCAAAGGAAGTCCGGTTAAAAATACGGCACTTACCTCTACAGGGGTGGTTCCTTTTATGGAGCGGTACTCCAATTCAACCCGCGAAGTGGCTCAAGATGGCCGTCGTGGCGCCCTGATGCTGTCCATTAGCATTAAGCATCCCGATTCGGAACACTTTATCGATGCTAAGATGGAATCGGGAAAAGTTACCGGAGCCAATATTTCTATTAAGCTTGATGATGAATTTATGCAGGCAGTTAAAGAGGGTAAAACCTACAAGCAGCAATACCCAATTGACTCACCAAATCCAAAATATACCAAGGAGATTGATGCACGGATCTTGTGGGGAAAAGTGATTCATAATGCCTGGGCTTCAGCCGAGCCGGGTGTGCTTTTTTGGGATACGGTAATTCGGGAGTCTATCGCTGATACTTATGCCGATTTTGGTTTTAAAACCGTTTCAACCAATCCGTGTGGCGAAATACCGCTCTGCCCGTACGACAGTTGCCGATTGCTGGCCATAAACCTGTACAGTTATGTAAAAAACCCGTTTACAGCAGAGGCAAAATTTGACGGTACGCTGTTTAAACAACATGTTCATATTGCCCAGCGTATTATGGATGATCTGGTAGATTTGGAAATTGAAAAAATTGATAAAATCTTAGAAAAAATAAATAGCGATCCGGAAGATGAAGAGATTAAATATGTTGAAAAACGTCTATGGGACAAAATCCGTGAAAAAGCACTGCAAGGCCGTCGTACCGGCATTGGTATAACCGCCGAGGGAGATATGCTGGCCGCTTTGGGCTTGCGTTACGGATCGGAAGAGGCCATCGATTTTTCCACCGAAGTACACAAATTACTGGCCATCGAGGCTTATCGCTCTTCGGTTGATTTGGCTGAAGACAGAGGTGCTTTCAAAGTGTTTAATATCGAGCGCGAAAAAAACAATCCGTTTATTTTAAGGATTAAAGAAAATGCTCCTGAAATTTACGAAAAAATGACCCGGGTGGGTCGTCGTAATATTTCGATGCTTACCATCGCTCCCACGGGAAGTGTTAGTATTTGTACCAGAACCTCTTCGGGTATTGAGCCTGTGTTCATGGTTGCTTACAAACGTCGCCGTAAAGTTAACCCCAACGACACCAACGTAGCGGTAACTTTTGTTGATGAGGTGGGTGATACCTGGGAAGAGTACAATGTTTTTCATCCTAAATTTGAAGTTTGGCTACAACAAAATGGCTATAACGTTGATGAGGTTAAGCATCTGGATGATAAAGCGTTTAACGATATTGTTGCTCAATCGCCTTATTATCAGGCTACCTCAGCCGATATCGATTGGGTAAGCAAAGTGCAGATGCAGGGGAAAATTCAACAATGGGTCGATCACTCCATCAGTGTTACAGTTAATGTTCCAAAGGATGTGGATGAAAAGCTGGTAAGTGATATCTATTTAACAGCTTGGAAAAGTGGCTGTAAGGGGATGACCATTTATCGTGAAGGCTCGCGTGACGGTGTGCTAATAAGCAAGGGTAACAAGTCTGATAGTAAAGAAAAGGAAGACAACAATGTATTTAAAGAAACGAAGGCTCCACGCCGCCCGCTATCTCTTAAAGCTGATGTAATCAGGTTTCAAAATAATTACGAGAAATGGATTGCGGTTATCGGTAAACTTAACGATAAACCGTATGAAAGAGTTACCGGTAAAGCCGATGATTTCTATCTTCCAACATGGGTTGATAAGGGGTTGGTAATAAAAGTTAAAAAGGAATCGGAAAAGAAAGAAACACGATACGATTTCCAGTATGCCGACAAACAGGGTTATAAGGTTACCATGGAAGGGCTATCACGTTCGTTCGATCAAATATTTTGGAACTATGCCAAATTGATTTCAGGTGTATTGCGTCATGGTATGCCATTGCCTTATGTGATTGAGTTGGTGGGTGATTTGTACTCCAACGACGATACCATTAATACATGGAAAAATGGTGTGGTGAGAGCATTAAAACGTTATATTCCGGATGGTACCAAAGCCATTGGAACAAAATGCCCCGAGTGTGGTGAAGAGTCGGTTATTTATCAGGATGGCTGCTTAACCTGCAAAAGCTGCGGTTACTCTAAGTGCGGATAGCAGGACAAAATATGGTGTAGTGCTGTAATTTAACCGGATGGTTTCTTGTCATTTCTTTTTTTTTGTTTTGTTTCAAAAGCTCACAGTTATAAACTGTGAGCTAGACAGGTTTTTTTAACACGATTCATTCCGACCTTGTGGAGGAATCTCCCATTCATCAATGTCACACTCTGGTAATTGAGGTATCAAATAAAATAGTTATTGCCCCGTCCTTCAGGGCGGGGATATAATCAATTTTAGTTTCAGAGGCTTTAGCCGTTAATAAGTAAACTAAGTTCATGTTGCGTGATTTACCGCAGCAAAAGCATGAGGAATCATCTCACAACTTTCCCTCATCGGCAAAGCTATAGTAGTTATCGCTCGTAACAATAATATGGTCAAGTATGTAAACCTCCAAATCGTCTCCTGCCCGTTTAAGCTTTCGGGTGAGGGCAATATCGGTATCGCTGGGATTTCGGTTTCCCGATGGGTGATTGTGGGCTAAAATAATCCCTGAAGCACTATAAGCCAGCGCTTCTTTAAATATATTCTTCGGATCAGCCACGGTACCCGAAAAACCTCCCTGGCTTACCGATAAATTGGCGATAACCTGATTGGCACGATCAAGTAAAAGAATTCTGAATTCTTCGGTGTAACGGTCAGTAAGAAAAGGGGTGAGAATATCGTAAGCATCGCGGCTACAGGTAATTTTTTTCTTTTCAAGCGCCTGTGCCATGAGTCGCCGTTTGCCCAGCTCAAGAGCAGCAATAATTGAAATGGCTTTGGCAGTACCAATACCACTAAATTTAGAAGTGAGTTCCTGAACAGTAAACTTAGAAAGTTCGATAAGGTTGTTACCGGCTTTGTCCATGATCTCCTGGGCAAGCTCAACAGCCGATTTGGCTCTGTTTCCCGATCCTATTAATATTGCAATCAACTCGGCATTGGAAAGTGCTTGTTTCCCCTTTAGTAGTAATTTTTCGCGGGGTCGATCGTCTTCAGCCCATTGGCTGATAGGTTTTTTGTTGTGATTTTCGCTCATGGCGAGCTAAAAATAACAAAAAACCCGGACACAACAAGTGTATCCGGGAATAATATTTTCACGAAATTATCAGACTATGAAAGGTGATGAGCAAATTTGGTAATCTTCGATTTGAGGTTACCGGCTTTGTTTTTGTGAATAATCCTTCTCTTAGCCACCTTGTCAATCATCGAGGTAAGTTTAGGCAACTGCTCTTCGGCCTCTTTTTTATCAGTCAGTTTTCTGAATTTTCTAACGGCATTACGCATGGTTTTGGCGTAAAAGCGGTTATAAACCCTTCTCGTTTCACTCTGTCTGATTCTTTTCAGCGCTGATTTATGATTAGCCATAATTATAATTTGTTGTTAGATGTTTTGAATTTCGGGGTGCAAAAATAAATATTTATTTGATACTGTGAAATATTATTCGATTTATTTTTTCAAAGTTTGTTACGTTTTCGGAAAAATAAGAAGGTAAGTTATTTCTTAGCAATGCTTAAGATTAATTTGACGATTAAACTTTGACTAACTTCATTATGTCAAATCAAACAAAACTTTTAATTTATTATCAAGTTCTTTTAGTGTCGATGTGTAAAATTACTACAGATCTTTTTTTGGAACCTTTTAGATTTGTAAAAGAAAAAGAAATTAGAACGATGTCGCCTTTTTTCATTGAAATTTTTCAATTAAATCCGACTCATCATATACATCTTCTTCATTGTTTAAAAAATTGAATGATTTTGAGCTTGAGATTAATTTCATGATATCGTTGGTAATCTCTTTATCATTATTCAATTTTAAAAGAAAATCCACGTAATCAGAAATCTCTTCCAACCTCCAATCAGGAAGCAATGTAATTTTGTTAATGGTTCTATTTATTAAAATATCCCGATTCATAATGGTAAGATTGTTTTACCAATAAAGTTAGAAAAATTATTTATAATGAGATAAATTTATCACTACTTTCATATTAGGCTGGCAGTCTTACCAACTCAACTCCTGCTCTTTTTAGCAGGTCAAGTCCGTCGGTAATGCGGTATTCGCGTGCATAAACAACCCTTTTTATTCCTGATTGGATAATCAATTTGGAACACTCCATGCAGGGCGAATCGGTTACATAAAGCGTGGCTCCTTCGCTGCTGTTGTTCGATTTGGCAACTTTTGTAATGGCATTGGCCTCGGCGTGAAGTACGTAAGGCTTCGTAATATTATTATCCTCTTCGCAAACATTTTCAAAACCGGCCGGTGTGCCGTTGTATCCATCCGAAATAATCATCCTGTCTTTTACAATCAGGGCACCAACTTTTCGGCGCTCGCAATAGGAGTTATTCGCCCAAACAAAGGCCATTTCCATGTAGCTTTTGTCGAATTTGTTCTGCTTTTTGTTCGCTTCCATAGCGCTCAATTATTTTTTTATTTTGAAAAGCAAAGGTAATAAGTTTAATGCGACCCTCAGGTTTTAATTTTAACTACTTTTGAATCCTTAAAAATATTAGAGCAATGTCAGAATTTATTAACAATACCGAAAATCGAGTAAACGACCTGATGGCTTTTGTTACAGGCCTTATCAATAAAGAAAAAGGAAGCGAACTTATCGAACGATATGCCAATGCCATTGAAATGGTTCAGCCGTGGGATGTGGTGGTGGTGACAGATAGGCTAATGAAAATGGAGTACGATATTGACGACGTAAAATCGGGGGTTAACAAGACGTTAAATATGTTGTATAAAGGTCTGATTTCGGCTGAGATTCCAAACTACGCTGACATTCCGTTTTTACAAAGCCTGGTAAACGAAAATAACGAACTCAACCATAGGCTTATAGAAATCAGACCACTTATTAAAGGGTTTAATCAAAAGGATATTAACGATGAAGCAAGACAAGAGATTCTAAATGAGATTAGCGATCGGGTTTTCGAGCTACAACAGTTTGAAGTGCATTATGTTAAAAAGGAGAACATTCTTTTTCCTTATGTCGAACAGCATTTGAAAGAGTATGGTTGCCTGCCGTTGATGTGGTCGTATCACGATGATATCAGAAGGTACGAAAAAGAGATTATTGATATTATTGCTGATGAAAATACTGATCTTAAAAGATTAAATCGCTTGTTGGGCGACTTCTTTTTTGTGCAATATGCCATCCGCTTTCGCGAAGAGTATATTTTGTTTCCGGTTATCTTTTCACTCATTCCCAATGAAACGTGGGATGAGATGATGAAACAATCGATAAAAGAGGGTTTTGCTTTTATCGAGGCTCCGGAACTTAAGTTGATAGCTCAGGATGCGAAAAAATCAAAGACTAACCAACCGGATAAAGAGATAATCACAAACGTAAACGCAGTACTTGATATGGGAACCGGGTTGTTAACATTAGAACAGGCTATTATGATGTTAAACCATCTTCCGGTCGATATGACTTACGTAGATGAAAATGATGAAGTGCGCTACTTTTCTACTCCCGGTCACCGAATTTTTCCCAGATCAAAAGCCATTATCGGCAGACTTGTTGAAAATTGTCATCCGCCTTCAAGCGTGCATATCGTAAAAGAGCTTCTGGATGCTTTTAAAGCCGGAACCAAAAACAAAGAGAGTTTCTGGATTCAGATGGGGGAAAAATTTATTCTGATTCAATATTTTGCCATCCACGATAAAAAAGGCATCTATAAAGGCACGCTCGAAGTAAGCCAGGATGTCTCAGATATTCGGAAACTCGAGGGTGAAAAAAGACTGATGGAGGAGTAATCGTTACTCGATATGGCTTTTGGTGGAAAATATTTCAGGAAATGTTACCTCGTAAAAATTAGCACATCCATCTTCTGTAATATAATCCAGTAAAATATTTCCGGCAGGAACCGTACCCCCACTTATGGTTGCCGTACTTTTCCCCTCGATAGTGTACCAGCATTGATAGTCGATTTTATAGCGGCTTGAATCGGGACTGATAGTAATGTTATAGTTGTAACTGGAGGAGGTAGTACCTTGAATATTTCCAGAAAATAATAAATAATCGTTGTTACTGGAATACGGGGAAGAAGGGTCTTTAAAAAGTTCGTAATTAAATTCGGCAGAAAAGTGGATGGTAGTTTTGCCGGCATAATTTCCTGACATGGTGATATTGTTAAAGGTAGCCTTGAAGGTTTGATTTCCGGCTGCCGATAATCCGGTTTTTTCAATGGAGATATTTTGAATACTGGTAGGGAGTGAATCGAAATAGAAAGTTTTGTAAACCGAGACGGGGCAAATTCCGGTAGTGGATGCTAAAAAAGCACTATCAATTAAATAGTCGAATGTTCCCATCCGGTAATGGCCGTTTCCATCATAATGATGCCAGTGGCGGTTTTCGTTCATATACCAATATTCAACACGGATTTTTGCCGTATCCATAATTACTTTGGCACTATCGATTTTGCTTAGGCCTGTGTTAAGAAGGGTTGAATCGTAAATCGATTTAAAAAAGGTTAGCATAAACTGATTGGCAAACTGTTGGGGATACTGAGTCTCTTTAATCACCTCCATCTCTTGTTTAAAGTCGGTTTGCGTGTTGGTTGGAGCTTTTTTACATGAGTTGGCAAACACAAATAACCCTACAGCCAGGCAGGTCAAAACTATAATTTTAACAATTTTCATTGTTTACGTGTATAAATTTCAAACGAATAGGTAAAATCATTTTGCGGGTCATTATTAATGTCGGTTTTTTCAATCAACGCCCATTCCTCTAACGATATCTCCGGAAAAAAAGTATCGGCCTCAAATACTTTGTGAACACGGGTAATGTAAAGTTTATCGGCCAGCGGCATAAATTGTCGGTAAATAGAGCCCCCGCCAATAATAAAATTTTCGTTGGTGTTGTCCATTTTTTCAACGGCATCATCAATAGAGTAGGCCATCAAACAATGGTCGATCTTCTCGTTAGGGATATCAGTTATAATCATGTTGGTGCGATGTGGCAGCGGACGAATCGGAAGCGAAAAGTAGGTTCGTTTGCCCATGATAATGTAATGACCTTTGGTGAGTTCCTTAAAACGTTTCAGGTCTTTTGATATATGCCAGAGCAGGTCGTTATCCTTGCCAATGGCAGCGTTTTTGGCGATGGCTACAATGATGGAAATTCTCTTGGGCATAATATTACAGAAGTTTTATTCAAGCTTTAAACCAAGGTGCAAAAATAGGTTTTTTTTTCATTTTTGAATGTCCGGTGTTCGGGACAGGTTGTGAAGTTGTTTAAAGTTAATCACCTAAATAATTAAGAAATACATTGAAAATCAGAAAACAAATTCCATTATTTCCCTCTTTGGAGGGAAAACAAAGGAGGAGTAATAAAAAAGATATTTGTTTTCTGATTTACATGAAACTACCCTTAAAAAAGTATTTAAACTTTAAACAACTTCTGTATTTAGTATTGTAAAAGTGCCTGATTAAAGCTGTTATTTTTACTTTTGTCAACTAAATTTGATTTTACATCTTAAAAATAGTGATATGAGTTTAAAGTTACGTCTTATCATCATGAACTTCCTGCAGTTTTTTATTTGGGGTTCGTGGCTGATAACAATTGGAGGATATTGGTTCCAAAACAAGGGGTGGTCAGGCACAGAATTTGGTGCTATTTTTTCTACCATGGGAATTTCCTCCTTATTTATGCCTGCGTTGGCCGGTATTATTGCCGATAGATGGGTAAATGCTGAAAAGCTGTTGGGAGTTTTTCATATTTTTGGAGCCATTATTCTATTTACCCTTCCTCAGGTAAACAATACCACAGCTTTCTTTTGGGTGATGTTGATCAATATGATTTTTTATATGCCTACTATTTCGCTGTCGATTACGGTGGCTTATTCTGCACTAAAAAAAGAGGGATTAGATGTGGTTAAGGCGTATCCTCCCATCAGAGTTTATGGTACTATTGGCTTTATTGTAGCCATGTGGACTGTTAGCTTGCTTAAAATTGAAACTTCGGCATTGCAGTTTTATGTTGCCTCTATTGCTTCGCTGTTGCTTGGCATATATTCGTTTTCCTTGCCCAAGGTACCGGTAAGCAAGGGTGGGGGCACGAAAACATTAGTTGAATCATTAGGCTTAAAAGCGTTTACTCTTTTTAAGGAAAAAAAGATGGCGCTGTTTTTTGTGTTTTCAATGTTGTTGGGAGCTTCTCTCCAGCTTACAAACGCCTATGGTGACACCTTTCTACACGATTTTGCAAAGATTCCGGAGTACAAGGATTTATTAACGGTAAAATTTCCGGCCATTATCATGTCGATTTCACAAATGTCGGAAACCCTGTTTATTCTTGCCATTCCCTTTTTCTTAAAAAGATTTGGAATTAAAAAAGTTATGCTCATGAGTATGATTGCATGGGTACTTCGTTTCGGACTGTTTAGTTATGGTAATCCTGCCGAAATGTTGTGGATGATTATCCTTTCTAATATTGTTTATGGAATGGCGTTTGACTTTTTCAATATTTCCGGTTCGCTTTA
>QMPP01000062.1 GCA_003650425.1 Bacteroidota bacterium | reverse complement strand
TTCATTAAAAATATTCTTGTTATTTTTTCTTGCTGTAGATATAAAACCTTCTATTCTGGCATAGTATTGAGCGCCTTTAAAACTTCGGAACGAGTTTGATATTTTTTGTTTTATTTTGGTTGGTCTGATATCTCTTTCAGCGGGGTTATTGGTAAAGGGAACTTGCTCATTAAAAGCAAAAGCCAAAACAGCATCCTGATATTTGATTAGCCTTTCAACATATTAGCATGAACCGGTTTTTTATTTGCTGCTCTCGTTTTTTCCTTTCCTCGAATGGCATTTGATAAACACTCATCAAAAATAGCCTGAAAGTTTTTGCCCACTTGCTTTGCCCGGAATCAATAAGACCTTGCAGCTCTCTTAATATATGCGCACCACAGGCAGCGGGTTTGTAATTTTTATACAAAAGAAGTTAAACGGGTTCAGATAATCAAATGTTTACAGCTAAAGCTATCAAGATTGAGACAAGTTTTTTGTTAATATCCCAGTAATTTTGATCAATAAATATTCATATTATCAAATCTGCATCGAAAATTGTTAATGACTATATTTTTTTCAGCAAACAGGTTTTTTTGTGTAGCTTTGAGGCTGCTAAATAATTACGATTCTCCATTTTTTTATTCCTTTTTTTCCTTTTTAGTGTACGGCTTTGAATTTTCTAATAAAGCCTGACAGATGGCGCTATGCTGCGTATCGCTTTTAGATAATTCTCTATTATATCAGATAAACTCCTTCCTTTTTCTTTTGCATATGATTTCGCTTTTTCGATAGTGGACTATTCAATTGTCAACGTTAATTTTGTATTCATGATTCAAAAATTTTATATTACACGTGCAAAGATAATATAAACAATACGCCCGTGCAAATACATTTTGAATTGCACGTGTTTTTATGCTTAATGCTAACGGAAGCCTGGATAACCTGCCCCGGTCGAAGGAGGCACAATAATAGCAATTGAAAGGTGTGAAAAAAATACCCGGCTCAAATGGTAAAAACTACCATTTAAGACGGGTATTGACCAATTTACTGAAGCCCTCTACAAGTTAACGGCCACCACTTCTTTAATTTGTGGCAACACTTTTTTCAGGGTTGCTTCAACACCATTTTTCAATGTCATGGTGCTAAACGGGCAGGCACCGCAAGCGCCGGTCAGCTCCACCTCAACTGTTAAATCATCGTTAATGCCAACAAATTTCAAGTCGCCACCATCTTGTTGCAAATAGGGACGAACCTGATCGAGGATATTAAGGACTTTTTGTTCGAGTTCTTTATCTTCAGCCATGATTAATCTGTTTTAGTTTACAATTCCTCAATACGTTTTACCACGTTTTGAGCAATTTCCATGAATACATCTACAATAACACCTTCGCCTTCAAGAGAAATAGGTTTGCCTTTATCACCGCTCTCAACCACCTTTTCAACGATAGGTACTCTACCCAAAATTGGAATTCCAAGTTCGTTTGCAAGCTCATCAGTCGCACCTTGTCCAAAAATATAATATTTATGATCGGGGCAATCTTCCGGCGAAAAATAGGCCATGTTTTCAACAATTCCCAGCAAAGGAATGGTAAGTTTGTCCTGACGGTACATCATGGCAGCACGTCTAACATCAGCAGTAGCTACCCTTTGCGGGGTAGTAACAGTTACAATCCCTCTAACGGGATACGACTGAGCCAACGTAAGCTGAATATCACCTGTTCCGGGAGGCATGTCGATGACAAGAAAATCGAGGTTACCCCAGTCGGAATCTTTCATCAGCTGGTTAAAAGCGTTGTTAATCATCGAACCACGCCACATCAATGCCTGATCAGGTTTAACAAAGAAACCCAACGACAAAATTTTAATGCCATAGTTTTCCAATGGAATCATCACCGGTTTACCCTCTTTTTCGTAAACACCAGGTTGTCCATCTTCAACATCGAACATAATCGGCACCGAAGGACCCATAATGTCAGCATCCAAAATGCCCACACGGTTACCAAGCTTTTTAAGTGAAACCGCCAGATTCGCGGCAACCGTTGATTTACCAACACCGCCTTTACCGGCATTTACCGCAATAATATGTTTAACGCCTGCTAACGGACCCCGACCTTTATCGGCTTCCGAAACCGGTTTCACGTCAACCTTTACGTCATCGCCCAACTCCTGTTTAATGGTTTTAACCATCGAATTGTAAACTATTCCAACGGCAGGGTCATCCAGTTTAGGAAAAACGATGGTAATCTTAATGTCGTTCCCTTTGATTTCTATATCGTCGATCATATTTAAATCAACAATATTATCTTTCTTCTCAAAGAAAATGACCTGTTTTAAGGCATCAACCACCTCCTGCCTTCTGATCATCCTTTTCATTTTATTCTTATTTAGATTGAATAATGATTATAAAATTTTCTTTGGCAAAAATATATAAATATTTAACACCCATATCATTTATTGCTGATATTTATGATTCATTATAAATACAGTAGTTTGCCCTAAAGTTTTGTCTATTTTTGTACACCGAAAAATCAAAAGAACATTTATCATGAGCATGAGAATTATTATCGTATTTTTTACCGTTTCCCTGCCGGTACACGCGGCTTCGATTTTAACCTATACCTATGCGACCTCGAGGGAAACCATCTGGAACGTGTAACTTACGATATAATGTTTGATGCCTTTCCCTTGTTTTCGTACAATGGCAAAAAGTTGATTTTTTCATCAAGCCGAAACAACCGGAATAAGCATGGAATCAATCTGTTTATTGCTGATTGGGTGAAATAATCCAAAATAGAAGAATCAAAACCACATCAACCTGAAACCTAAAACCTGAAACCTTTTAAATAAAAATGAATCGCGAAGAAAACAGAAAGCAGGTATTAAACAAGCTGAAGGAACTAAGCATCTCGTACGAAATTTACGAGCACCCTCCTTTGGACACCATCGCCATCGCGCAGGAGTATTGGAAAAACATTGATGCCACTCATTGCAAAAACCTCTTTTTCAGAAACCACAAAGGAAACAGACATTACCTCTGCATTATTAAAGACACCACTCCCTTTAACCTGAAACCCTTAGAGAAACAACTCAAGCAGGGAAAACTATCGTTTGGTTCGGAGAAACGCCTCGAAAAATACCTCGGTGTAAAACCCGGCTCTGTTTCCCCGTTCGGGCTTATCAACGATATCGACCATCATGTTCATCTTTTTATCGATAAGCAGCTGAAAGACTCTGAAAAAGTTAGTTATCATCCAAACGACAACACAGCCAGCGTGGTTATTTCTTTTAACAATTTGATAAAATTTATTAAAACGATGGGGAATTCTTATGAATTTATCGACCCCACTAAAGAAATCGATTAACTTTACAAAAACATTTTGACCATGAAACCAACCCCAATAAATGTTAATTCTGAAATAGGAAAATTAAACAGTGTTATTGTTCATCTACCCGGTGCCGAAGTAGAAAATATGACACCCGAGAATGCCGAGCGCTCGTTATACAGCGACATCCTTAATCTTTCGGTTGCCCTGCCCGAATACAACGGTTTTTTAAATGTACTGAAACAGTTTGCTACTGTTTACGAGGTGAAGGATCTGCTTGCCGATATCATTAAAAATAATGAAGCTAAAGGTGAGCTTCTCGGCAAACTATGCCGTTATTATAACATCAGCAAAGAGGTGTGTGTTTATATGCAGCAGCTTAAGCCTGATGAATTAGCCCGACAGCTTATTGAAGGAGTAGAAATGAACAAAAACACCTTAACGGCTTACTTTGACACGGAGAAATACAGTGTAAGACCGATACCCAATCTTTTTTTCACGCGTGATGCAAGTTTCTCCATCGGTAACAAGGCTATGATTAGCAAAATGGAAAGCAAGGTTCGTCAACACGAAACCTTTATCATGGAAACCATTTTTAATTACCATCCTGCCATTAAGGGAGACCCTCTAAATCTTGTCAACGAATTTACCGAGAGTCCCAAGGCCAGCATCGAAGGGGGTGATGTACTGGTTGCCCGCGAAGATGTACTTATTATAGGTAACGGAGCCCGTTCCTCCTCACAGGGCATCGACACTCTGGTGGAACATTTTAAGTTGAAACCAGGCACGCAACACATCATAGTGCAGGAACTTCCCCACAAACCCGAGTCGTTTATTCATCTCGACATGACCTTTACTTTTCTTGATGTTGATAAAGCCATGGTTTACGAACCACTTATCCTGGGTTCTAACCGTTTTTTAACCATTCACATTACCATAGATGGTGATAAAATAACCATCAAGGAGGAGGAAAACATTCTTTCGGCTCTTCGTAAATTGAAAATTGATTTGGAATCTGTACCGTGTGGCGGTTCAGAAGACATCACCTTTATGGAGCGAGAGCAATGGCAAAGTGGCGCTAACTTTTTTACCATTCAACCCGGCATGGTGATGGGTTACGAGCGAAACATCAGAACCATTGATGCCATGAGCCAGGCAGGCTTTGAGGTTATTTCGGCCGAACAGGTTGTAAACGGCGAAAAAAACCCGTTGAATTACCAAAGAGCCGTTATCACCATTAAAGGCAACGAACTTTCACGCGGTGGTGGGGGTGCCCGCTGCATGACTATGCCTTTAAACCGTGATAAAGTTGACTGGTAAATCATGAAAGAACAAGAAGCCAAAACCCGTATCGGGCAATTGACCCGAGAATTACAGCAGCACAACTACAACTACTATGTACTGGCTAAACCAACCATCAGCGACTATGATTTCGACCAACTGTTAAAAGAACTTGAAACGCTGGAAAAGCAATTTCCGCAATTCAGGCTTTCCGACTCCCCTACTCTCCGCGTGGGCGGCGACATTACCAAAGAGTTTAAAACGGTAAAACACCGTTACCCTATGATGTCGCTTTCCAACAGCTATTCCGAAGAAGAAATTCGTGAATTTATTAACCGGGTTACCAAAGCGGTGGGCAACAATGTTGAATTTGTATGCGAATTAAAATATGATGGTGTTGCCATTAGTCTTACCTACAAAAACGGCATACTGGTACAGGCAGTAACGCGCGGCGACGGCGTTCAGGGCGACGATGTCACCAACAACATTAAAACCATAAAAACCATTCCGTTAAGGTTACAAGGCAATTATCCAGAGGAGTTAGAGGTAAGAGGTGAAATTTTTATGCCACACGCAGGCTTTAACCGACTTAACGCCGAACGCGAAGAGATTGGCGATGCCCCCTTTGCTAATCCGCGAAACGCCACGGCCGGCTCCATCAAAATGCAAGACCCCAAAGAGGTAGCCAAACGACCGCTTGATTGCATCATTTATTATGTTCCACAGGATTTACCCGGTATCGAAACTCATTACGACGCCATTAAATATGTTGGCAGCCTGGGCATTAAAATCTCCAAAAACATTGCTCTTTGCCATAAAGAAGAGGATATTTTTGAATTTATCAACGATTGGAATATTGGTCGCGAGCACCTCCCGTACGATATCGACGGCATCGTGATAAAGGTAAACAACCTCGCACTACAAAAAGAGCTGGGATACACAGCCAAAAATCCGCGGTGGGCCATCGCATACAAGTTTAAAGCCGAAAGGGTAGAAACTCTTTTGCGCTCCATCGATTATCAGGTAGGACGCACCGGAGCGGTTACCCCCGTTGCCAATTTACAACCGGTACAACTGGCAGGAACGGTGGTCAAACGAGCCAGTCTGCACAATGCCGATATCATTGCCCAGTTGGATGTGCGCCTTGGCGATACGGTTTATGTTGAAAAGGGAGGAGAAATTATTCCTAAAATCGTTGGGGTGAACCTCGACAAACGCCCTGCCGATGCCGAGCCGGTTCGGTTTATCGACCACTGCCCTGAGTGCAACACCCCTCTTGTTAGAAAAGAGGGCGAAGCAGCCTATTACTGTCCCAACGAGGATAGCTGTCCCCCGCAAATTAAAGGAAAGCTGGAACATTTTATTTCGCGCAAAGCGATGAATATCGACAGTCTGGGTGAGGGTAAAATTGAAATGCTGTTCGACAACGGCCTGGTAAAAAATGTTGCCGATCTTTATTACCTTTCTTACAACCAGCTTATCGGTCTGGAAAAAACAATTCCTGCCGATGAGAACAAAAAGGAGAAGAAAATAAGCTTTCAGGAAAAAACAGTTCAAAACATATTAAAAGGAATTGAGCAGTCACTTACCGTTCCTTTTCCAAAAGTTTTATTTGCCTTGGGTATTCGATACGTGGGCGAAACCGTGGCTAAAAAACTAACAGCCCATTTTAAATCAATCGACAATCTGCAACAAGCCTCTTATGAAGAACTGATAGCTGTTGATGAGATTGGTGAAAAGATTGCCGAATCGGTGATTCAGTGGTTTCAAAAACCTGCCCATCTGGAAATTGTAAACCGGTTGAGAGAAAAAGGAGTTCAAATGGAGCTGATTGAAGAAACGTCAACCATTTCCAATGTTTTAGAAGGAAAGTCATTTGTGGTGAGCGGCGTTTTCGAGCGTCATTCACGCAACGAAATTAAAGCGTTGATTGAGCTACATGCCGGTAAAAATACAGGTTCTATTTCTGCTAAAACTGATTATGTTCTTGCCGGCGTCAACATGGGTCCTGCCAAAAAAGAAAAAGCCGACAAACTTGGCATTCCCATTATTTCGGAAGATGATTTTGAAAAGATGATTAACAACAGATAGAGGAGTTGTTTAAAAAAACTTAATGTTTATAAACGTAATGCCATAGTTGAACCTTTTTCAAAATTCTTACAAATTTCTTTTTTCAACGGTGCAAACGATTGATGTGAGCGCTTAAAAAATCATTCGTCTTTTATCATGTTAACGAATTGTTAACCTTTCTAAAATGAATCATCATAAAACAATTAAATCGCCTGATTTAATTATCTTTGCAACGATTATTAAGTTTAGATAAAGACACGAAAAAGATAGGATATGAGCTATATACATTTTGACAAAACCCAATTAATAAACCTTCAGTATTCGTTATCGAAGGAATTATTAAGAACCAACCGGGCTGGCAGTTACGCCAGTTCCACTATTATTAACACCAACACCCGTAAATACCACGGATTATTAATTGTTCCCCAGCCACTCATCGACGACAAAAACCACGTACTGCTTTCAACGCTGGATGAGACAATCACTTCCAACAACTTCGATTTTCACCTTAGTGCCCGTATGTTTGCCGGAGGAGTTATCTCTCCAAAAGGACATAAATACATCAGGAATTTTGAATCGGAGCCAAATCCTAAAATAACCTATCGTTTGGGGCAAATTGTTTTTGTTAAAGAGTTTATCTTTTCAAAAAATGAAGACCGAATCCTGATCCGCTACACGCTTGAAGATGCTCAAAACAAGGTAACTTTAAAAATAAGCCCGTTTTTGGCCTACCGGAACACACACTCGCTCTCAACGGCCAATACCTGGGTTGACACAGGCTATCGTGAAGTGAAAAACGGAATTAGTTGGCAAATGTACCAGGGCTATTCGAGGACGTTCATGCAGTTTTCATCAAAACCCAACTACACGCATGTACCTGACTGGCACTACAACATCGAATACATTAGAGAGCAGGAAAGAGGTTATCCTTTTACTGAAGATTTATATGTTCCCGGCTTTTTTGAAGTGGAAATGAAAAAGGGCGACTCAATTGTAATATCAACCGGGTTGAAAGAGGAAACTCCTTCACAATTTAAACGCCATTTTACAGCTGAAATTAAGAAAAGAATCCCGCGCGACAGTTTTGAGCACTGCCTGACAAATGCTGCCGAAGAGTTTATTGTAAAACAGGATAAAAAAGCCATGATCATAGCAGGTTTTCCATGGTTTGGCCGATGGGGTCGCGACACCTTTATCTCGCTTCCCGGGTTAACGTTGACCCAAAACAATGAAAAAAGTTTTAAAGAGGTTATCAAAACCATGTTGGCCCAACTTAAAGAGGGGCTTTTTCCCAATGTTGGCCATGGCGAAAATGCTTGCTACGATAGTGTAGATTCGTCGATGTGGTTTTTCTGGGCTTTGCATCAATACAGTATCATAACCGGCAAATCAAAAACTATATGGAATGAGTATGGAAAAGCGATGAAGCAAATTCTAACAGCCTTTAAAAAGGGAACACTCCACAACATCAAGATGCATGACAATGGGTTAATATGGGCCGGTGAAAAAGGAAAAGCACTTACCTGGATGGATACTGTTATTGATGGTAAGCCAACCACACCACGCACAGGTTACAATGTAGAAATTAATGCCTTGTGGTATAATGCCATCATGTTTAGTCTTGACCTGGCCGAAAAAGCCGGTGACACTATCTTTGTTAACCAATGGAAAAAATGGCCTGAAATTATTAAAAAGAACTTTAATGACACATTTTGGAATCCGGAACTGGGCTACCTTGCAGATTATACCGATGGCAACTATAAAGACATGGCCGTCAGGCCCAATCAGATTTTTGCGGTAGCAGTTCCTTACAGCCCGTTAGACAAAGCAAAACAGATCATGGTTGTTGAAAAAGTAAAAAACGAACTGTTAACCCCTCGCGGGTTACGAACCCTATCACCCAAAAACCCCGATTACAAAGGTAGCTATAAAGGTGATGCAACTTCCCGCGATTTATCATATCACCAGGGCGTTGCGTGGCCATGGCTTCTCGGAGCTTTTGCAGAGGCCTATCTTAAACTGCATGGTGAAGAGGGAAAACCTTTAATCAGAGAACACTACAATGCATTTGAATCAGAAATGACAGAAGCCGGAATTGGTACCATTTCCGAAATTTATAATGGCGACCCTCCTTTTACAGCCGGGGGAGCCATCTCGCAGGCATGGAGTGTTGCCGAATTGTTACGTATTAAGTGGATGTTAGATAATAAATAGAAAAAGTATGAGAGTATTAATGTTCGGTTGGGAATTTCCACCTCACATCACCGGAGGTCTTGGTACTGCTTGTTTTGGGTTAACCAAAGGGCTTGCCAAACGCGATGTAGATGTAACATTTGTCGTACCTAAAGCCTACGGCGACGAAGACCAACAGGCAGTAAAGCTGGTAAACGCCAGTGATGTTCCTTTCGACATAACCGATGAGGAGTACAAAGAATTTTGGAGTCACATCAAGTACATGGAAGTTGGTTCTAATATCATCCCCTACGTTGATCCGCAAGAATATACCAAAACTTACGAGGAAAACAAAAAGACCGGAGAATCGTTTACCAGTAATGTGTTCTCGAAACACTACGAATTTTCGGGAACCTACAGCCTTAACCTGATGGAAGAAGTTGCCCGTTTCGCACTTATTGCATCGGGTTTGGCTGCAAAAGAGAATTTTGATGTTATCCATGCCCACGACTGGTTAACCTATCCGGCAGGTATTGCCGCTAAAAAAACTTCCGGTAAACCGCTGATTGTCCACATGCATGCTACCGAGTTCGATCGCTCCGGCGAGCATGTTAACCAACAAGTTTACGACATTGAGCGCGAAGGAATGATGGAAGCCGACAAGGTAATCACCGTTAGCAACCTAACCCGCAACATTGTAATCAATAAATATGGAATTGATCCTGATAAGGTAATCACCGTTCACAATGCCGTTGACCATACCATGTTGAAGGATGCAAAAAATATTAAAAAACCCTATAAAGAAAAACTGGTTACCTTTTTAGGAAGGATTACCCTGCAAAAAGGACCTGAATATTTTATTGAAGCCGCCTATAAAATTTTACAAAAAGATCCTAACGTACGTTTTGTAATGGCAGGCTCGGGTGATATGCTAAACCGGATGATCGAACGGGTAGCTCATCTTCGCATAGCCGATAAATTTCACTTTACCGGTTTCCTGAAAGGCGACGATGTTAACAGGGTGTTTTCCATGAGCGATGTGTTTGTGATGCCATCGGTTTCCGAACCCTTTGGCATTGTACCACTCGAAGCCATGCGATCCAGCGTTCCGGTAGTTATCTCGAAACAGTCGGGAGTAGCAGAAGTTTTGGTACATGCTTTAAAAATCGACTTTTGGGATATCGATGGCATGGCCGATGCCATCTACGGATTGCTTCACTACAAAGGCATCTCGACCATGTTCCAGAAACTGGGCAAAAAAGAGGTAGAAGGCCTAAAATGGGAGAACGCTGCCTTAAAGGTAAAAGCCGTTTACGAATCAGTAATATAACAATCAAAAGAAATACAAAAAATTAAGAATATGAGATCTATATGTTTTTATTTTCAGGTACATCAACCCTACCGCCTTCGCAACTATCGTTTTTTCGATATTGGTGAAAAACACGATTACTTCGACACTTATAGTAATAGTTTTATCATGCGACGTGTTGCCGACAAAAACTACCTCCCCATGAACGCACTGCTGCTCGATCTGATTAACGAATATGGGTCTGCCTTCAAGGTAAGTTTTTCAATTTCAGGCGTGGCACTAGATCAGTTTGCCGAGTACGCTCCTGATGTGCTGGAAAGCTTTAAGCGCCTTGCCGATAGCGGCAATGTCGAATTCTTGGCCGAAACCTATTCGCACTCTTTATCTGCTTTAAAAAGTAGAGAGGAGTTTGAAAAACAGGTTAAAATACAATCGGACAAAATAAAACAGTACTTTGGTGTTGAACCAACTACCTTTAGAAATACCGAGCTTATTTACTCCGATGAAATTGGTACCATGGTGGCCGATATGGGTTACAAAACCATGCTTACCGAAGGAGCCAAACATGTGTTGGGATGGAGAAGTCCTAACTATGCCTACACCAACGCCATCAACCCTAAGTTAAAGTTGTTACTAAAAAACTTCCAGCTTAGCGATGATATCGCCTTCCGGTTTTCACAGCAAAGCTGGGGTGAATGGCCTTTAACCTCCGAAAAGTTTGTTGACTGGCTAAACAACATCGACCAGAAAGAGGAGGTAGTGAACCTGTTTATGGACTACGAAACATTTGGGGAACACCAGTGGGAAGAAACCGGTATTTTCAACTTTATGAGAGCACTTCCGGGCAGAGTTTTCTCCCATTCAAACTACACGTTTAACACGCCCTCTGAAGTAGCTGAAACCTTACAACCCGTGGGACCTATCCATGTTCCCGTCCCGATATCCTGGGCTGACGAAGAACGTGACCTGACTGCCTGGCTGGGTAACGATTTACAGGATGAAGCTTTCGACAAACTTTATAGCCTTGAAAGCAAGATAAAAAATTGCGGAGATGAACAAATCCAACGCGACTGGTTGCTACTCCAAACTTCCGACCATTTTTACTACATGTGTACTAAATGGTTTTCCGACGGGGATGTTCATAAATATTTCAACCCTTACGGCACACCGTATGATGCTTTTATCAATTTTATGAACGTTCTGTCTGACTTTATCATTCGTGTTGATACTATTTGCGGGTCGCCTAAAGATGACCGGAAAGATATTAAAGAGATGGCCGAAAAGCTAATGGATGAAATGGAGGATGCTACCCGGAAAAAAATCAAATCATCAAAAAAGAAGGTGAAAAAGACCATCGATCAGGGCAAGAACATTAAATTTGACGACATCAAAAACATGTCGAATACCGCCATTAAAAAGCTGGTCAAAGAGGTTGATATTAACGAACTCACCATTGCGCTAAAAGATGCGAGTACCGAAGTAAAAGAGAAGGTTATTCCTAATCTCAATAAAAAAGCACGACAAACTTACGACGAGCTTCAGCAGAATTTAAAAACCATCAAAAAGGCTGACATTAAAAAGTATCAAAAAGCTGTTGAAGAAAAACTAAAAGAGCTTTTCAGAAAATAACCCCGGCATAAATATCAGGTACATTATCCCGGTCATTCATACAATGTCCGGGTTTTGTACAATAAGCCACCCCGGTATTTTACAACCAGGGCTTAAAGCTGTACCAGCAAACAAATCAAATGATTATATTTAGGTCTGGCCATGAAATATTAAACAATAAACACTTGAATATTAAAAACAGAAACAATATGAAACCGAATTATATATTTGAAATAAGTTGGGAAATTTGCAACAAAGTTGGTGGTATTTACACCGTACTTGCATCCAAAGCAAAAGTTATTCAAGAACAATTTAACGATAACTACATCCTTATTGGACCCGATGTTTGGAAAGAGACAACCCCAAACCCTGACTTTATTGAAGAACCGGATTTGTTAAGCGACTGGAAAGC
The DNA here is from genome assembly GCA_003650425.1 of Bacteroidota bacterium. GTDB lineage: Bacteria > Bacteroidota > Bacteroidia > Bacteroidales > F082 > B16-G9. The sequence continues at coordinate 2,403 of QMPP01000062.1, read as the reverse complement.
CGCCGCTTGGAACGAGGGACTGAAAGTCAGAACAGGCCGATGGAATATAGCCGGCAAACCCATTGTAATACTCGTTGATTTCACACCCCTTTTCAGTAAAAAAGATGACATCTTCACCAAACTTTGGGAAGGTTTTAAGCTCGACTCGCTACACGGACAGTGGGACTACATCGAATCAGCCATGTTTGGCTATGCTGCCGGACATGTAGTTGAAAGCCTTTCTCATTTCAGAGGAAATAGCGATTTAGTAACGGTAGCCCATTTTCACGAATGGATGACTGCAACAGGGATTCTATATTTAAAAACGTCAGCTCCACAGATAGGAACCGTCTTTACAACTCATGCCACGGCATTAGGCCGTTCTATTGCCGGAAACGGATATCCGCTTTACGAGAACCTCAAAAATTACGACACGGTTAAGATGGCTGAAAAGTTTAATGTACGCAGCAAAAACTCGTTGGAAACCATTGCGGCACAACAAGCTGATTCATTTACAACCGTTAGCAACATCACGGCACTCGAATGCAAACAATTCTACAATAAAAAGCCTGATGAAATTACTATTAACGGTTTCGACGAACACTTTATCCCCAAGGGAAGAAACTTTACCGAAAAACGTGTACAAGCTAGAAAAAAAGCGTTGGAAATAGCCTCTAAGCTTACCGAAAAAACTTTTGCCGACGATACTTTTCTCATCATCAACAGTGGTCGCTACGAATTCCGAAACAAAGGCATCGACCTGTATATCAAAACACTGGGAGAAATTAATAAAAATAACGAAACAGATAAAGACATTGTTGCTTTTATTGCTGTTCCTGCCGGACATGGCGAAGTAAACCGCGTTTTTACCACCGGCGAAAAAGCCGAAGGAACTTCAAAATACCTTACCCATTACCTATGGAACCCTCAAGAAGATCCTACCTTACAGGAAGCCATTCGCAACGGATTAAACAACACAGCTAACGACAAAGTAACACTCGTTTTCCTGCCAGCCTACCTCGATGGAAAAGATGGAGTAGCCAATTACTCGTATTACGACTTCCTTATTGGTTTCGACCTTTCTGTCTTTCCATCCTACTACGAACCATGGGGATACACGCCCATGGAAAGCATCGCCTTTAAAGTCCCCACCATCACCACGTCATTTGCCGGTTTTGGCGAATGGATAACAAAACATTACAAAGTAAAACACGAAGCAGTAACGGTCATCCATCGGGAAGAGGGCAAAGATGAGTTAGCCATCAACGATATCAAAACAGCCCTGCTGCATCATCTTTCAGCAGGCAACAACGCCGACACGAAAAAGGAGGCAGAAGCCATCTCAAAACAGCTTCAATGGAATAAATTGGCAAAACACTATTTTAATGCATGGAACCATGCCGCACAGCGGGCATCAGGAAGAGCAACTATTGAAGCGCCCTCATACATTCCACAAACAAGGCAGGTTGATGTCTCCATTCAGAAAGATCGCCCCCAGTGGAAAAAAATATTAATTAAACCGGTTCTTCCCAAGGAACTGGAACCCCTAAAAGAACTGGCTTACAATTTATGGTGGTCGTGGAACACAGAAGCCTCAGAACTTTTTGCTTCCATCCTTCCCGACCAATGGGAAACCCTGGAATTCAACCCGGTAAAACTTCTGGAACAGCTCTCGTCATTCGATCATAAACGATTGATGAATAGTGCTGATTTTATGAAAAATCTGCGCAATGTACATCAAACTTTCAAAGCCTACATGACCGACAAAAAAAACCAGGATAAAACCTCCATTGCCTACTTTAGCATGGAATACGGTTTGCATGTAAGCTTAAAAATTTATTCGGGAGGACTGGGAATTTTAGCCGGAGATTATCTAAAACAGGCGTCTGACTCAAACAAAAATTTTATGGCGGTCGGGCTGCTATACCGTTACGGCTATTTCAAGCAAAAAATCACCTATAGTGGCGACCAAATAGCCGAAAGCATTCCTCAAAAGTTCACACAACTGCCACTAATTCCCGTACGAAATAGCAATGGCGAATGGATTACCGTTAAGATTGCCCTTCCGGGAAGAAGTGTGATTGCCAAAGCCTGGCAGGTAAATGTGGGAAGGATTCCACTCTACTTACTGGATACCGACATTGAAGAAAACACCATGGAGGATCGCACCATCACCCATCTCCTTTACGGTGGCGACCGCGAATACAGGCTTAAGCAAGAGTTGCTGCTTGGGCTTGGAGGCATCAGGCTAATTGATAAACTCAATAAAAAACCTGATGTATTCCACAGCAACGAAGGTCACTCTGCATTTATCGGTTTGGAACGGTTGAAAAACCTTATGGAAGAATACAAACTCGATTTTGAATCGGCCAAAGAGGTAGTAAAAGCTTCTACCCTATTTACCACCCACACGCCCGTACCGGC
>QMPP01000061.1 GCA_003650425.1 Bacteroidota bacterium | reverse complement strand
TTTTTGGACTAATAGGACTTGTAATTTCACTTATTCAAATACCTAGAGAATTAGAAATCAAAAAGGAATTTGACAAACTCTCCAATTTCAAAACTATTGAATTTTCAGAAATAACTTCGCCAGTTGGTATTTCAGTATTTGAATGTATTAGGAATAAAGAAGCCTTAATAATTGACGGACAGAAATTTGTTTTTGCGAAAACGGGTAATATTAATGAATACAATTTGCCACAAAATTTAATAAGTGAAAGATTTTCAGGAACCGGATTATTTAGAATCTCATTTATGAATATTGACAACCAAAATATTATTTTGAAAATAGAAAATCAGAAGTGAAAACAACGGCACGCACCGAAGCTTTACATCGAACACTTATTTATCCGGCTATCTCAATAACTCTTCCACCTCGGCCAACGAGGGAAAATCGTTATAATGCCATTTTTTTAAAACAACGCCATTATGGAGTAATAGCAGGCCGGGGTTCGACCTTATCATGGCTTTAAGCTCAATATCATCGGCAAAATAAACAGGATAGGTAATGTTATAAAGTTTGAGGTATTTTTTAACCTCATCGGGGCCGGTGGCACTAATCAGGGCAGTTTCCACGTTTTTCGACTCCAGCAACAAAGCCAGTCTGGAAGCTTTAATCATGGCTTCGCCGTTGGCATTATCCAGGTCTGGCGAAATAACTAGCAACTGAAATCCCGGATTTTCAATGATTCCCTGTGTTACATCATTTCTCTCAGCATCTTCAATCACTAAATCATGAGGTTTTATCACCTGCGAGTCGTCTACTCGTTGGTTAACAAAAACCCAGTTGGCTTTCCATGTACTGTCGTTCCACGGGTAGTTTGGCGAGAGGTATTCTTTGGTTTCGCCGGTTTGCTTGTTTTTGTAGATGACATAGATTTTCTGTTTGTCAGTATTTTTAATTTTCATGTCTTTACCCTCTTTCCAGGCTCTGAAGTCGAGTAAAGGAAGGTGGTTGTAATTGTAAAACTGAAACCAGATGAAACCGGCTGCAGCCAGACCGATTATAATATTTTGCAGTATAGGCTTGGCTCGCTGTTGCCCCTTTTGTGCAAAAAGCAGCACAAAGGCCATGAGAGTAAAGACAATGTTTTTATAAAAGGTGGCCCAATTGGAAAGCTTGATGGCATCACCAAAGCAGCCACAGTCGGGCACAAGGTTTTTGGTGGCATCAAACCAGGTGACAATCAAAAAAAAGAGCATCATTAAAAAGGTTCCCCAGGCAGCCATTTTATATCGTAGCTTGAACAACAGCGAGAATCCTAAAATAAATTCGGCGGTTATCAGGGCGATGGCCAGCACAAGTTTAAGGTCGGTAAGACTATCCAGCCCGTAGGCCAACAGATAATCTTCAACACGGTAAGCTGTACCAATAGGGTCGATTCCTTTTACTGCCGAAGAGAAGATAAACAATAGTCCAAGTAAAATCCGGTTGATTTTAAGAAACTTGTTTTCCGGTTTTAGCGATTCAGGCTTCTTCATTTTCCAAAAGGAGTTTAATGAGGGCAAAAAGGGAATAGTTGATGATGTCGGAGTAGTTGGCATCCAAGCCTTCCGATACCAGTGTCTTCCCTTCGTTATCTTCTATTTGTTTGATACGGAGCAGCTTCATTAACACGATATCGGTGAAAGAGGAGATGCGCATGTTGCGCCAGGCTTCGTCGTAATCGTGATTTTTATCAAACATCAAGTCGCGCGACTGATAAAGGTATTTGTTATAAAGTTCCAGCGCTTTTCGGTCATCCAAATCAGGACATACTGAAAAACCCAGGTCAAGCTGAATAAGAGCCATGACCGAGTAATTTACGATGCCCATAAATTCAGGCACGAAACCTTCATCCACTTTTTTTTCACCTTTAATCTGAATACTTCTGATACGGTTTGCTTTGATGTAGATTTGGTCGGTAAGACTTGACGTTCGTAATATACGCCAGGCTGTTCCGTAATCTTTTAATTTATTTTTAAAAACAGTACGGCATTCATCAATAACCTGCTCAAATTGCTGTTTGGTTTTCTCCATAATAATCTGCGCTTAAATACGTAACTTTGTACCTTTATTAATTGGTGCAAAAATGAGTGATAAAAGTACATCTTTTGAGTTAAATGGCGAGAAAAAATTTCAAGACAATTTTGCAGATTTTGATTTTAGTATTCCGCTGGTGATGGGAATATTGAATGCTACACCTGATTCGTTTTACGATGGGGGGCAATACCTCAATCGTGAAGTTTTATTTAACAGGGTGAGCAGCATGGTGAATGATGGTGTCGATATTATTGATGTCGGGGGTGTTTCAACGCGGCCGGGGGCTGCTTTTGTGTCGGAAGAGGAGGAGTTAATACGGATATTGGAACCGCTGCACCTTATTAAAAAGGAGTTTCCGCATCTTCCGGTTTCGATTGATACGTTTCGCTCTTCAGTGGCAACAGCTTGCGTGTTGGAAGGAGCAGATATGATTAACGACATTTCGGGAGGTACTTTAGATGATGCCATGTTTGAGACCATCGCCCGGTTAAAGATTCCTTATGTATTGATGCATATTCAGGGAGCACCTGAAACCATGCAACAAAGTCCGATCGTAAATCGGGTTGTTGAAAAAGTACATTCATTTTTTAAGGAGCGAGTGGCCATGTTGCTTGAACTGGGTGTTGCTGATGTGATTCTTGATCCGGGGTTTGGCTTTGGGAAAAGCCTGGGATGTAACTTCATGCTTTTAAATAATATGGAGCAGTTAAGGGTTCATAATCTTCCCCTTTTGGCCGGTATTTCCCGAAAATCGATGATTAACAAGGTGCTTGATACTAAACCTGAAGAGGCTTTAAACGGAACCTCTGTATTACATTTGATGGCTTTGCAACAGGGGGCCAACCTCCTTCGGGTACACGATGTAAAAGAGGCGAAAGAGGTGATTAAGCTTTTTCAGTATAGCAGTACTGCCCGTTGCGAGGATGCAGATTAGTTTAATGGAAGGTAAAACCTGATGATAAAAACATTTTTACTATCATGGCAGGCTAAAAAAAACCACGAACAAATTATGCTCGTGGTTTTTTCAAGTTTTGTATGGTAAAAGTTACTTACTGTATTACTTTGTCGATGGCTTTTATTTTGCCCATAATCACTTCCAGCTCGTGTTTGGCTTTTTCGATCTTTTTCTCAAAATCCTCTTTTAGCTTGTTCGATTTGTTAGAGCTGGAAAAGAAGCCGATGTTGTTATCCCAAACAGAGATTTCATCTTTAAGCGTACGCATTTTGTTGGCAAGATAGTTCCTTTCGCGGCTAAGCCGGCGGTTATCGTCTGAGCTGTCCATCATCTCTTCAATGTGCTTTTGGTAGTTTTGTTCGGTCAGCTCCATGCGGTTTACTGATAAAGTATCAAACAGCTTGTCGATATGCTCGCGATATTCCGATTGAAGTCGCTCTTTCTCTTTGAAAGGAACATGACCAATTTCAACCCATCGGCGTTGGAACGATTTCAACGCTTCCATATCGTTAGCCCTGTCGTTTTGAGATTTGTAATTTTTTATCTCTTCAATCAGTTCTGTTTTTTTCTTAAAGTTTTCAGCCTCAACCTTGTGGATATCTTTAAAGTAGTCCGATTTTCTATTGAAGAACTCATCACAAGCAGAGCGGAACCGTTTCCAGATTTTGTCAGAATGGCGCTTGGGCACGGGGCCAATTTTTTTCCACTCTTTTTGAAGGTGAATCAGCTCGTTGGTGGTTTTCTTCCACTCATTACTATCCTTAATTTTTTCGGCTTCTACGCACAACGCCAACTTCAGGTTGTAGTTGTTCATTTGTTGCTCTTTCAGCTGTGCAAAGAAATCGCGCTTGGCGTTAAAAAAGGTGTCGAGCGAACCTTTGAACCTGACCCAAACTTCATCGTTTATCTGGCGCGGAGCACGGCCTGTTTTTTTCCACTCGTTAAGCAGATTGGTAATATCTGCTGTTTTCTTTTGCCACGATTTAATGCTTTCTGGTAATTCGGCAACCAACTCTTCCGCTTTTTCGCAGAAAACCAACTTCTTTTCGTAGTTTAACTCTTGCTGATCCTGAATGGCCTTGTAGTGTTCTTTTCTTCGCCCGTTAATTTTATCGGTAGCAGTTTTAAAGCGTTCCCATAAATCATCTTTCTTGTCCATGGGAACCGAGCCGATGCTGCGCCACTCATCATGATACTTTTGGAGCAGTTTGAATGATTTGAGCACTGAATTCTCTAAAATTAACTCCTCGGTTTTTTCGCAAAGAGAAATTTTACTTTCCATGTTCTTTTTCATATCCAGGTCGCGCAGCTCTTTGTTGATGCGTACTTTATCAAAAAAGCGATCAACATAAAAATGATAGTTTTGCCATAAGTTGGAGAGTTCAGTAGCAGGAACCATCCCTATCTCTTTCCATCGCTCTTGCAGTTTTCTGAATTCATCATAGGTTTTTTTCAACGGTTCGCTGGAGTTGATAATGGTTTTCATCTCCTCCAATACTTTAACCTTTTCTTCCAGGTTTACCTGTTTCTGCTTTTCAAGCAGCTCGGTATATTTGTGTTTATTGTGTTTAAAAATATTGAAGGCTGCATTGAACCTTTGTTCCAGAGGGTCTTCGGTAGCCTTAAAATCTTCTTCTTTACCACCCTCGGCAAGAAATACTTCTTTCAGCTTTTGTTTCTCTTCTTTATTCAAATGCAGGAAAGCACCTTTGATGTTGCCCACCTGATTTTTTATCAGTCGAATATCTTGCTCCTGAACAATCTCCTCTAAAAGCTCCACGAGCTCTTGTTTGTTCATTTTATCATAATCATATTCCTGTTCAGCCAAATCGCCAAGATGTTCTTTATCTTCATTTATCGAAGCATCATCATAACTACCTTCTTGAACTTGCGGGTTGAAGTTGCTGCTCATCAAGCGGATTATGCGATGTTTATCGTGCTCACTAATGATGGCGTTTGGGGCTTCTTTTTCTTGAGGTTTTTTTGATGTGGCTGCTTCAGGTTCCGTTTTTACTTTAGCAACGGCAGCTTTTTTTTCACTAACAGGTTTAACCTCTTTCGGCTCATCGACTTTTGTCATTTTCGTTTCAGTAAACGTTTTTCCGGTCATTAATTCGACAAGATGATTCTTTTCCTGTTCGTTTAACATAGGTTGATTTGCATTTGATTCCACTGCGTTGTTGGCAGCTTCAGACTTCTCATTCTGGTCTATCGATTCAGAATTTTGATTAAGTTGATCTTTATTTTCCATGACGTATTTTATTTAACAATCCATTGTGCCAAAGGCATTTTGGTTATAGGGTTCGATTAAGGGACGCAAAAATAGCAATATTTTTTAATGACAAGTAATATTGTAAGTTAAATCAAGTCATTAAAATTAAAATCTCAATTTGGATACGGTTTTGGTTATTTTTTTGTTTTGGATATGGATTTCCATTGGACAATTGTCGGGACAGGTTTGATTATTGTCATTTTATTCGTTTCGGATTTTAAAAATAAAAAAGCCTGTCTCCAAACAGAAACAGGCTATTAATAAAAAAAAGTGACTTTTTACTTAACCAATGACAGGGCGTGATCAAGATCGGCTATGATGTCGTCCACATCTTCAATGCCAATTGACAGACGAACAAGCCCATCGGAAATACCGGCAGTTTCGCGCGCTTCTTTCGATAACTTGGAGTGGGTCATGGAAGCCGGGTGCTGAATAAGGGTTTCTATTCCTCCCAGCGAAACAGCAAGCAGGGCAAGATGCATGTTGTCCATCACGGTTTTGCCCGCTTTCAGACCGCCTTTTATGCCAAACGAAATCATGGATCCGGAGCCATTCATCTGCTTTTTGGCCAGTTCATATTGTGGGTGTGATTTTAATCCGGGATAAAGAATCCATTCAACTTTAGGGTGTTTTTCCAGGTATTCGGCCACCTTCATAGCATTTTGTTGGGCACGATCGATACGGATGGCAAGGGTTTTAAGCCCCCTGCGGGTAAGCCATGCCTGATGAGGATCCATGTTAAAACCCATGTTGGTCATAACATATTGAAGCTCCTTGAACATTTCGGTGGTTTTGGCAATAACAATACCTCCCACGATGTCGGCATGACCGTTAATAAATTTGGTCATTGAGTGCAAAACAATATCGGCACCCAAATTAAGTGGCTTTTGAAGGTAAGGACTGCTGAATGTGTTGTCGACACAAACCAAAATATTGTGTTTGTGAGCCAGTTCCGAAGCTGCTTGAATATCGGTAATAGCCATGGTTGGGTTGGCAGGTGTTTCAAGGTAAAGCAGCTTGGTGTTAGGCTTGATAGCCTTTTCGATGTTGGTCAAATCGGTACAGTCAACATAGGTTGACTCAATACCATATTTTGGATATTGTTTTTCCATAATACCGCGCGAAGGACCGTATACTGAACTGTGGCTGATCATGTGGTCGCCTTGTCCCAGCAGCGTAAGGTAAACGGTGTTAACCGCTGCCATTCCTGAAGAAACAGCCAATGCTCCAACGCCGTTTTCAAGTTCTGCCACGGCGTTTTCAAGCTCTTCGATGGTTGGATTTCCCAATCGGGTATAAATGTATCCCTTTTCTTCACCCGAGAAACATCTGGCACCATGGTCAGCATTTCTGAATTTAAAGGTTGAGGTTTGATAAATAGGGTTTACAGCACTGCCATTGGCATCTTCGTAAGCACCGGCATGTATCAGTTTGGAGTTAAATCCTTTGTCTTTTGTGTTCATTTTATTCTGTTTTAATGTTTTGAATTTTATTAATTATCTATTTCTTCAATTGTTTTTTTTATTTGTTTTTCTTTCCATAATAGTATTACACCATTACAGCACTATTACATTACGTCATTATACCATTATACCATTGAACCATTAAACCATTATTAATGATGGCAATAATTTTGTCCGAATTTTAAATTTCCGTTAACAAAATCCATGGCCAGATTTACCGGCTCATCAATTTCAACACCTACGTAAACATTGATGTTGTTTGCATACAGGATTTCAATGGCTTTTGGGCCAATGCCGCCTGTTAAAATATCGGTAGCTCCCTCGTTGGCCAGCCACGTGGGGATAGAACCTTCGGTGTGCGGTGGGGGAGGAACATGATGCTCTTTAATAATTTTATTGTCTTCTATATCGAAGAAAACAAACTCAGGACTGTGCCCGAAGTGTTGTGCTAAAACTCCGTTATCAGTCGGAACTGCTAATTTTTTTTTCATTTCTTTTATTTTATGGTTTTCTTTTATTAATAATATTTTTATGATGATAGGAATTTTCACGTACCATTCTTATGTTACACGTGGGACAAAGCTGGCTGTTGCAGGGTACTCCCGCTACATGTGGGATTGAATAGTTGCATTTTGGACAAATACAATTATCCGGCTGTTGCCCGATGCCATCACGGTATCTTGTTCTGCCGTGCATGCCTCTGTATTTTCTGAAGTTGGTGTCGGCATTTTGTATTTCTACTATTTCTTTTGAATGACAAACAGGACAGATAACATTATCAGTAGTCTCTGAAGAATCTATTTTGAATACTGATTCACAGTCGTTGCACAAATACCACTTTTCGTTAAACACCACATCTCCACCTCCTATTCTTAAGTGCTTATGCTCCATAAAAGCTTTTGCAATCTTTTTTCTAGCCGAATCGTGAATGCGTGTAAAAGTTGGCCGCGAAACCTCCATGATTTTTGAAGCTTCTAATTGCGATAACGCTTGGTAGTCGGCAAGTTTAATAGCTTCATACTCTTCGTAAAGCAGTATAATAATATCCTTGCTGTCGAAGTCACCATCATCAGGTATAAAACCTGTTACTGCAGGAGGCTCGTTTAATCTGCGCTGTCTTTTCGGACGTGGTGACATGGTTGTTGTAAATTGGTCGGCAAATTTATTGAACTATTGTTCAAAAAACAAGTTGTTTTATTCTAAATTACGTTTGAATGTTTTGAAAAATAGCGTTATGATGAGTGTATGTGTAATTGACATATATTTGTAAAGAACTAAGAAATGAAGAAAATAGATTATGGAGGTTGACAACAGACACCGGTATAACTTTATCATGGCAGGGGTTTACCTGATAATGGTCATCATAGCAGGCATTGTGGGTTACTCGATTTTGGAGAACTACAGTTTGGTGGATGCCATTTATATGACCATTATTACCACTTCCACGGTGGGATTTAGGGAGGTTCAGCCCCTTTCTGACGCAGGTAAGGTTTTTACAATTGTGTTAATTATTTCCAGTATTGGGATACTCGCCTATTTTTTATCGCAATTCACCCAAAGTTTATTACAGAGCCAAATAAATTTTATTTTTAAAGGATATAACAGGAGATCAAAATTAAAGAGAATGGAAAATCATGTAATAGTTTGTGGTTATGGCCGTAACGGGAAGCAGGTAGTAAGCGAGCTACAGTCGTTTGGCGAATCGGTGGTGGTTATTGATAAGGATCATGAGATTGTTATTAATAACATTGGACAACAAGTTCGTTTTATGGAAGGCGATGCTACGGCAGACGAAATCTTGCTGAAAGCCGATATCAAAACTGCCAAGGCTCTTATTACTTCTTTGCCAAACGATGCCGATAATCTTTACGTGGTGCTGACGGCCCGGTCGCTGAATGCTTATTTGAACATTATCAGCCGTGCCTCGGACGAGAGTTCCGAGAAAAAGCTTCGTATTGCCGGAGTGGACAGCATTGTAATGCCTGAAAGGGTGGGTGGAGCCCACATGGCATCCATGGTAACCCAGCCCGAAGTTATTGAGTTTTTGGAACATCTTAATATCCATGATGATGCATCGGTGGTGCTACAGGAAATTGTTGTTGAAACTATTCCGCAATGGCTCAGGGGAAAACCTTTAAAGGAGGTGCAGCTTCGCAAAATGACAGGGGTAAATATCATTGGTATCGGTAAGGCAACGGGTGATTTCATTATTAATCCCAGCCCCGAACGCCTATTGATGGATAATATTAAATTGTTCGTTTTAGGCACCAAGCAACAGATTAATGCGCTAAAGGAGTTGCTCGAAACGAAGACGGATTCTGAAAGTTAATTATTTACATTACTTTTGTTGCTTCAAAGTTGATTCTTTTTTTATAATTTATTGCTGTTGTGCAGCGTATTTTATTGGAGTCAAAAACCATTACAAAATAAAAATTTATACTTTTTATGAACGATTCATTTCCAACGCTAACGTTCCCCGCTTTGCTGAAAAGATCGGCAAATCGGTATTCTCAAAGGCCTGCCATGGCATTTGTTGCCGACACTCCCATCACTTATCACGATTTTTATGAACGGGTATTGGCTGTTACGGCCATGCTCGAAAAGATGGGAATAAAAACCAACGATAAAGTAGCCATCTTAAGTGCTAACATGCCAAACTGGGGAGTTGCCTATTTTGCCATCACCTATATGGGAGCAGTGGTAGTTCCTCTGTTGCCGGATTTTAGTGAACAGGAGATAAAAAATGTTTTAGAACATTCGGAGGCAAAGGCAATGTTTGTGTCAAGAGCACTAATCACAAAAGTGGAGAAATTAAAAATAGGCTCCCTTAAAACACGTATTCATATTGAGGATTTCTCTGTATGTAAAGGAAAAGAATTAGTATTTAAACTTGGTGCAAAACCTACAAATAATTACTTCGTTACCGAAGATATGTTGGCAGCCATTATCTATACCTCCGGAACAACCGGAAAATCTAAAGGGGTGATGCTTACGCATAGAAACATCTGTTCCAATGCAGTAGCTAGTAGAAGTATTCAGGATATTACACCGGACGACAGGTTTTTATCGATTCTGCCTTTATCGCATACTTACGAAAATACCATCGGGTTTGTGTTGCCGTTTATATCGGGTTCCAGCATATATTATTTACGTAAGGTGCCCACACCGGCAGTTTTGCTTCCTGCATTGGAATTGGTAAAGCCTACGCTGATGTTGTCGGTTCCACTTATCATTGAAAAGATTTACAGAGGTAAGATTTTATCGGCTTTTAACAATAAAAAAATTACAAAATCATTGTATCAAAAGCCATTTTTCCGGAAGATGCTCAATCGAATGGCCGGGAGAAAACTAAAAGCCATGTTTGGGGGCCATCTTAAGTTTTTTGGCATTGGAGGTGCAAAGCTCGACAAAGAGGTGGAAGCCTTTTTGCTGGAAGCTAAGTTTCCTTATGCCATAGGTTACGGCCTTACCGAAACATCCCCCTTGCTGGCAGGTGTTAATCCAAAACAGACCAAATTACAATCAACTGGTCCGGCATTGGAAGGTGTTACCCTTAAAATTAACGACCCTAATCCTGAAACTGGTGAAGGCGAAATATGGGCTAAAGGGCCTAGCGTGATGAAAGGCTATTACAAAGAACCCAAGCTTACAAAAGCTATTTTAACAAAAGATGGCTGGTTTAAAACCGGTGATCTCGGCTTTATTGATGAAGATGGTTTTTTGTTTATCAGAGGCCGCATTAAAAATGTAATTGTGGGTTCCGGTGGTGAGAATATCTTTCCCGAAGACATAGAATCTGTCATCAATAATTTTCCACATGTTTTGGATTCACTAGTGGTGGAAATGAAGGGTAAGCTGGTGGCATTAGTGCATTTCGACAAGGAGGGTGTAGAGTTAAAATACCGAGAGATGAAAGAGAAAGTAGCTGATTTTTCTGAATTTGTAGAGGGCAAGTTTGTGGAGATGAAAAATGACCTGCACACTTATGTCAACTCGAAAGTGAACCGTTTTTCGCGTATCGCCGAAGTAAAACTTCAGGAAGAAGAGTTTGTTAAAACTGCTACTAAAAAGATAAAACGATTTCTTTATACCGATAAAAACAACAAAAAAACCGCTTAATATTAAGCGGTTTTTGTAGTCCGTACGGGAGGGTCTTAATTTTCTGTCAATTTTTTTCTGCAACGCCCGATACAAGCAAGATGTAGAGCGGTTTTGCGAATTTTCGTTTTCCCATTGAAAATTGAAATGTTAATAAAAAGAGCGAAAATTCGTACCCCCTTTTTATTTTTGGTTCATTTCTCTGGTTTCTTTTAACCTGTATGATTCACCATTCATATTCATCAGGGGACAATTTTGCCAATTGGCGGGAAATATTTACTAAACCTTCTTTAGTTGCCAGCGCATAACCGTTCGACATCGTCCACAAATCTTCATTTTCATTACCAAGCTCTTTCCCGATATCCGCCAAACAGTCAACCTGCTTATCTGATGTTTGCCCGATTTGAGTTTTTAAATCGATAAAATAGTTTCTGTAAATGGTTTCTGCACCGCAAGCAACAGCACAGGCCGGCTCTTGCGTGGCATCATACTCATAAATACTTACTCCGGCCTCAGGCGTTCTATAGGGGTTGTCCATTTCAAGCAGGTTAAACTGGGAAGCAACCTGAAAGAATGCTCCATGATTGCTTTCCTGTTGATGGAATTTTTGAACATTACCAATCTCTTCAGAGACTTTAATTTTGGAATGGTATTTTTTAAATCTGACCACTCCTTAACACCCCTTAACTCTTCCAAAGAGGGTATTTCTAATTTACCACAGATGTGCTCCTTGTTATTAATTTTAGAAATTAATCTGTTACCTTTAATTTCAATATTTTCTCTGACTTGTTCAGGAGTCTTTTCTTTAAAACCTGTAAGCTCTTCAAACCACATTTTAAGATAGATTTGTTAAAGTGTATTTCAATTCAAAGGTATTGATTTCTGTTATCTTTTTATCTAGCTTGATGGTGTTCTTTTAAACCCTCTTCAACACTTTCAAAATTTCCACCATGGCCAGCGTATCCAAACCACAATATTCCAGCAGGTCTTGTTTGGTTTTATCAATAATGGTTTGATCGATTTCGTAATAAAGGTTTTCATACGACATGCTGGCGGCCATGCCGTTGTTGATATCCATATTATCGTACGAAAATTGAGGAACTAGTGCCGGTAATACCTTTTTGATGGAGTAGGAGCCATTCATTGCGGCGGTGTAGTAGTGCTTTTTTTGAAACGGGGTCATTAAGTCAACTACCCTTTTGTTTATTTCCCGGACTTGATTGGTGTATTGCGGAAAGGCTTTAGCGATGAGTTTCAGTTGTCCTTTTTCAAAACTTTTATTGTAAACAATAATGTCGCCGGTTGTTCCAATATCTTTTATTAATTGCTCAATAAACGGAAGGCGCGGATCGCCTGTGGGTTCAGCCAGAAACTCTTTATGTTGTAAAGTACCATCTGGTTTATCCAAAATATGCAAAGAGTATTGAAACACGGTTTGCTGATAGGGTTTTGACTGATCAAACAATGGGATGGCTGACTGGAACGATTCAAAGTCGAGAATATATAAAGGGTAGTTGAGGGCGCTAACGAACTTTTTAATCTCTGATTTGTTGATTTGTAGTTTTCCCGTTTTTTCGGAATCAATCTGTAGGCGTTGATTGGGACTTAACGGATAATTGTCGGGTACATCCGTTATTTCAAGAATTTCTTTTTGATAGAGGTCAAACTTTTTGTTTGCATTGAGATTAGAAATATTAAAAACACTGTAACCGGGAACATTCTTCCAGCAATGCCCGGCAAAGCTGCAACCATAAGGATTACTGCAATGGGAGCCAATATCAATATCAGGAATGTCGGGTTTTGAAAGCATCTCCTGCATGGCATCAAGGTTGGCTTTTACATCAGGTAATCTTTTCAGTACCCTCTCTTTTACTGATTCAATGTTGAACAGTTGCTGCAAATCAAGCTCACCTTGCCTTACATACTTATTGTTTAAATAGACAACCGAGATATCTTCCAGCTGAATACCGGATGAAGTGATAACATGGTACTGAAAAGTAGTGTCCCATAAATTAACATCCTTTACCACTGTGGAACCTTTCACCTCATAAGCGTAATACTTGCCATCTTCTTTTACAAGGATGTCCATGTAGCACATCAGGTTGTTGTATTTAAACCCTGCCTCGTAAATAACCTTTTGTCCTTCGTTAATCAGTCGCTCGGTTTCAGAAAAGGCTTTTGCAAAATTGTTTGGAATGTAAACACCCAGATCGACCCCTCCCGGGAAAAGCTTTTGTGCTAATAGTCCAATATTGGTTCCTTTGTTGAAGATCATTTGCCGCGACTCGGAAACCGTATCCTCCAGCTCAGGATAATGCTTTTTCAGATAAAGTGATTTGTGACATTGCATGCCCCGGATAAAGGCAGATTTGGAGAGGGTAAAGCTGTTTCGCATAACATTTAATTAATGAGTGAAAGATAATAAATATCAACAACCTGGTTCACTTCGAACGATTTATTCGGCTGTTAGCCGGATATACCGGACAGGAGTTGAACTATCATGCGCTGTCAGTTGAGATAGGTATTGATATTAAAACCGTACAGTCGTGGATTGCAGTATTGGAACAGAGTTTCATTGTGCATTTGCTAAAACCTTATTACAAGAATTATAACAAAACAATCGCTAAGCGTCCTAAACTTTACTTTTACGATACCGGTATTGTTTGTTCGTTATTGGGTATTTCATCAAAACAGGTTTTAAATAGTCATCCGTTAAAGGGAGCCATTTTTGAAACTTTTGTTGTTTCGGAGTTGATTAAATACAAATCTCATGTGGTGAGTAGTGCTGGTTTTTATTATTGGCGTGATAAAACAGGAAGGGAGATTGATTTAATTATTGAAGATGAGAATAAAGCAGTTCCTGTTGAAATAAAATTTGGCAAAACAGTGCAGGATTATTTTTTTAAAAATATTCGTTATTGGATGAAATTGACGGGTAATGAAAAAGGCTTTTTAGTTTATACCGGAGATATTTCGCAGAAACGAAGTGATGGAACCGAGGCTGTTAACTGGAAAAGTATTTATAATTTCAGACTGAGTAAAAATTCATCAGGAGTCATTACAGGTATTTGAGATTTTTTAAAATCTTTGCCATTCCTTGTTATGATAATGTCACATTCTGCTCTTAGCGCACTAAAGTACTGTAATGAATCTTCAAAGTCTGAGAAGTCTGAGTTCAATCCCTTTTCAATTATTAGTTCGTCGAGTTCACATATCTCTGAAATTACCTTGAATTTTCTTAGTTTCTCTTTTGCTTTATTAACTCCTTCATATTTTGTCAGGAAATAACTAACGGTGGCAAATGACAATGCAGAAACATTGATTGTTAACTTTCTTTTGTCTGCCAGTGTAGCAATCTTTGCTGAGGATAAATAAAAAGGCTCACGCTCACCCAAAAAATCCAACATTACATTCGTATCTAAAAATAACTTCATGTCTATTTGTGTTTACCCATTAAATGATCTAAAAACTCAGATTTGTAGTCAAGGTCTGAAGGAATTTTAACACCAGTTGACATGCTTTTTACAAAGGGGGAAATCTCTATATCTGATTCGTCGTCATTTTTATTACGATTAACTAACGATCTTAAGTAAGATTCAATAATTCGTGATAAACTCCTTTTATTTAAAGAAGCATATTCTTTCGCTTTTTCAATCACAAATTTGTCTAGTTTCAAAGTTAATTTTGTATCCATGATTCTATGTTTATACGTGCAAAAATATAAATATAGTCCGTAATAAGCAAATATTTTTGAGTCCGCTCTAAAAAGCATCAATATTTTAACTGCTGTAGGTTGCTGCATTTACTGTCAATCTTGAAGGCGTTGCAAATATCGAAATTAT
The DNA here is from genome assembly GCA_003650425.1 of Bacteroidota bacterium. Lineage (GTDB taxonomy): Bacteria > Bacteroidota > Bacteroidia > Bacteroidales > F082 > B16-G9. Next base: position 32 of record QMPP01000061.1, on the reverse strand, counting down.
TAGCGTTTCAAAAAGTTTTTGAGCTGTAGAAA
>QMPP01000060.1 GCA_003650425.1 Bacteroidota bacterium | reverse complement strand
CGCAAAAAAGTCAGAGGTGTAACCAAGTGTTCCGGGAACATTAATAGCGGTAGTATCGCCGGCAGGCTGACGAACAATATCGTTAATTTGCGAAAAGTTAACCGAGATGTCCATACCGTATTTTCCACCCAGTTTACTTTTTCGGGGCACCTTGTAATTAATTTGGAGTTGGAATCCCATTTCGCCGTTAGGTTGTGTTGCGTAAGGGTACATGGAGGCCAGCATATAGGTGTGCGCTTCGGTGATGGGGGGCAGGTAGCTAATGTCGAGCGCGTTGGCCGTTTCGGCTCTGTCGGATTTAAAGGAAAAGTTATCGATACGCTTGAATACGGCCAAAATACCCAATCCGCGGGTGGAGTATGATGCGTTAAAAATAAAGGCATCGCCCGGTTTGTAAATGAAGTTGTTAATGGCGGATGGGTCGTTGATTTTGTGCGCGTACTCCGAACTGAAGTTAAACTTGCCCAAACCGATATTAATACGGGCAGCGCCTCCACCTACATCGCGTGGAAGCTTGTAAATAGGATCGTTGTCAACCTGGTATTTACTAACAAAACTACCCCCCAAAGTAACTCGAAATTTAGATTCCTCCATCGACTTAATCAAATCGTTAACAGAAAATTCTGCATCAATACCTTTAACAATCCCGCGGCTGTTTTTGGTGTATTTATTCCAAAAGAATCGTTGTGTACCATAAACTCCTTTCAGGATAATTCCTTTTACCGGTTCGTAGGTTATTCTGGCTCCGTTCATGGAGTTGTCGTATCCCAATGTCCACTCCTGATAGGTTCTAAATAAAAGGCCGTTTCCAAACTGGTCGTAAAAATTACCAATGGTAAAGCTGAACTTTTTAGTGTTGTAGGAGGCCCACATGTAAGGTATGCCGCTTCCTTCAAGCCTGTTGTCGAATCCGGCAATGGGAGGCAGATAGCTTTCGTAGCGAACGCCTGCTGAAAAGTCTCCTAACGTGTAAATAACCTCGGCAAAACCGTTGAAGGCAAAATGGCGTCCGGCAATCAGCGAATCGGTAATGCCCATGGGGATATCAGGATGGTAATACATGCCATCGTACTCGAAGCTGCCGTGAACTTCCGACTTTTTTAACAAATCGTTAACCTGAGCCTGCAATAGCATGGTTGATGAGAGCAACAGGAAAAGAAACAGGATTTTTTTCATGTCAAAGGGGTTGTACGGTTAATGATTGGAGATATCTTCGCCCTTGGCTACCTTTTTTACCAGTTCAAAAAGTTCGTCTTCCAGCCCTTCGTAATAAGAGGTGTGCTGATAAACAATTTCTCCGTTGCCATCCAATAAAAAAGTATGAGGAACCATGTTAACACTCATGGCACGTTTAAACTCCTGGTTGGGGTCGAGCAAAACATCAAACTGCCAGTCTTTACCCATAACAAAAGGTTTAACTTTTGCCGTTGAACGGGCATCATCAATAGAAACGGCAATAATTTTTACGCCGGTTTCGTCCTGCCAGTCCTCGTAAAGTTCGTTGTAAGCATCAAGCTCCTTTTTACAGGGTTTACACCACAAAGCCCAAAAGGCAATTAAAATAGGTTTTCCGTCGTTGGAAATCTCGGAAGTATTAAATGTTTTCCCGTCCAGTGTTTTAACATTGACTGATGGTAGTTTGTTGCCGGTTTTAGATTGTGCCGTGGCACTCAATCCCAGCAAGACAACAAATATAATAACTACAATTCTTTTCATAAACAGATTTTTGATAAAGATAATTTAACCGGATATACTCGTATATCCAAATATGCCTCTCTTGACAACAGCGTTAATGGTAAAGTTGCACTAAACAAAATGGCGAATTAAATTGAGTTAAGGAATGTAAACTTCCAATAATTTAACCAATCCGGTCGGTATTAACTCCAGTGTATCAAGTGCATTAGGAATAACAACGGTTTCTCCTTTTTTCATTTGTATTTCACCATGTTCCCATTTTACCGTTAGCGAACCTTCCAGTAAGATGTAAATAACAAAGGAGTCGAGCTCTTCGTAATCTTTTTTAAGGGGGTTTTTGAGCGTTATTAATCCTGTAACAAAGTATGGGCTTTTAACTACCGGAACCGTTTTATTAATTACCGGGGTGTAGTCGGTGCGATACTTTTTATGAAATTCAAAATCAATGGCATCCAGTGCTTCTTCGGTGTGAAGTTCACGCTGCAGGCCGGCAGCATCAATTCTATCCCAGTCGTAAATGCGGTACGTAGTATCGGAAGTTTGTTGAATTTCGGTAAGCAGAATACCTGGACCCAAAGCATGCACTCTTCCGGAAGGGATGTAAAACACGTCGCCTTTTTTCACCGGTTCAAAGTTTAAAATCTCTTTGAGGGTTTTGTCTTCGAGATGGTTCAGGTATTTCTCTTTATTCATTTTTTGATTGAATCCGGCAATAAGCTGAGCCTCTTCATCCGCTTCGAGGATGTACCACATTTCGGTTTTCCCGCGACCGATTTTACGTTTGGCAGCCAACTCATCGTCGGGGTGCACCTGGATGGAGAGCCAGTCGTTGGCATCAATAAATTTTATCAGCAACGGAAATTCAATACCGTATTCGTCATAAACCTTATCGCCTACCAGGTCGCCCATGTAAATCTCTACCAGCTCGTTGAGTTCGTTGCCGGCTAAAAAGCCGTTGGAGACCAGGGTGGGGTTTCCTTCTACCCCTGAAACCATCCAGGCTTCGCCACAGTTGGGCAGGTTTCCATAATCGATACCCAACGAGGTTTTTATTTTTTGTCCTCCCCATATTTTATCCTTAAACACGGGCGTAAATTTTAATGGATATAGTTGATTCATTGTTGTTAAAATTTTCAGTAAAGATATTATTAATTTAACTTTCGCCTATTAATACTGTTTCCAATTACAGGTGTTTGTTTTTGCTCCGCTCATTTAATTAGCCGCGAATTCGCGAATTTTCAATAATGATTATTACTATTCTTTTTTTACATAAACAGCTTGTTTAAAGTTGGTCAACTAAATAATTATGGAACACATTGCAAATCAGAAAACAAATATCTTTTTAATTAATCCTCCTTTTATTCCTTTTCATTTTCCACCTTTTTCATCTCTTCCAACACTTTCGACACCTCTTCCTCGGTTTTGGTGAGTTTGGTTTTACAAAGCACAATTAGCTGCGAAGCCCTTTTTACTTTTTCAGAGAGCTCGTCCACCGAAATCTCTTCGTTTTCAATTTCGTTAACAATGGCTTCCAGCTCATCGATGGCTTGCCGATAGGTTTGATTTTTACTCATTTTTATTGATTTTTGTGATGGTGCTTTCAATTTTTCCTCCGCTTAAAACGGTAATTATCGTGTCACCGGGTTTGGCTTCTCCGGCATGTTTTAAGGCTTTTTTATTAAGACGTGTGATGCTATATCCCCGCTTCAAAACGTTTTCGGGTTTTAACAGCTTTAGTCTGGATTCAAGATGTTGCAGCATCATGGCCTGGTTTTTCAGATTCTGTTTCGATAGCAGTAGCAGCATCTCATTCAGACGGGAGATTTTTTCTTTTTCGTGTAAAATTACTCCTACAGGTTTGTATTGCAGATGGGTAATCAACTCCAACAGGTTGTTTTTTTCAGTGGCAAGAAATCGTCGCGAAAGACTGGCAATAACCGATTGATAAAGTTGCAGCCTTCCCTTGTTTTGCTCAACCAAAAACCTGACCTGTTGGTTAAAAACACCGGTAAAACTGTTTAGAGCTTCTGTTTGTTTTGCCAAAAAACGGGAGCTTCCCTTTTTCAGTTTCTCTTCTAAATTGTACACCAGCGCATGAAAATGCTCGAACTTCTCAATAAGAAAATAGGCCACATCCGTGGGAGTGATTTTATTGGCAAAAGTTATCATCTCGGTTACTGTTTCGTTGGTGGCATGTCCGATTCCTGTTATCACCGGTAACGGGAAACCAGCTACCTCTTTGGCCAGGGTGTAGTTGTTATAGGCACTCAACCCCACATCGCCACCGCCACCACGGATAATAACTACCACATCAAACCGGCCGGTATAATGAGCAATGGCTTTTAGTTGCTGTACTATTGACTTTACGGCACCCTCACCCTGCAATAAGGCCGGAAACAGGGTTTGTTCAAAATGGTAGCCGTAACGGTTGTTTTGCAGGATGTTTAAAAAATCGTGGTAGCCTTTGGAGGTTTCCACCGAAATAACAGCAATGTTTTTTGGCAGTAGTGGAAAAGCGAGCTGTTTGTTTAAATCGAATAATCCCTCCTTTTTAAGCCGTTGGATGGCTTGCTGTTTTTCGCGAGCCATCTCTCCCAGGGTAAACGAGGGCTCAACATCCAGTATGTTCAACGAAAGGCCGTGTTGTTCGTGGTAAACAACCCGAACCAAAAACAGAACGGTCATGCCCTCCGAGAGGTTTTCGCCGGTAGCTTGTCTGAACTTTTTCGTAATGGCATCGAAAGTTCCCGACCAAATGGTTGAGCGTATTTGCGCCACCACTTTGTTGTTCTGTTTCTCTACCAAATCGGGATAGCAATGGCCACTGTATGGATAGAAATTAAGTTTGGCAATTTCGGTTTTAACCCAGTAAGCCGAAGTATAGGCTTTGGCAATAACCTTGCGTATGCTCCCGGTAAGTTCACCGAGGCTGTAGTACTTTTGAGTTTTATTTCGATATTCGAAAGTCTCAGGCATGGCGCATGGCAGCTTCTATCTCGTCGGTTTCGATTGGGATATCAATCATTAAATCAACCGGACCGTCGTTGGTTATTAAAATATCGTTTTCGATACGGATGCCGAGGTTCTCCTCTTCGATGTATAATCCCGGTTCGCAGGTTACTACCATGCCGGCTTTAAAAGGCTCGTATTTAGAACCCACATCGTGTACATCAAGGCCTAAAGGGTGCGACACGCCATGCATGTAATAGTTAAAATAGAGTGGATTTTTCTTGTCCTGTTTTTCTACCTCTTCGGCAGTAAACAGCCCCAACGTTATCATCTTTTTCTCCATCATTTTTTCCACCGCCTTGTTTACTTTATCGATGGTATTTCCGGGAACCATCATCTCGCGGGCTTGTTTAAAAACATCCAACACGGCATCGTAACAGGCTTTTTGGCGGGGGGTAAATTTGCCGTTTACCGGAATGGTTCTCGACATGTCAGCCGTGTAGTTGGCATATTCGGCGCCAAAGTCCATCAGCACCAAATCACCCTCTTCGCAGGTTTTGTCATTGTCAACGTAGTGAAGCATGCAGGCATTTCTGCCGGATGCAATAATGGGAGCATACCCGTGGCCGTTGGCACCATTTCTAATAAATTCGCCAATAATTTCGGCTTCCACTTCGTACTCCTTCATACCGGGTTTGATGGTTTTCATCACCCTGTCGAAAGCCTTGTTGGTAATTTTACAAGCCTGACGTATCAGGTCGATTTCGGGTTCCGATTTAATTTGACGCAGCTGCTTCATTAGTGGTGCCAGCCGTTGGTAGTTGTGCAATGGAAATTTCTCTCTTAATTCAACAGCAACCCTGTGATTTCGCTCGGGAACATCGGTCACGAATTTGACAGATTCATTGCTGTTTAAATAGAAATTTTCACTATCGAGTAATACCTCCCGCAGGGTAGTTTCAAAATCGTCGAGCCAAAAAACATTATCAATACCCGAAATTTCGCGGGCTTCTTCCCGGGTGAGTTTGTGGCCTTCCCAGGTCTCCAGTTTTTTATCGGGTTTTAAAATAAAGAGGGCTTCCTGAAACTTCTCGTTACTAAATCCGGGAGCCATCAGTAATACCGTTTTCTCCTGCTCAATTCCTGTGAGGTAAAACAGATCCGACTGCTGCCGGTAAGTAAAGTACTGATCGCCGTTACGGGGATACTGGTCGGCCGGTTGCAAAACAGCTACCGATTTAGGTTTCATCAACTTAGCCAGGTTCTGCCTGTTGTATTCAAATAACTTTGGATGGATGGGTTGATATCGCATAATCAATTTCTTTTTTGATTTCAAAGATACATTAATTGATTTTCTTGTACCTTTATCCGTTCAATAAATCAATTCTCTTTTTAAAATTTAATTTATCAGCGCTATGAAAAAATATTTACTTCTCTTTTTTGCTTTAGCAACGGGTTTTGTTTCTAACGCACAACTTGCTCAGTTAAAGCAACAAACACTTTTTAACACCATCGCGAAAGCCGGAGTTCAATCAGTCGATGCACTGCCCGCCCTGCCAGCCAATCCTTATGTAACAAATCGTGGGGTTGATGTGGTTGTTGGCACCACCTGGTACGATTTACAATCGAACTCAAGTATATCGCACCGTATTTGGGTTTTTGATGATGGTACGGCAGCAGCCGTTTGGACCAGAGGAGCGGAAACCGGTGTTCCCAACTTTGCAGGCAGAGGAACAGGCTACAACTACTTTGACGGAACCAGCTGGGGTCCCGACCCTACTGCGCGCATCGAAGATGTAAGAACAGGCTGGCCTTCAATTGCCCCTTATGGTGCCGATGGCGAAATTGTGGTAGCACACACGTTGAACAACACGGGACTTGTGTTTTCGTGGCGCGAGCACAAAGGTACCGGTGAGTGGCAACATTTTACACTGGCAGGACCGGCTCCCGATAACATGGATTTAACCTGGGCTCGTATGATTACCACCGGAGCTAACCACGATGTTATTCACATCATCGCCTGTGCAGGTTTTAACAAAACCTATGAAGGATTAAATGAAGCATTGGTTTATTCACGTTCTTCCGACGGTGGTCAGACCTGGGATCCGGAAAACGAAATTCTGCCCGGCATGTCATCTGACGAAACCAGCGGAATTGGCGGTGACGATTATGCCTTTGCCATTCCTCGTGGCGACACCATCGCTTTTGTGGCTTTTGATGGCATTAAAGACGGTTACGTCATGAAGTCGTATGATGACGGCGACAGCTGGGAGAAAATTATTTTCTATAACAGCCCCATGCCCTTTTTTACCGGTAATGAAGGAACGCTTCCCCGAACAGGCGGAGGAGATGGCTACAATGCGGTTGCTCTGGATGATCAGGGAAAAGTACATGTTGTTTTTGGCCGACAAATTCACATTGATGATGATCCTGCTGACGGATATAGCTATTACCCCTATTCCGATGGTCTTGTCTATTGGAATGAGGACATGGACCCGTTAGACACCGCTGTTATAACCAATGATATTATTCCCGATAACTGGGAAAACCACCCTCTTTATATAAAAGGAGAGCTGGCCGCATTTACGCAGCCTCATAACAACGATACCATTATTGGTGTTGCCCCCTATTTTGCCTCGCTAACTTCCATGCCACAGATATCGGTTAAAAGAGATATTAACGGGGTTAACATTGTTACGGTTGTTTATTCGGGATTGGCCGTAGGCTTTTCCAATGCTGAACTGAATCAAAACTACCGCCATATTTGGGAGCACGGCATCGAACTTGACGGACAAAACACATGGGGGCTTTTTACCGACTGGACCGGTGATGTTTTGCACCTTTTTAGTGAGTGTGTTTATCCTTCGGCATTTCCGGTTAACCATAACAACACCTCAACACCTGATACCATTCACACGCTTTATCAAACTGATAACTTGCCAGGAAACAGTATTCAGCCAACAGGCGGCAATCATGCACCGGTAAGCAATAATATAGTACACTTAGAAATTTATCCTCCTGCCGTTGGAATTACCGATAACCACAGCCCTGCTTTTGAAGTATCGCAAAACCGGCCTAATCCGGCTATCGCCCAGACAATTATTGATGTTAATACCATGCTGTCAGGTACACTTGAACTTTCTGTTGTAAACTTACTTGGACAGCAGGTTTATACCGAAAGAAAAGTTGCTAACTCCGCCGGTGTTTTAAGTTTTAAAGTTGATGTCTCAGCATTAAATACAGGAGTTTATTTTTATAAGGTAACCGCAGGAAATAGTTCGATAACCAAAAAAATGATTGTCAGGTAAAACAGAACAGTTTTATTGGTTGAATAACCTTTGTTGGCAGCAAGCTATAAAAAAGAGCTAACCAACGCAAAAAAACAATTGGTTAAGGTAATAAGATGTCATGGTTTTTAAGAATCTAACTGAATAAGGAAGTTTCCGACAAATTCAATATGTTAAAATTCTTAAAATTCTTGTATATGACAAAAATAATAAATTTCTTTGCAGACTGAAATACATATTTAGTCGAACAGTATTTTAACAAGATGATTATGGAAGACATTGATATTAGAAACAGAATTATTAAAGTTGCACAAGGTATTTTTAAGAGGTTTGGCTTTAAAAAATCCACTATGGATGAGATTGCAGTTGCTGCTGGAAAAGGTAAAAGCACTTTGTATTACTATTTTAAAAGCAAAGATGAAGTATTTGCTGCAGTAGTAGAAAAAGAAGGCAATACAATGTTTAGAGAGTTGAATAAAATAATTACGGCAAATATCGATAGTAAATTAAAGATAAAAAAATACATTATTAAAAGAATGGAAATGATTAATGAGCTTTCAAACCTGTATTTAGCCATTAAATCAGATTATCTTAATCATTTCGGTTTTATTCAAAAATACAGGGTAAAATATGATGAATACGAAATATTGTTATTAGAACAAATACTACAAGACGGCATTAACAAAAAAGAATTTAATATTAACGAGGAAGAAACGAAAATGTATGCTTATGGATTAGCAACAGCTTTAAAGGGGTTGGAAATACCATTTTTTCTGGAAAACAGATATTCTGAAATAAGTAATCGTTTAGATAGCATGCTTAATATTATAATATACGGTTTGGCCTGTAAAAAAACAGAAGGATAAAAAATTTTTTAACATTAATTCGACTAAAGGACTAATATAGTCGGTATGATTTATTAGAATGATAATAAAGAAAAAGATGACAGAAAAAATATTGATTAGAGAATTTATAAAGGATAAAAAGGTAGGTGCCGCTTTTTCCACCAGCAAGCATGTTATCAAGAAGATGCTTGGAAGTATAGATTTTGACAAAGCCAAATCATTGGTTGAATACGGCCCCGGCAAAGGAGTGATAACAACACACCTTTTGGAGCGGATGCGAAAAGATGCTGTCCTTTTTGTTTTTGAAACAAATGAGATATTTATAAAAGAACTGTCAAACATTAAGGATAAACGTTTGGTGATAATTAATGAAGATGCTGAACACGCACGAACAATATTAAAAAACAGATATAAAATCAGTGAAGTGGATTATGTCATCTCTACCATTCCGTTTACATTTTTCGACCGTAAGAAAAGAATGAGAGTTATTTCAAAAACACATCATTTACTTAATGAAAACGGAAAATTTATCACCTATCAATATACATGGTTAATTTATCAACTTATAAAACAGAAATTTCATCAAACCCGTGTTATGGCAGCCGTTTTAAATATTCCGCCGGCTATCATATTTACAGGAATTAAATAGACTTACAAACATGATAAATATAAACAAGACATTAATTAGTATATGAAACAATTATCTAAAGCGATATTAAAAATATTTGGCTGGAAGCTTAAAGGAGAATTCCCCGACATAAAAAAGAGTATTGTTATCATGGCACCTCATACAAGTAATTGGGACTTCGTAATAGGAAAGCTATATTTAAGTGCAATGGGAATAAGTAATAATACACTTATGAAAAAAGAGATGTTCGTTTTTCCATTAAATTTATTAATGAGTTCACTTGGTGCCATACCGGTTGACAGAACAAACAAAAAAAATAATATGGTACAACAAGTTGCATCAATAATTGAAAAACGTGATAAATGCAATATTTTTATTGCTGCTGAAGGGACAAGAAAAAGGAATACCAATTGGAAAAAAGGCTTCTACCACATTGCTAAAAAAGCTGAAGTCCCTATTGTAGCAAGCTTTATTGACTATAAGAAAAAAGAAGTTGGTATAATTGGAGTTCTTAGCGATACCAGCACGATTGAAAGCACAATGATGGAACTGAGCAGTATTTATAAAGACATACAAGCAAAATTTCCAGATAATTTTACAGTAGAAAGAGTTTAATAATACGATAAGATAAACTGATTACAAATTATAAAATAAATTAATTTTTAAATATGAAAAAATTAGCAAAATTAACCGTAAAGTTAAGATGGCCAATTATATTGATAGTAACAGCATTAACCATATTTTTCGGGATTCAGCTTAAAAACATCACCATCAATTCCGATGTATTAAGTTCATTGCCTAACGACGACCCTGCTGCCAAATTGTATAAAGATATTGGGAAAAAATATGGTGGTAACGATATGGGAATGATCGCTCTGGAAACCGATAATGTTTTCAAAACCGAGGTGTTGGAACATGTAAAGCAGATAACAGACAGTTTGAAAATCACTAAGGGTATTTCAACGGTATCCAGTCTTACCGATATTATTGACATTAAAAATGTAGATGGTGGTATAGAAATCGGCAAACTGATTGATGAATATGATATACCGAGAACGCAATCGAAATTAGATAGTTTGAAAAACTATGTTTTTTCGAAAGAGATGTATAAAGGCACCATTGTTTCAGATGACGGAACTGCCACGCTTATCATGTTTACTTTACTTCCCGATGCAGATAAACAAGCGGTCGCCAAAGAGGTAAGAGATAAAGTTGAAGCACTGCACCTGCCTGAGAAATTATACTTCGGCGGTTTACCCATGATGATGAATGATGTAACCGACTTAATTGTAACCGATATGGCTTGGTTAATACCCATCGTGTTTTTTCTGATTGCATTTATACTTTTGTTGAGTTTCCGTTCGGCAAGAGGCGTTATTTTACCGATACTTACAGCCGGACTTGCCGTTATCTGGACACTTGGCATCATGGTAGTGACAGGTTATCAAATTACTATTGTTTCCGATATTATTCCTATCATCCTGCTTGCCGTTGGAAGTGCCTATACCATCCATGTGATTAATCGCATTAATCAAACGCATAAAAAAAACCGTAAAAAAGCAATTATTAAGGCTTTAACTTACATTGTTGTGCCGGTAACGCTTGCGGCTGTAACCACGGCAATCGGGTTTATTTCCTTTGTTTTTGGTGCTTATCTTACAATGATTAAGGACTTTGGAATTTTCACCTCAGTTGGAACGCTTATAGCACTTCTGTTGTCGATATTTTTTGTACCGGCAGTTATTTCCGCTTTTTCAATGTACAGAAAAGAAAAGAAAAGAAGTAAAGCTGAACTTTTATCAGAAAAGAAAAACTTTTTATCCGATAAAATACTTCGTCCGATTTCCACGCTGCTGTTTCAACACCCTAAATATATTTTATCAGGGTGGGGAATACTGCTCATGTTAAGTATTGCCGGAATGTTTTCCATCAAAACAAGTGTCAATATGGCCGATTATTTTAAAAAAGATAATCCGACCAGAGTCTCCGATGATTTGATGCGGGAAAAATTTGGGGGCTCAATGCCTGTTTTTGTAATCTTTAAAGGCGACATGCAAAGTCCGGAAGTTTTAAAAATGATGATTAAAACGGAGGATTTTATGAAACAAGATCCAAATATTTCTACTACCCAATCGGTTGCCGACCTCATTGAAGAGATGAATGATGTAATGGGTGAAGGAAAAAGAGTCCCTGACGATAAAGATAAAATTGAGCAATTGTGGTTCTTATTGGACGGACAGGATATTATGCCACAACTTGTAAGCGATGATCTGGATGAAGGTATAATTCAGTCGAAATTTGCGTCTGTTACCACTTCTGATATTAATAGCTTTAATGCAAAAATGCAAAAATTTATCAAAGAAAACTCAACGGAAGATTGTCAAATAGAACTGACTGGTATGCCTTCTGTTTATGTTAGGCTCAACGACAGCTTATTGAAAAGCCAATTTAGTAGTCTGCTAATTGCAATTATGATGGTACTGGTAATAGTTGGCTTAATGATGAAATCTTTTTCCAAAGGAATTTATGCGACCATTCCTATTATAGTTACTATCATCATCCTGTTTGGTTTTATGGGTTTTGCAGGCATATCTCTTGATATTGCCACAGTACTGGTAGCAAGTATCGCGCTTGGAATAGGAATAGATTATTCTATTCACATCATTACGCATTTTAACCATGCTTTCAAAGAAACCGGAGATGTTAGCAAAGCACTAAATGAAACCATCATGATAAGCGGAAAAGCCATTGTTATTAATGTGATTTCCGTGGCCGCCGGTTTTTTGGTACTTGTATTTTCACAAATGGTTCCCTTGCAGAATTTCGGGTTGTTGGTAGCTTTAAGTATGATAGGTTCAGGGCTTGGAGCCTTAACTCTACTGCCGGTTATATTGATATTGGCCAATAGAAAAAAACAAATAACAGTAAAATAATAAATGTAATTAATTTTTGAACCTTTAAAATTTAGTAAAATGAAAACAGTAAAAATTTCAGTATTAGTAAGTGCATTATTCCTTTTAATCGGATATAGTGCTAACGCGCAAGATGCAAACACCATTTTAAAGAAAATGGATGATGTTATGTATTCTCCCAAAGACATGACAGGAAAAAACAAGATTGTTTTAATTGACAAAGCGGGAAAACAAAAAGAAAGAGAAGCAACCATTATGCAGAAAGGAACTGATAAACGGATTTTCAGGTTTACTGCACCGGCTTCGCAGGCAGGTATTTCCGTGCTATCGTTACCAAATGATGTAATGTACATGTATTTACCCGCCTTTGGTAAAGAAAGGAGAATTTCATCGAGTGTTAAAAGCCAAAAATTTGCCGGAACGGATTTTTCCTATGATGATATGGAATCAAAACCCTATACTGACAAATACACGCCAAAATTGCTGAAAACCGAAGGAGATGCTTTTGTATTGGAACTTCAGCCAAAATCCAAGAAATCGGCCTATTCAAAGCTGATTGTAAAAATTAACAAAACCAATTATTATCCCGAAGCAATGGAATTTTATGATAAAGGAAATCATAAAATTAAAGAAGCCGTTTATCAATTTGAAAAGATTGGCAAATACTGGAATGCCAAAGAAATAAAAATGACCGATCTCAAGAAACATCATGTTACTAAAATGATGATGTCAGATGTGAAATACGATCAGGGATTGTCAGATGATGAATTTACTGTACGAAAATTAAAACAGTAAAAAAGGCACTTTTTTAGGGAAGGTTCAATATTTAAACACCTTCCCTAATATAAACTTTAAAGGCGATGAAAAATAAAGTAGCTTTAGTATTGTCCAGTGGCGGATCAAAAGGGCTTGCCCATATCGGGGCAATAAATGTCCTCGAAAAAAACGGATTTCAAATCACGTCCGTTTCAGGCTCTTCTATCGGTTCGGTTATGGGAGGTTTGTATGCCATGGGAGAATTGCCAAGATATACGGAATGGGTAAGAACCTTAAATAAAAAGGCCATTTGGGGGCTGATGGATTTTGCCATCTCTACCCAGGGTTTGCTTAAAGGAGAAACTGTTTTTAACAAAATGAAAACATTTATTCCCGACCGGAATATTGAAGAGATGAATATCCCTTTTTCTGCCATTGCCACCGATTTAATCAATGAAAAAGAAGTTGTTTTTAATCAGGGTAGTTTTTATGAAGCCGTACGGGCTTCGGTTGCCATCCCTACAGTATTTACACCTGTAAAATATCAGGATACCATATTGGTAGATGGCGGTGTTTTAAATCCGGTGCCTATCGATTATGTAAAACGATCGGAAGATGACCTTCTGGTTGTTGTTAATTTATATGGTGATAAAATTGAGAAGCATATTCAGAAAGAAGAAAACTCAAAATCGGTAACACTAATTAACAAATTGATCAACCTTATCTATTCCGGTGACAAGAGAAATAGCGGCTATTTTAGCTTGCTAAATGAGACAACTTCAACAATGATTCATCGCCTTGCCAAATTAAGTATCGAAAAACATCAACCCGATATTGTGGTTAACATTTCGGCAGATGCTGCCGGCACGTTCGATTTTTTTAAAGCAGACGAACTAATCCAATTAGGGGAAGATGCCACTAACCTGGCCATTAACAATTATTATTTAAATCAGCAAAAAAATGATGGATAAGAAAAAAATATCAGCAGTAGTTTCGGTTTACAACGAAGAAAAAACCGTAAAAAATGTTGTCAACAGCCTGATAAACTGTAATTTCGTTGACGAACTCATCGTGGTAAATGACGGCTCTACCGACAATACTTCAAAGGTGTTAAACGAAATAAGCGCGTCGTATTCTTTTCAAAATATAGCATTTGAAAAAAACAAGGGAAAATCGTATGCCATGACCACCGGCGTTGAACATGCAACGGGCGACATCATTGTTTTTGTGGATGCCGACCTTATCGGTTTTAACTGCGAACACATAAAAGTACTGACACTTCCGCTGGTTACAAATCAGGCTAAAATGGTAATCGGACGCAGGCCGGCCGAAAATCCCAAAACGGATATAACCGGTTCCATGGATGATTGGCTCGGAGGAGAAAGAGCTGTTTATCGAAAAGATATTTTGCCCATCCTCGATAAAATGAGAGAAACCAAATTCGGTGTTGAAACACTACTCAATCTTTATTTTAAAAGTAAAACCGACTTGAATAAACAAACAATTATTGTTGATTTAAAAGGGCTTGTTCATATAAGAAAATACAAAAAATACAGCCGCCCAAAAGCAGCAATAAACTATGCCAAAGCAACTTCTCAAATTGTACAGACCGTGTTTGTTAATTACGTTCTCATTTTTGGCATTATTAGAAATGTTTTTACAAATATCAAATTATAGGATAGCGTTATGATTTTCATTGCTTTTGGTATCGGGTTAATAATTTCCGCCCCATTTGGCCCTTTGGGGCAGATGATG
>QMPP01000059.1 GCA_003650425.1 Bacteroidota bacterium | reverse complement strand
TAACCATCACCCCTGTTTCAGCCGTATTGTCGGTTTATCATCAAAACGACTCCATCCGTATTGCTTGCCAGACAAGAGTGCTGGGAGGCGGATTAATCGATAACATTTTTACACACGAAAGTTCTCCAAACGGGTTGCTAATGGCGCCCAACCCGTGTTCCGGCCAATGTAATGTTTCGTTCAAAGATGGCGCTGCCATAACCCGGGTGAAAATTTTTAGCATGGATGGAAAATTAGTCCGTAACATTAACGTTAACCATAAAGTTACCGTGCTTTTAACGGACTTAAAAAAGGGAGCCTATCTGTTAGAGTTGTTTGGTGAACAGTTTTACAGCACAGGAAAAATAATCGTTCGGTAAAACAACCTCTCTTTTTGCTAATTTTGGTTTTTTAAAAAAACGTTATCATGTTGAAGCGTAGCCGGATTGTTGTACCACTTTTAACCTTAATACTTACTGTTGTATTTATCAAGACAAATATAGCTCAGTCGAGGGCTGATTCTACTTTTACCAACGAAACCGGTGCTGACTCAACTAGTGTATTTTATTACAAGGGCAGCATTCTGAACTTCAAGCTCGACTCGCTATCACCCATTGATACTGTCACCCTCGAGTCGCACCAATACGATTGGCTGTATCGTAAAAACCGGAATTATTCCACGCTAAGCAACATCGGACTGGCTCATACCGACTTATCATTTTCTCCCATGTTACAACCAGGTTTCTCTATGAGCTGGCCCTATTTTCAGCGATACCTTATCACCAATCGTCAGGTGAGATATTACAAACTTCTAAAGCCCTACACAGAACTTTTTTACGTGATGGGGCCAAAAAAAGAGCAGGATTTCCAGCTTACTTTTAGCCGTGATTTAATCAAAGGGCTCACCTTCGGGATTAATTTTTTTCTTATCAGCTCACCGGGCGATTATAAACAAAGCAGCACTAACCACAACGCCGGATATCTTACATTGGGATACCTAACTCCTAACAAGCGGTATCATGTTAATATTAATTATCTTTTTAATAAATTAAAGATGCAGGAAAACGGGGGGGTAGCCGACGATAGCTACTTTTCACAAAACAAGGAAACCGACAGGACAGTCATCCCTGTTAACCTCACGGATGCAGAGAACACGGTGAAAGAAACCGGCATTTTTGTTGAGCAATTTTATAATTTAAGTAAACAAAAATCAGACACGACAAAAAGACTCGACCTGGGAAGCATTTCCTACACTTTTCAGTACAAAAAAGATTCTTACCTTTTTACTGACAGATATCCGTTAGCCGATTTTTATGATACTATTTTTGTCCCCATTGACAGCACCCGAACTTACGATTCAACCGGTATCAGATACATCAAAAACAGGATTGGCTGGACGAGTTTGGGCTATGGAGAAAATATCGACCAAAAACCCTTTTACCTGTACGCCAACCTAAGCCATGATAATATCAAACAACTATTACCAACTGACACCATCACCACCGTGTGGAACCAGATGAACATATCTGGCGGCATTGGAATAAACATTAAAAAGAGTTTTTATCTGAAAGGTTCGGGATACCTCTACTTTGGGGGCTACAACGCAGGGGATTTTGGTGTTAAAGGAACTATCAATCAATATCTTGGTAATAAAAGCCGGAATATAGGAGAACTTTATCTGGGCATTGAACTTGTTTCGAAAACGCCCTGGTGGTTTTACCAACATTTTAGCTCCAATCATTTCAGGTGGAGCAACAACTTCAACAAGGAAACCTATCTTATCCTTCACGGAGATTACCGTTATAAGCTTTTGCGAGCCGGTGCCAACTTTACAACACTGGGCAACTATACTTATCTTGACGATAGTTTACGACCAACGCAAATTAACAAGGCAGCCACCCTGCTTAAACTTTATGTACAGGGCAATTTGATAATTGGAAAGTTCGGCTTCGACACCAAGCTGACTTATCAGGCCGTTAGCAACCCTTCCGCCATCAGATTACCTGCATTTAATGGTATGCTAAACCTCTATTTTAAAAGTCCGGTATTTAAAAAAGCTGCCACGTTGCAAACAGGATTCCAGCTGCGCTATTTCTCAGCGTTCAAAGCCAATGCTTACATGCCTGAGCTCAGGGCTTTTTATATACAAAACGAGGTAGAGATTGGAAATTACCTGTGGGCTGATGTTTATGTTACTTTAAAAGTAAAACGAGCCAGACTATTTCTTAAAATGAGTAACGTAACAGGTTACTTTGAAGGATATAATTATTGGCTGGCTCCCCATTATCCGGGACGGGATGCCGGTATCTATTTTGGTGTTTCATGGCGTTTTCATGATTAACTATGTTAACCGGTACGGCTATTTTTCTCGAATTATCATTGTTTTACTATATTGAGCATGTAATAATTTGAACGGTTTACCAGATCATTAAAATAACGTAATTATTTACCAGCCTCAAAGCTACACAAAAAAAAGTACTTTAAGAAATAAAAAAATTACTGTTTTAAACAAAAAACAGTGCTACTCCTATAACGCTTAATAATACGCCCGTAATTTCAGTCAGGGTAACTCTTTCTTTGTAAATTATTACCGCGGGAGCGATTATTAATACCGGCACAATGGACATCAACGTGGAAGCTATGCCAGTACTGACATTTTGCACGACAAGCAATGAAAAATAGACTCCCAAAAAGGGGCCAAATAGTGAACCTACTACGATGCTACGCATAGCACGGCGATTGGCAAATACCATGGCAACACTTTTCCAGCGACGTAAAGCTGTTAGTACCAATATAAAGCCAAAAAGAGCAACAATAATCCGTATTTGCGTTGATGCAAAGGCATTGTATCCACCCATTAATGTCTGACTCATAGCAATATAAATAAATAATCACGAAACCCTTTTTCCGGAGAATCAACCCTGACAATGCCCATCCTTACATTTTCATTATAACGGACATTAATCCTTCTTTCCGACGCGAAGAAACAGGAATTTTATCATCATTACTTAAAATAACGTTGCCCGCGAGCCCGTGTTTATCGTACCGTTCGAAATAGTGAAGATTAATCAAATGCGACTGATGTACCCGGTAAAAACCATATTCCGACAACATCTTGCTAATCTCCTTCAATGTTTTTGAAACCATCAGCTTTTGCCCATCCTGCAAAAAGAGTGTTGAATAGTTTCTGTCCGACTCGCACCGAACAATATCACGAATACGAATGGCATGAATAGCCTCCGTAGTATTAAAAATAACGCGCCTTTCGTCGGTATTGGATTGGGTATTTCTCAGGTAAGAATCAATCTTCAGCATAGCATCCTCTTCTGCTACCGGGTCAGAAACACGTTCAATGGCATTGAGTAATTCCTGCCCATTGATGGGCTTTAAAATATAATCGATAGCACTCAACCTGATGGCTTTGATGGCAAACTGCTCGTAGGCCGTTACGATGATGAATCTAAACGGGACTGCTTTGCAAGCCTTAATAACATCAAATCCGGTACCGTCGGGCATATTGATGTCAAGCAGCACCAATTGGGGTTTTAGCGTGTTTATTTTTTGTACCGCTGCTTTAACGCAGTCTGCTTCGCCAACAACTTCAACTTGTGTAACATAAGTTTCCAAAATGTTTCGTATCACCTGTCGAGCATTGGGCTCATCATCAACAATAAGAGTTCTCATCGGCTTGTTTATTGGTATAAATTACTTTTGTTTAATTATTGGCAAGTTCATGATTACCATCGTTCCGCTTACCTCCCCAGCTACAGCTACCTCCTTAATCTCAAATTTTTCAGGGTAGTGGTATTTTTTACTTAATACCGCTACACGCTCTTTAATAATTGAGATGGCAGAAGATTGATGGTTCTTCGATTGAGCTGTTTTTTTAATTTTTTTTGATGCTTTCATCCCAATTCCGTTGTCTTCAGCTTCAAAACGAATACATTTTTTCTCAAGTTTAAACCGTATGGTTAATATTCCTTCTTTTAATTTATCGATAAAAGCATGTTCGATGGCATTTTCCAAAATAGGTTGAACCATCATGGCAGGTATTAGTGTAAGGTCTTCAGGAAGGTTTTCATCAATTTCAAACTGGTAGATAAACCTCTCGGGATACCTAATCTGCTGCAATCCTAAATACAATGTCAGCATCTCTACCTCGGTCTCCAGCAAAATAGCCTCTGACTGGCTGCTTTCGAGCATGATTCTGAAAAAGCGGGCAAAGTTTGAAAGATACATTCCGGCCTCTTTGGCCTTGTGATTTAATATATAGTTTTGAATGGCAATGAGCGCGTTAAACAAAAAATGGGGATTTACCTGCAGCCGAAATAACTGTTCGCGCAGGTTGAGATTGTGTTGCTTGGTTTTTAGCTCATCATAACGTATTTTGAAAAAAGCACCAACAATGGCTACTATCACTAAAAAAACGATGGTGTAAAAAAGCCATGTTCGATAAAAGGGTGTGTCCACTGAAATGGCAAGAGATACCGGTATCCTGGTTGTTAATCCTCTGCCATTGGCAATTCTGTAAAGGAGTTCGTAATTTCCATAAGGTACGCCGGTGTAGCGTATAGTACGTGTTTTCGGACTAACGGTAACCCATGTTTTGTCGTACCCCCTTAGCATTGTTTCGTACCGATAGTTTTCAGGATTGGCCATATCGTTGTTTAACAGCTCAATCGTAAACACGTTTTCGTCGGGTTTCAAAATAATTCTTTTTAACCCCGCTGATTGATAGTACCTAACGCTATCGGCAACCCAAAATTTTCCAAAATGAATGGTCGGTATGGTGTTTTTGCTTTTAATGGTTGCAGGGTCGAAAAGATTAAAACCATTTTGTCCGCCAAAAAAAAATTCGCCGGTTGACAGCTTTAAACGGGCATCATTAAATTTATTAGATTGCAGTCCGTCTTTTCTGGTGTATCTTGCTATTAACGAATCGGCATCTGTATTATAAACCAAAATTCCTTTGCTTCCGGTTGATATCCAGAAATTGCCATCGTCATCCCTTAGCATGGCTTTCAGGTTGTAATTTGATAAGATTTTTTCGCCGTAAGAGCGAAAACTATTTTTTTCTACTGAATACTTTTGTAGGGTACTACTAAGCAGCCATAGTTCACCATTGCTAAAGAGTATATCATTAATTTCGTCGGAAGCCAACCCTGAGCTATCGTTGGCTGCATAGGCTGCCGTTTTGTAAGTGATGGTGTTAACACGATAAACTCCACAATTAGTAGTACCAAACCAGATATTTTGCCTATTATCTTTTTCCAGCCTTGTTATCAACCGGCAACACCATTTTGGAAAGATGTTAGCGCCAAAAAACTTTTCAAAACTGAGCGAACGCCTGTCAAACTCCGCCAATCCTTTTGCTCCCCAAAATCCCACATACATTTTTCCATTGTCTGCTTCCATAAAATCGTTGTACCAATCACTATTGAAGCTTGTTTTATCAAAAGTAATCAATCGGAAATGCCCTTTTTTCGGATTGAAAATGTTAAAACCTATACCCTGCCACAGCCCAACCCACAATCTCTCCCCGGAATCCATATAAAGATCGGCAACTTTATCGCCACCAATCGAGTTATCATCATCAGAATGGTGTCTGAAATGGGTAAACTGCTCATTTTCTTTGTCAAAATAATCCATCCCGCTTCTATCGTATCCAATCCACAGGTTCCCATTTTTCGATTCCGTCACCGCACTTACGGAGTTTCCGCCCGGACTATTATCAATCCCGGCTAAATGAACAAATTTATGGAAGGGATAACGTGACGACGAATAGACGTCAAGCCCCTTGTCAGTAGCCAGCCATATATTGTCGGCATTATCAAAAAGTATTTGATAAATATTGTTCGACGAAATTGACGAGAAATTATCCTTTTGAAATGAATAACGATAAATTTCATTTTTATCCTCATCGTATTGTAACAACCCCATCCCGGTACCAAACCAAATAGTACCATCCACCCTCTGTGCCATACACCAGGTACTGGGTCGGATAAATTTTTTAAATACCCCGGACTCTTTATTCAAAAAAAATACGCCATCTAGCGCCGACACCCACAAGCGCCCCTTTGAATCATGAAGAAAACCCGATACATCGCTTTCACGCTTTTTGGCAAAATTAGTGCGAGAAGATAAATATCGGGTAATTTTTTTTCGGGAGGAATTCAAATAGAGAGGATCAGAATTCCTGTCGCCAAACCAAAAATTATTATCCCTATCCATGTACAGCGCGTGATAATGATAGTAGGGCTGGTAGGTTCCGTAAAAATGGTAGCAGGTGTCGATGGATGAAGTATTAACATTGTAAGGTATCAGCAACCCGTGCTCGGTACTAATCCAAAGAGTATCACGATGGAACAAAATATCACGAATGCTTTCATCCGAATAGGTACTAGTATCGTACAAAAGTGAAATTTTCTGAAGCAGATTACTGCTTGCATTATACTTGTAAAGCCCATTTTCGGTACCAGTATAAACTTCCCCTTCATCGGTTTGAGCAAGGCTTGTAAAAATAGCCGGTTGTCGAGAAGAAGTACTGCTTTCGGCTTTAATGATGGAAAATGACAACCCGTCGAACTTGTTCAAGCCATTCAGAGTGGCAATCCAAATGCACCCATTTTTGTCTTGCAAAAGGTCGGTAATACGATCGTTACTCAATCCGTCATCGGAAGTGTAATGTTTAAACTCCATTTGGTTGTCTTCAACAAAAGGCTTGGTAAAAAGTAATGGGCGTCGTTGAGCCATTCCTGCATTTATCCATGCAACAGTCAAAAAAAATACCAGAATAATATTCGATTTACTTGCCATTGAAGTTTATAAAATGATGTTACCTAAAACCCGTAACCATCTTTTTCCCACAATTCATGCTAAAAGTATGAAAAAAAACCATAAGTTTGATTAACTGTGCTCGAAGTTGTAAAAAAATACAAAGCAATCTTCTCCCGTTGTCAACGATAATAAACAACCCTAAGCAAATAATAAATAGACCGGCACACTTTGTACAGCAAGGTTGCACCACAGTTGTGCAGGCAGTACCTTTGGATAAAACTTGAAAAGATGACCACACCCAACCCAACAAAACTTTTTTTATTGCTTATACTGCTTTTGTTCAACTATCGGGCTATCGGCCAAACCACCGTTGGACAACAATACGGTTTTTCCATTGACATACCGGTACAATGGCAAAGTTACCATTTAAAGGAGGGGGATGAAATATTGTACCTTTTTATGAGCTTCGACGGACAAGTCAACATGGAGATCAGGCTCTTCCCGCTGGAAGCCAATGCACACATCTTCGATTTAGTAAGTACTTTTGAAAAGGATGAATTACCGACGGGT
This sequence comes from Bacteroidota bacterium, assembly GCA_003650425.1. GTDB lineage: Bacteria > Bacteroidota > Bacteroidia > Bacteroidales > F082 > B16-G9. Next base: position 7,650 of record QMPP01000059.1, on the reverse strand, counting down.
TTCGAGTGTGCCATATTAAAAGACTACGCCAATGCCAATAACGTCAACGGTAAAATGGGAATCTATTATGGCTACATCAATGGCAAGGCAGAGTCAATTTCGGTTTTTTACTACATCAACAAAAACAAAGGTTATATTCTATCAACTACTGTTCCCGTTGATCGTCAGCAGGAAAAGGAAAACGTTATTTTGTCAATACTCGATTCGTTTAAATTTTTAAATCCTTAAAGATGCGTTTGTCCGGAAACTACGAATATTATCATCTGTTTATGCTGTAACACCTTACTTTCTTTAACTTCATCATCCCCTACGGGGAAGATAATATTTCTATATTTTTAGTACAATTCACAAACCGCTACGCGGTAAAGTGCTAGTATTGAAGCAAACACATTCTCCCCACAGGAGAAACATGAATTGTATAAAACCACTTCCCCGTAGGGGATGGCAAAAAAAAAAACTACCCTATCCAGTCCTGGCATCCTGCAAGTAAAACATCCTGTTAATAAAATCCCTCAGCAGATAAATCTTTTTTCTATATTTATGTTACATTTGCCTCCATAAAGGTGCCCTTTGGGGCCTAACAGGGAATCGGGTGTAAATCCCGGACAGTTCCCGCTGCTGTAAGCTCATTGAATGCTTTTGGAAACCTTATGCCACTGTTACGTTAACAGCGTGATGGGAAGGCCTCCAAAAGCGAGCAAGTCAGAAGACCTGCCTTTATAGTTTATCAATCAAAGCTTTCGGGATAAAAGCCTGGTGGAATCAAATCATGTAATTTCCATCAAATTTTCCTGTGAGTTTTGAGGTTTTTAATTTTTTTACTTAACCTTAAAACTTTTTCGTATGAAAAAAAATTACTTTTTTCTGACAGCCATTATGCTGTTAGCAAGCGCACAAATGATGTTTGCACAACATCGTAGCCTTATCGATGTAAATCAAGTGCTGATTGTTTCGGGCGGAGCCTTCTCCAATCCCGATGATTTCGTAACCACAGCGTCGTACAAACCAAGCGATTCGGCTACCACCGAGTTTGGTACCGTGTTTACCCAGTCGGTTCAAAGTGCTGTGGTATGCAACCATTTTCTTTATGTAGCGGCACAGGATTCTATCGTGGTATTCGATATCGATAATTATCAAAGAGTAGCAGCCACCGCTGCTGCCGGCGTCAACCAACTTGCCGTTTCCGGCGAAAAACTGATTGCCACCTTCTGGTACCCCAGCACAGCTGACTTCGTTAAAATTTACAACCGCGCCAACCTGTCAGAGCTCGCCATCATCTCCGGTGTTTCCGACGAGGCAGCCGGCATTGCCGTTTATAACAACATGGCTTATGTAGCCGTTCCGGGCGGATGGGCTGCCACCACGGGCAAACTGGCAGTTATTAATTTAGAAACCAACAGCTTTTCAGAAGAAATTGACTTGGGTACCGAAGGGGTCGGCATCAACAATGTTTATGTTTATGCTGCCAACGATACCCATTATCTGATTACCGTTAACAAAACACCCTGGGGTGAAACCAGTGGTTATCTCACCAAAATCGACCTTGCTGATATGTCGTCAGCCAGCACGCAGGTAAATGTTGTGTTAGGCAAAGGGGTAGGCTTTACTCAAACCGATGCCACCCTGTATGCGTTGGTAAACGGTGGCGTTGGCTCGATAAATGTTGAGAACCTCACGGTAAATGACACTACTATCGTGGCAGCTCCAGCCATGACGATTGCCGGTGCCGCATACGATTCTATCCACAGCCTGTTTTATGTTTCCACTACTGATTATGCTACGGCAGGCGAAGGAACCATCTACAACAGAGAGGGCGAAATTACCGGTAGTTTTGATGCCGGAATTTCTGCCGAGGCCATCGCCATTGACTACAGAGATTACGAAAGTGTTGATGAGATTTTCGCCGCCAACACTTTCAAATTCTACCCTAATCCCGTGAAAAATAAATTGACCATCGCCAACAACGACCGGATTGCCATCAGTAAGGTTACCGTAAGCGATATCATGGGCAGAATTGTTACTTCTAAAAACGTATTTAACAACGTCAATGTTGTACTTGATTTGTCAAATCTGCACGCTGGTTTCTATATTGTAACCGTGGAAGGTGAAAGCAAATCCTTTACTGCTAAAATTGTAAAACAATAAAAAATGAATAGGAGCCGTCTGATATGATATGTGTAATTAAGTTTCAAAAGTAAAAGGTAACGTTTTAGCGTAATTTCCCCCTCTGGAGGGGGATTAAGGGGGAGGAAAAAAAATCATGACAAAACTAAACGCAGAATACCAATAAAATACAATAATATAAACACATGAAAACCTTATCAACATTGTTGCTGTTTGTAATGCTGGCACTTAACGCCGTCGCTCAATACGCCCCACCAGCGGGACAGGAGGGCAGCACGGCTATTTATGTGGACAGCACAGTCTTTGTCGATTGGGCCACCCAATGCAGTTTACAACGGGGATGGATGAACATTGCGGATACTTCCATCGGGAAATCAAGCTATGGTACAGCTAACGCAGCCATCGGAAAAGCTGACAACAACGTGGTAAGTCTGGGCGACGGTGGTATGGCAACGCTCTATTTTACAAAACCCGTTGCCAATGGCGATGGTTTTGACCTCGCCATTTTTGAGAATGCTTTTACTGATGAATTCCTGGAACTCGCTTTTGTAGAGGTATCATCCGACAGTATTAATTTTTATCGGTTCCCATCTGTTTCGCACACGCAAACCAATACACAGGTTGAAACCTTTGGAACACTCAATGCCATCGACATTCACAACCTTGCCGGCAAGTACCGTGCTTTTTATGGTGTCCCCTTCGACTTGGAAGAGCTGAAAGATTCCATTGAGCTGGACGTAAATCATATCGTTGCCGTGCGGGTTATTGATGTTACGGGGAGCCTTGACAGCAACCATTGTTCTTACGACAGTAAGGGAAATAAAATCAACGACCCATGGCCAACCCCTTTTGAAACCGGCGGCTTCGATTTGGATGCGGTCGGGGTAATTCACAATAATGCAACAGCTATTCAGCAAAATAGTATCACCAATGTAACTGTTTGGCCAAACCCTTGCCGCAATTTTTTAGAAGTTTCGGAAGCGGTTAAAAAGCTCAGCGTTTTTGATGTTTCCGGAAAACTGTTAATGTCCGTCGATAGGATAAATGACAAACGGGTTGATTTCTCAGCTTTACCAAAAGGGATGCTCCTGGTGAAAACGGAAAGCAATCATCATCAGCATCACATTTTTAAAGTGATAAGATTGTAATGTCAGTAAGAAAACATAAAGCGGCGTTCTTTTTATCATGGCTAATAATGGTTACTACAATGGCCGATGGACAGGCAATTTTCGATACGCTGAATCTACATGAGTTTGAGGTGATAGGTATTTTAGATTCCTATAAGAATTCCTATAAAACCACCACCCTCGACACCATAGTAAAGCGCAATTTCGAACACCTTGACCTGGGTCAACTGTTGTCGGCTTTTTCGCCCGTGTTTGTTAAATCGTATGGCAAAGGAAGTATTTCCTCCGCCTCGTTTCGGGGCACATCGGCATCGCACACCAAAGTGTTGTGGAACGACTTTGCCATCAATTCGCCCATGCTTGGACAGGTTGATTTCTCATACATCCCCAAGTCGTTTTTCGATGAAGTAAGCCTGCTGTATGGCGGCGGTTCACTCTATCAAACCGGTGGGGCTTTGGGAGGCAGCGTGTTGCTATCCAACAATTCCGGAAACAGGCAAAAACCATTGCTTCACATTAGCCAAACGGGCGGCAGCTTCGGCAGTTTTAACACAACGGCTACCCTGCATCTTGAAAAGGAAAAAGCGAGTTCCAAAACCCGCGTGATGCTGCAAACATCGAAAAATGACTTTTCCTATTACAATAACGGCACGCTGCCTTCGCAATGGATGAAACAGCAAAACGCGTCCTATCTTAACGGTGGATTTTTACAACAATTTTCATGGCAGATTAACGCCTCGCAGCATTTGAGTCTGATGAGCTGGAATCAGTGGAACAAACGTAACATTCCGCCAATCATGACCAATGTTTACAAGGGCGGCAATCCGGAGGAGTATCAAAAAACCTTTTTTACCCGCAACGTACTTGGATGGCTGTATCATAAAGAAAATACAAAAATTGAGGTTAAAAGTGCCTGGTTTTACGAAAAGCAACACTACTATTTAAAAACCACAACCTCAAACGATTCAGCACAAACAGTTACCCTGATTGATTCAAAAAACAACACTTCAGGATTTTATTCCAAGGGCAAATGGAAACAACAATTAAAAAATGATTTTACCCTTAATACCGGTATAGATATCGATTATAACCGAGTGGAAAGTTCCAATTACAGCACCCTAAAAACCCGGCTTACTACCTCATTTTATGCAGGAATAAATAAACAATTTGCAAAAAGAATTACCCTCGACCTGCTGCTAAGAGAAGAACTGGTTGACGGGGTGCTATTGCCCATGATGCCCTATGCAGGTGTTAATTATAAAATTATTAAAAAAGAAAAACTTTTTTTCAGAGCTTCCATTTCGCGAAACTACCACCTTCCCACACTTAACGATCTATATTGGTACCCAGGAGGAAACCCAAATCTTAAACCGGAAGATGGCCTGGAAACGGAAGCTGGCGTAAGTTATCTGAAAAAGCTGACAAAAATTATCTCTTTTAATGTTGAAGTTAGCGGTTATTACAATAAAATTTCAAACTGGATTCAGTGGAAACCCACCGACTATCGCTATTGGACACCTGAGAACATTGCCGAAGTTAATGCACGTGGCACGGAAATGTCGGCAAGCTTTAATGTAAATTACGGCAATTGGATCTGCCGGATTTCCGGGTTTTATGCTTACACGCTCACCACCAATCAAAATGCCCTTGCCGTTAAAAAGGGATACAGTGGCAGACAACTGATATATATTCCTGTTCATCATGGTAATGCCTTTTTATACCTAAAATACAAAAGTTGGAATTTGGGCTGGAATTCGCTCGTTACAGGATCAAGAACCACCACCATGAATCCTGCTGATTCGTACTCAAACACCTTACCGGCTTATTGGCTCAATAATGTTCAACTTGGTAAAAGATGGTTGTTTAATAAGTTTAATTTTGCGTTACAATTAAAGCTTAACAACCTATTCAATGTGCAATACCAAGCGATAATTTGGCGGGCTATGCCAGGACGAAATTTTGAAATAACAGCAAGAATTGATATTCTTTAGCCATGGCTCTAAGAGGCTACAGGGTACGATTCCTAAGCTTAGGTTGCTGTGCTTATCTAAACAATTGAAGGCTGCCGATGGGAGTTAAAAGATACGAAGTCAAGGGAATGACAAAACATACAATGATGTAACATCCATAACAAATTAACTCGACATTGTTTATATGGTAGATAATTCTTCTTTTATTCTCTTGTCGTTGCTTTTGAACCTTTTCATCTAAACCGGAAGGATGTTTCGACATCCAACGAATAAACCTTTTTTGGTGAAGGAATGGATTGCTTTAGTCTTCCATTTAACTGTCTGAAAAGATAAAGCATATCTAAAAAGAAGGCCTCGTTACAATTACATCTTCCGAAACGAATAGCATGCCAAAGGTTTTCAATGGGTCGGCTAATAACTATCCTGTTTGACAAATTTGGGTCGTTCAGATGCAATCCTTCATAATTGATGTAGTCAAACAAACGAATAATAGCTATCTCTTGCCAGCTATAATCATTTTGCCATTCATTATTAGTATGCTTGTAAAACTCCATCCAATACATGAGGAAATTTATCAGCAAATTCTTCAAGCCAGTATTTAAAACGACTTTTTGCTATTATAAATGTGTCGGTATCTCTAAAAACAGGTATTAAATATAAGTCTTCCTATAGCAGTTTATTTAATACAACTACGCTAAATTGATTCAACTTTACAGATTTATTAAGTTGTAAAAGAAACGATTGAGATACTACATGTTTAGTATGTAATATTATCTCCGTCCTCCTTTTTTTACAGATTGTTTAGCCGGACGTGCAGCAGGTTTATGTGCTGGTGTAGAAACATGTTTCTTTGTTGTAGGTTTACTGGTGTGTTTAACCGAATTCGAAGATTTTGTTGCAGGCTTAGCAGCTTTCGTTTGTGTTTTATTATTTGAAACTTTTGTTGCAGATTTATTGTCACTTTTTTTAGCCGGTTTAGCTTTTACATTATTTGTCTTCGTAGCATTTTTACTACCGCTATTGGCTTTAGAGCCTTCACGGTTATTCACACGGTTCTTATCGAGAGATTGTTTGTTAGATACCCCGTTATTTCTTTTTTGAAACGACCTGTCAGGATGTGATTTGGCAAAATCATTCCGGCTCATCTTTTTCTGAAGATTAACCGAATTTTTATTTATCCTCACATTAGTGGTTCGATAGGTATTATTCACGTTTACATGTACATTTACATTACGACGATAAGTGTAAGGTGGATAAGGACGCCACGGACGATAGTAGGGAGGGTAATAACCCCAATAAAATGGAGAATGCCACGGGTGATATCGTGGCCCCCAGAAAAAGACAAAAATAACGGGTGGATGTACGTAAACCGGTTGAACAATGTAATTTGGTCCGTACATATAAACGTCGCCCACAACCTGAACCTGTGTTTCTCCTTTATCATCCTTAACCACATCGATAGTAGCCACATCTTGGTATTGGTCTTTCCCAATGACAGCCTGTATGGTTACAACATGCACTTCCTTATCTGAAGTTTCAACAACTCTAAGATAATCTACTTCTCCATCTTCGTTTAAATCTAAATTGGTTAGCTTTAAATCGGGGTCATTAAGCTTTTTCTCGAAATCTTCAAGGTCTTTGGCCTCGCCAAATACCGATGCTACGGCTTCCAAATCCAAGTTGTCACTAATATCAGAATCTTTCGCTTCCACCGTAGTAACATCCTGTGAAAAGAGTGAACCGGCAAAAAACGCAAGAAACAGTATTGTTATAATAATAATCTTTTTCATAGTAATTTTTATTTAATTTTTAATTTTTTTTCAAAAGTAGATAATTTGCTTCACATAAAAAAATAAATGCCCAACATAAAGTAAATGTTGGGCATTTATCAGTTCTATATTCTATTTTTTATCACGGGTCAACTTGTACAAACATAGTTTGCAGGTTAGGATTGGTTGCGTTAGGATCAGTTCCTTCGGGAACAAATACAACAGCAGCCCAGCCACCTGGTAACGGCGTAAAGTCAGTATGACTCTGTGAATCATTTACCATTTGGTCTACAGTAGCATCAGCAGCAGGTACACCTCCGGCAGCTTGTCCATTCCAGTTATTCATAATTTTCCAAAGAGCTCCCTGAACTTCACCCCAGGTATAACCAGGATAGTAATCTAAATGGTTGAATATCCAGTTAACCCGAGCCCATTTATCAGCATAAGCTGTAAAAGCAGGTAAAGCATCAGGATAAAGTGAACTGTAAACATCCATATTATAAGCTACTCCGACATTAATTGAAGTTTGCTCATCAGCACACCAGGATGCAAATGTTCCGTTGGCAAAATCATATCCGTTTCCTACATTTGTGAGTTCAGCATCAACATAACCGCCCATTGAACCGGGAGCATAAGCACCAACAATTTTATAAGTGGCAG
>QMPP01000058.1 GCA_003650425.1 Bacteroidota bacterium | reverse complement strand
CGGATACCGATTCCCGGCCGGTCGTTAAGTGTGAGTTTTCCGTCAACTACTTTCACTCCTTCGTAAACATCGTTGTTGATAAGGAGATTTCCATCGAGATCGGCCCAGTCAACCAAGGGCGACAGCTGTGCTGCTGCAGAAACGGCACACGAAGTTTCGGTCATGCAACCCATCAGGATTTTCATATTCATGGCACGAGCCACAGTAATCATTTTGTGTGCTTCGCGCAAGCCGGTGCTTTTCATAAGCTTTATATTGATACCGGAATAGACATCTTTAAACTTTACAACATCAGGCAAACGATGGAATGCTTCATCAGCCAGAGTGGGCAACGGACTGTGTTGCGTAAGCCAGGCCATATCATCTATTTGAGCAGCAGGCATGGGTTGTTCAACAAAAATAACACCCTGTTCCTTTAACCAGTTAATCATATCGAGTGCCTGATACTTATCATTCCAACCCTGATTAACATCAACATAAACGGGAACATCAGTAACACTCCTCACCATGTTTATCATCTCCTTATCGTTTCCCCTACCCAATTTAACTTTCAGCACTTTAAAACGAGCCGCCTCTTTGGTTTTTTTCACCACTACTTCAGGTTTGTCAATCCCGATAGTAAACGAAGTTACCGGTGCTTTTTCGAAGGAGAGCCCCCACAAGCGATAAAGCGGCTGATTAACAATCTTCCCCACCAAATCGTGAAGGGCAATATCTACTGAAGCTTTAGCAGCCCGGTTTCCCTCCGCTACCGAGTCGATATAATCGAGAATCTCCTCCATCCTGAAAGGATCGGAAAACTGCTCCATATCAACCTTATTTAAAAACCTGAGAACGGTTTCATGCGATTCACCCAGGTAGGGAGGCATGGAGGCTTCGCCATATCCCACAAGCCCATCATATTCCAGTTCGGTAAGCACCACGGGCGTTGTGTTTCGTGACATCTCGGCCACCGTAAAGGTGTGTGTTAATTCTAAATTATAGGAACGAAAACGCAGCTTAAGCTTACCGCCTTTGCCACTTTTGAGCAGGGACGGTGTATTGGCCATGGCTGTTTTTGAAACCAACGCACCCAGTGATGCCACCCCAACTGTTTTTACAAAATCACGACGATTTGATTTCATGGATTTATATTTTTCTAATTAAACTTGCTTTATTCTTTGAATATTGCTTTATAAAAGCTGTTTTCACTCAGTTTTTCAATTCCTTTTCCATCTACGAATCCCTTTACACGCACCGCACGTACAAAACGGGGCACGTACGATTTGATAAAATCAGGGGCTGTGCTGTCTATACTGTTAATACGTACCTTTCCGGAGGCATGGATAAACCTGCCGCCACCTATACACATAGCAACGTGGGTAACCCGTTCAGCATGAGTTTTGGAGGCCGGCCTACCAAAGAAAAGCAGATCGCCCGGCAACAGTTTCTCACTACTATAAGAAGTAGTTATCTCTTTTCCATATTTAGTTTGCTGTGAGGCATCACGTTGAAGCAGGAGTCCGTTCATGTAGTAAATGGTAGAGGTAAAACCGCTGCAATCAACCGCTTTTACCGAAGTACCTCCCCACAGGTAAGGAAATCCCAGAAACTTTTTTGCCGTTTCAACCAACTGTTGGCCATCGGGAATAGTACCGGCTAACTTACTGAAGTTCATCACCTCGTTTTGTTTTACCCAGGCTTCTCGTCCGTCGGGGTAATTCACCTTATAAAATCCGTTTTTTGCCAAACTCACCGGCAACAAACAACCCATTACCAAATCGGAAACAGTTTGCGATTGATCATCAGGTTCAGCATAGGAAAAGCCGCAAACGGGTTTAAACACCACCTTTTTTAACGACTTGTAGGCAGCAAGTTGTTGTTTGTTCAGCGTAACGAGCGCCGCCGAATCAACCCAGGCAATATAGCGGTTAGGTGTTTGTACCAGATACCATTCGCCCTGTTTTTTAAATACCCGCACCGGAGTTCCCAACAACGCCTGTGTTGCCAGTTCTGCGCTGTGCTTTGGCATAGTTCGCAGGTTAGCCACCGAGTTATTGATTAACCCCGAAACCGGCTGTGTTCTGTTTTTTTCAGGTAGCCATTCCAAATCGGCTTTTATGGTGGGAAAGCGTTTTTTCAAAACGGCCTTTACCTCCTCAAAAGCTTTAGGGTCTTCCACCCATAACCTTAAATCATTTCCGGTCAATGAGCTAACCCACAACTTCACTCTCTTATCCGGGGCATATACCCGCCGAAGCGAGTCCAATACCGGTTGCAGGTTGCTTACTTCATGCTTAGCCCGAGTTGATGTGCAACCAGCCATCATCATGCTCAATACAAAAATTGACAGGAAAAAAAAATATTTAATCTTCATCGGCTTTTGATATATTTTAATAAATTTAGCCTTTTGTTAAACGACCTTGCAAAGCACAAATGTACGTTAAAAAATTTCAGATTACCGTTAACGATTTTCAAAAACAATTAACAGACATATTAATCTTTAATTAACATTGACAACTCTTTCATTCAGCCAAGGTAGTAACGTGTAATAATCAGCAAAACAATCTATTATGGTAAAAATATTTTAAAAGCAAGGCACTGGCAGTTGTTTGTACTGCTTTGTGGTGGGAAGAAACCAAAAAGCAGTATGGAGATGACAAGTTTATAATTTTACATTATCTGGATGCCAATGGCGACATAATTAATGAAGAGGAGGACAAAAAAGCGCTTATCAGGCCACCACAAAGCTATTTGACACAAGCAATATTGGTGACTGTATTTTGTTGTATGCCATTAGGAATCGTTGGTATCATTAATGCAGCAAAGGTTGAATCGAGATTTTATGCCGGTGATAAAGAAGGGGCCGAGCGAGCCTCCAAAGAAGCAAAAAGATGGACCAATATCGGATTTTGGATTGGTATATCAGGCATGGCTATAATACCAAATTTTTATAACCAGACGTTCATTACTCAAATCTAACCTGCGATCCAATGCACGACAGCAATCCGGTGTTGAGGTGAATAACAAAAGGCATACAGATACATACAAATAGGGCAATATCGATTTCTCTTCTGAAAGTAAATTTCTTCCTCTTGTAGTGTGTTTGTATAGGTAATTCCCTTTCGTACCTGATAAAAAATTAAGTAATTAGCTTTTGGTTTAGTATTAAATAATCATCTTTAATAAAAAATTAATCTAATGAAAAAATTTACATTTAAAACAAAAGTAATGCTGGCTTTTTTGCTGATTACTTTTTTGTATGGCGGAGCTGCTTTTGCACAGCAAACCATCAAGGGAACGGTTTTTCCAAATGGTATGCACACGCCACTAAAAGGAGCTGTTGTGTATGCAAAGGAAAATCCCACTAACAAAGTTTTCACTAATAACAATGGGGAATTTGTTTTAACGGTAAAAAGCGTTCCTGTTGACATTGTTGTATCAGCTGAAAATTATGATCCTCAAACCATCAAAGCAGACCAAAACTCACTTATCGAGGTTTATTTGAACGTGCTAAAGAAAAATAAAAACGACTACGGAAAAAGTGTCGGGGTTAGGGTGAAGCTAAACCCTGAATCGCGCGATGGCATTTTGGTATTTGAATCGGATGATAACCAATTTAAATATTGGTTCGATAACCGGGTGTACCTCGATGGAGCCGCTTATTTTGGCGACAATCAGGATATTGGAAACGGTGTTGATATTAGGAGAATGCGTTTTGCCATGAAAACTCTTTTATGGGGTCACTGGGGTGGAGAAATTGATTTTGATTTTGCTAATTTAGAAGTGGATATCAAAGATGCTTATGCTCGTTACCTGTTTAAAAAAGGACAGATAAAAATAGGTAACTATAAAGAGCCCTTTTCCATGGAAACTACTACAACCTCACGCTATCTTACCTTTATGGAACGCCCCATGATTAATAAAATAGCACCTTCACGTCATATTGGACTCTCGGTTCGTAAGTATGGATTAAAATACTTCTTCGAGGGCGGACTGTTCTTCTCCGAACCGCGCAATCCTTTAATGCAGGATCAAAATAAAAAACAGGGACAAAATTCAGGATATTCACTTACCGGCCGATTTGCTTATGCTCCTATCCGCAAAGATAAGCTGACCTTACATCTTGGTGTTGCCGGTTCGTACCGCACGCCAAAGTTGGTTGAGCTGGGCGACCCATCCGATTCGTACCGCTACTCAACCAAGGCCGAAACCGCCATCAACCGTAAAAAATACATCGATACCGATTTCATTGAAAATGTAAAATACAATACACTACTTGGCCTTGAAGCTGCTTTTGCCTACCAGAATTTCAAAGTACAGGGCGAATACATGAGAAGTGATATTTCGCGGGATGCCGACAAAGTTCCTGAAGGAGAAGATAAAGCACAGGTTCATGGCTTTTATGGCATGGGAAGTTGGATTATTTTCAACGGCGACTATTACTATAACATCGGGGAAGCCGAGTTTTCACAAATCAACTTCAGAAACAACCGTAAGGGAAGCCTTGAAATGGCCATACGTTATGATTTCGTAGATGCCAACTCCTTTAAAACAGGTGCTGACATTCCGTTTGTTGCCGGGGGATCTTCTGAAGGCTACACCATTGGGCTTACCTATTATTTCAATACTAATGTAAAAGTGATGCTAAACTACTCGTACATAAACAACGACCGCTGGGCCGACGGAAAAGGAAAATACGACACCTATAAAGATTTGCCCACAGGCCAGGCCGGAATCGACTTTAGCATGATTCAAACCCGCGTGGAAATTGACTTTTAATTATTAATTGCAAATAGTAAAACTTTAAAAAAATGAAAAAATATTTTATTATCACCATCATAACTGCACTCTTTTTTACAGGATGTGTAAAAGATGAGATGCCTGCCCCTCCGGCACCAGAGCCTGAAAATTATACCGACATTACCATCAACGAGCTTATCACCAAAGACACATCGGATGTTTACTTTGTTGATGAGTCAGGAAAAGCGGCTGACTGGGTAGAGCTTTACAACAAAGGAAATAAGGCAGTTAACATTGCCGGCATGTGGATTACCGATAATCCCGGAACGGAAGCCGATTACAATCAAATTCCCGAAAACAGTAACAATGTTACCATTATTCCCCCAAAGGGTTTTGTTGTTATTATTTGCGGAGCCAAAGATGCCGGCGGTGTCGATGTACCAACCTCCATTGCCGATGGCAAGATTTTTATCAACATGGGGCTCAGTTCCTCCAAAGATCACAACGTGGCCATTTACACGCCTGAAAAAACAGAAATCGACAAAACCGATGATTTTAACGGGTTAGCCGACGACAAATCCTTCGGTCGTGAAACCGATGGAAACGGAAACTGGATGGTAATGGCAACCAAAACACCGGGAGCTCCCAACGATGGAAGTGCTCCCGTGGCCGGATCATTGGTTCTCAACGAATTTATGGCCAGCAACGACAGCTGGAATGTGCCCGGCGATAATGGGGATCAACCCGACTGGATTGAAATTTACAATACCGGCGACACCCCTATCGACATGGGCGGATGGTACGCTTCCGATGCTTTAGACACTCCTGACAAATACCAGTTACCAACCGATGATGCTACCTTAACAACCGTTCCTGCTCACGGCTTCCTCGTGTTAATTTGCGATGGTACCGGCGAAGGACTGCATACCAACTTTAAACTGAGTAGTGGTGGCGAAGATATTGCCATCTCAGAAGATGGTATTACTATTACAGATGGATACTCCTTTTGCGACAGCGGCTGCGACCTCTTGAATCCGGGAACCGATAACTCTACCGGTCGCGACGGTGATGGCAATGCATCGTGGATTGTTTTTGAAAAAGATGCCAGCCGCCAGCCTACACCCGGCGCCAGCAACAATTAATAAACCCACGTACAAAAAAGCATGTTGATAAAAATTGACACCGTTTTTAAAGCCCTTATCTCCGTTGTTTTACTTACCACGACCCTAACGTCCTGTAAGAAAAACGACGGGGGTGAGCTACCTCCTGCCGACTCAACCGGCAGAATTGAAAAGTTAGAGGAAGTTGACCTAACGGTTACCGAACCTTCAGGACTTTCGTTTGGCCCTAACGGCAACACGCTGCTAACGGTGAGCGACAACACCAATAAAGTGTACGAAATGGATCTTCAGGGAGAAGTAATCCGCGAATTAAATTATACCGGCTTCGACCTGGAAGGAGTTACCTATAACACCGACAAACAAATTGTTGCTGTTACCGAAGAGAGGAAAAGAGAAATTGTATTTTTAGATTATACAAACGGTGACGAAATAGAACGACATTCAATTGAAACGGGCGGCAACACCGAGAACAAAGGACTTGAGGGATTGTCGTACAACCCGAACAACAGCGCATGGTATATGGTTAACGAAGATGTTCCCGGTGAAATGATTATTTGGAACAAAACTTTTGAAAATATTAGCGTAACCCCACTGAACTTTGCCTCCGATTATTCGGGCATTTTTGTCGATACTAAAAACTCGCTGCTTTACATTGTAAGCGACGAATCACAAGCACTTTACAAATGCGATTACAACGCCAACGTGCTAAAAGAATATCCTTTGCCATCCACAAAATTTGAAGGCATTGCCGTTGATTCCGAAAAACAGAGGGCTTATCTGGTCAACGACAAAAGCGGCAAACTTTTCATCTTTAAACTATTAAATTGATAGCGATGATAAAAACACAAAATCCACGTTACGAATTCCGTATTTTTGGTAATCACCTTGAAAAGATAGAAAAACAAATCAGGGAGATGGCTAAAGAGGAACAGACCCGAATCATGACATCGGTTTACCTGCTGGCTTCGGGAAATCCTAAAAACAACATCAAAATAAGGGAAGGGGTGATGGATATAAAGGTATTAGAAGACGAACACGAGGGACTGGAACAGTGGGATCCGTTTCTCGTGGGGGAATTCCCTTTAAAAGCAGAAACAATTAAGAATGTCATATTTCCGGCTCTCGGCGTACATTATCCAGCGTTTGAAAGAGACGAGTACACGCTGGAGCAGTTTGTTGATGAACTTATTTCGGGTGACCCTGATTTAAGTGTAGCCTACGTGATGAAAAAGCGTCATGGTTACACCATCAAAAATGTTATCACCGAAGTGGCAGAAATTAAAGTCAACGGAGCCTCCATAAAAACAATATGTATTGAATCGGAAAATCCCTCAAAGGTATTGAAAATTAAGGCAAAACTCGGCATTGAAAAAAATGTTGAAAATGTAAACTACCCACTAGCATTAAAAAGAATTATGGGATTGGTTAGTCTTCCCGAAAATTGGAAATCAGAAAGTTTTTAATAACCGATACAAAAACTGATAATAAATTCAGTTAGTAAATTTATCTCACGGTTTGTAACCGTGAGATTTGTAACCGTGAGATAAGAAATAAAGTAAAAAAGAAAAATACAGGCAACAAATAAAATTAAACAACATGGCAAAAGAAGCATTAAAAATCGGAGAAATCTCCAAACCTCGTTTTGAGTTCAGAACCTTTGGCCGCGACTTTGACAACGCCGCTTACCTGATGTCGAGACTTTCAGTTCCCGTTCCTGAAAAAGTTTGGGAAAGAACTTCGGAAGAGTTTTACATCGTATCAAAAACCAACGATATCAACAACACTAAAATCCGCGATGGAAAAATGGACATCAAAACTTTTGTTCAGGAAGTGGATGGTTTAGAGCAGTGGAACCCGCTGATGAAAGCAGAGTTTCCCATCAAAGCAGAAACCCTTAAAAAAGAGGTTTATCCTGCTTTTATGGTTGATATCCCCTCCTTTGATAAAGAAAGTTACACTTACGATGAATTTATGGAGATGATTAAAAACCATCCTGATTTACAAGCTGTAAAGGTTGAAAAGCAACGCTATGGCTACATGGTTAACGATACTATCTGCGAAGTGGCAAATGTATGGATAAACGGAGCTTCCGTAGTTACTGTTAACTCGGAATCAACTGAATTGGAAGACATTAAAAAAACCATCAATGATTTAGGGCTGGAAGGTGTTGAAAACATCAATTACCTGCAAGCCATTAAACGAGTGATTGGCTGGAGTGATAAATCGTTGGCAAACTAATGCCAAATAAACCTGACAGGTCGGCCTAGGCAAGAGCGCAGGAGACCTGACAGGTTGAAATAGTTGAAAAAGCAGTTTATTTTCCCCCGGGCTAAATACCGGGTTCATATTTACACTAAAAAAATGTAGCAATTTCAATATTAAAGCAGTATGTTTTTCCCCGGGCTGAACCCCGGAGGGAAAAAGATTGACTTCAAAATAACAATAAAACAATTTTAACAATCACACATTATGGCACAAGAAATAGAAAGAAAATTTTTGGTAAAAGGCGATTTCAAACCCTTTGTTACCAAAGCAACGAGAATAACACAAGGATACCTTTCATCGGTACCTGAAAGAACCGTCCGCGTTAGAATTAAAGGTGAAAAAGGGTTTATCACCATTAAAGGAATTGGCAATGCTTCCGGCGCCAGCCGTTTCGAATGGGAAAAAGAAATTCCTGTTGAGGAAGTAAAATCGTTACTCGAACTTTGCGAACCCGGCATCATCGACAAAACCCGCTATATAGTACCGGAAGCCGGCGGGCTAAAATTCGAGGTAGACGAATTTTATGGTGATAACAACGGGCTTACCGTGGCCGAAATTGAGCTCCCTACCGAAGACCATCCTTTCACTAAACCGGAATGGCTGGGCGAAGAAGTTACGGGCGATGTAAAGTACTTCAATTCGATGTTGATGAAAAATCCTTACAAAAACTGGAAATAATAGTTGAGTCAGGTCTAAAATCACATTATAACTATAACACGATGAGTGAGGTAAACACAGAGGCGAATACAACAAAGCAGTTCGATCCGTTGGATATGAACAACTATAAAATTGAAAAGCTTCCCAAACGATCAAAATCTAAATTTGAAAAAGTGTTGGCTACTGCCGGAGGACCATTGGCGATACTGCTGTTTATTCTACTCTATTTTGTCTTGCAACCCTCTTTTTTGAGCCACATCAACCCCGACTCGTTAAGTAACTACGCCCGTAAAATTTACGATACGGCGGGGGCTGCCGAGTTTTCGAGAATGAATGTAGCCATGCTGGCCGTGTTTGCACTCAGCATTGTTTTGTGGATGACCGAGGCCATTCCAAACTATCTCACCTCTCTCATCCTTATTATTTCGTTGGTTTTGCTGGGAGTATTAAGCGAAAAAGAAGCTTATGCACAGCTGGGGCATAAAGTAATGTGGCTAAACATCATGTCGTTTGTATTGGCCTCCATGCTGGTTAAAACAGGCCTTGCCAAACGCTTTGCCCTTTGGTTTATCGTCCATTTCGGTAAACGGGCCAGCACCATCTTTTTGAGCTTTTTGTTTATCAACGTGGTGCTGTCGGCCTTTATTTCGGCCACTACTGCCAAAGCGGCTATTTTACTTCCGATTTTTATGGTGATAGCTGCGGTATATGGAGCTCGTGGCGGAAAAGACAAAAACAACTTTGGACGAAACATCGTGCTTCAAAATCTCTTTTACATCAACATTGGTGCAGGTGGTTTTGTAACCGGCTCGGGAGCTAACTTGCTGGCTGCTTCACTAATTATGGGTGCTACCAGCGCCGACATTTATTTTTCCGACTGGATGATGGCCAACTTTCCGGTGGCGCTCGTGATGATGTTTTTAGGCTACCTTATCGCCGTTAAAATCTTTTTCCCATTAAAAAAGGAGGAAAGGCTTCCTCAAATTGAAGGAGGGATGGATCGTTTGAAAGAGGAGCTTTCAAAACTGGGAAAAATCAGTTTTCAGGAAATCAAAGCCATCGTGTTGTTCGTTTCTATTTTAGCCTTGTGGAGTACCGACAAGTATCATGGTATTAGTCCCACGGCCGTGGCTTTCATGGGTGCTATTGTTGCCCTGTTGCCCCGCATCGGTATATTAACATGGAATGAAGTGGACATCCCCTGGCATCTGATGCTTTTCTCGGCTGGCGCCTACACGCTGGGAGCAGGGTTTAAAGCTACCGATCTGCCCTCCATATCGATAAACGCTGCCTTCGACGCCATGGGGTTTGGTAACAACACCCCCTTTTGGATTTTCTACCTTTCGTTAACAGGAGCCATGGTGTTTAGCGCCCTCATATTCCAGTCGAAAACCATGCGTACCATGATTTTTATCCCCATCGCCATTGGCGTGGCCAATCGCTTTAATTATCCCGTGGTCAGTCTGGCGCTGCCGGTAGCCTTTTTAATTGAATATGTGTTTGTACTACCCTTCAACAGTAAACCTTCCGCACTACTTTACGAAACCGATCAATACACCCTTTCCGACACTTTTAAATACGGCATTACCATGATGTTCGTGGGGTGGTTCGTAAACATCCTGTTAGGCGAAACCTACTGGCACTGGATTGGCATTGTTCCTAACGGGGTGTTTGGTATCTTTTAATAAAATCTTTTTTCACGTCAATTTTATCAATATGTTTGCATTTTGAAATAGAAGTTATTTATTGAGTCCTCTGCGAGAAGCAGTAAAAGCACGTCATTACAGGGAATGCTTTTCGGAATGGAATCTTAATTCAAACTTTAAACCTATTGCCGTGTCGAAAAAAAAGAACAGGAAACTTATCTCCAATAATCTCTCTCCTGAAAATTACATCAAAAACAGGGGACGAAACCTTCCAATTTATGAATGTCTGGTAAATGAAGAGTGGCAGGAGGATGGAGTAGCACAAATCGTTATTGCACGCCAACACAGCAATGGAAACCTGACTTTTTGTGTTTACCTTGTTGATATATTTTGCAGAGGCGTAAAAGAAACCTTCTACCAATTTAATGTTCCGGTTAAAACATACCTCGACATCATTGAAGAAATTAGAGCAGAAGTAGAGTTAATTAAAACTGATTATACGCTTGTACACAACATAATCTTTGGGGCAATTGAATACGCGGGAGATTTTGGTTTTTCTCCCCATCGGGATTTTGAAAAAGTAACCGCCTATTTATTAGAGGAAGATGATGAACAAATCGATTTACTTGATATCAAATTTGGATTCAGGGGAAAGCCTTTATTGGTTGTTACTGAAGAAGAAGAGCCCTATAATAAATACCTGGCAATTCTTGACAAGACGGCAGGAGTGGGCAACTATAATTATTTGCTGCCATCAGGAGAGGCATCAGATGAAATTGATAAGTTAGAAGATACTGACGTGATGTTCTTCAACCCACCCTATACTTTTCTTGAACCAAAAATTTTTGATGAGGAAACAGAGACAATAATTGATGAGGAATTATCTGAATATGAGAACTTTGATGACGAAGAACTTAATAAAATTACAGAAGATGAAATAGAGCTTCTTACCGAAACCCATATAAGAATGTCAGAAATGTTATTTGCTTATATGTTTCCTAAAGAAGAGGTGCAGGAAGCTTATGATTTTGGGATGGAACTATTTGAGGGAATAGAGCTGAATGAAGAGATAGAATTTGATGATGACGAAATGTTACCTGACAAATCCGATATGGAGTTGTTATCCCATGCCTATGAAGATTTTGAAGCCGGTAATCCAAAGAAAGCACTAAAAATTGCTAAACAGTTGCTGGTTAATTATCCCGACAACCCCCCCTTATTAAACTTGATATATGTATGTTATATTTCACTCAAAAAGGCAAGAAAAGCTGAGGATGTCATTTTATATTCATACCAAAGATTTCCAAAAAACATTTCGATACGCAGTTACTACTTTTTATATTTGATGAACAAGAAAAAGTATGATGAACTTGAAAAGCAACTCGCCACCACGGGAATTACCATAAAAGACGTTAACCCTAACAAATACTGCTATTCGTCGAATCGTGTTTTTGGATATTATCAAACTATCCTGATATTCTTTTTAAACACCAACCAGTTACTTAAATCCAAAGCAATACTTTACCAACTTAATATACATGGGATGAAGCAAATAATGTATGATTCTCTTTATGAATTCTACCTGGAATCGATGAGCGATTTTTTTGAAAAGATGGAAAAAAAAATTCAATACGATGATGAATAAAATCAAAAAGGCAGCCCATAGAGCTGCCTTTTTAATTTCCAATAAATTTTTCTAGTGTTTAGAAAGGTAATCGGCAATGCCATCCAATGTGGGTTCAACAGCATCTTCACCCGGGTGCCAGTCGGCAGGACAAACTTCGCCGTTTTCTTCATTAAACTGTAAAGCATCAACCATACGTAGTGCTTCATCAATGCTACGTCCTAAAGGCAAATCGTTAACAACCTGGTGACGTACTGTCCCTTGTTTGTCAATCAAAAACAGTCCGCGATAAGCAACAGGTTCTCCAATAAAAGTGGCATTACCGTCTTCATCGTAATCGTACTCACCAGCTAAAACGTCATAGTTTTCAGCAATGGTTTTCGACAGATCGGATACCAATGGGTATTTAACACCCTGGATACCACCCTGATCTTTTGGGGTATTGAGCCATGCCCAATGTGAAAAATTCGAGTCAACCGAGCAGCCAACTACGGCTACATTTCTTTTTTCAAACTCATCCATTTTGTCCTGGAAAGCGATAATTTCGGTGGGACAAACAAAGGTAAAATCTAAGGGGTAAAAGAAAAAGACGACATGTTTTTTCCCGATATACTGCTCGAGAGAAAATTTTTCTACAAATTCACCGCCGTTAACCACGGCATTGGCTTCAAACAAAGGAGCTTTTTTTCCTACTAATACTGACATAATTATTTAGTTTAAATGTTTTTATAATTTAATGCAAAATTAAGAATTATTTTAAATAAGCTGCTTCAACCTCTTTTTTTATTTTTAGAATTTAGTTTTTTTTAACAGGACTGATGTCTTCAATCTGAAAAATGAGACTTCATTCAATAAAATGGCCTATTTTTGATTCCGATAAATTGTAATGGCATGAATACTTTTGGACGACTTTTCAGGGTTTCTGTTTTTGGCGAATCACATGGTATCGGTGTGGGAGTATTAGTTGATGGCTGCCCTCCGGGGATAATAGTTGATGTTAGTGATTTTGAAGCCGACTTGTCACGCCGCAAAAGCGGAGCAAAAGGGACTACCCCTCGTATTGAAGAGGATAAACCCGAACTGATCAGCGGAATTTACAACGGCTACACCACGGGAAGCCCCATCATCATCTTATTCAAAAACACCAATACCCGATCGTCCGATTACAACTTTGCCGATATTCCCCGCCCGGGTCATGCCGACTTTGTAGCCAACGAAAAATACCGGGGCTTTAACGACCCACGTGGCGGCGGTCATTTCTCAGGGCGATTAACGCTGGGATTGGTGGCAGCCGGAGTCCTGGCAAAAAAGATTTTAAAAAATAGTAACATCAAAGCAATACTGGCGGAAGCAGGCGGCAATAGTGACATAAACAAAACCATCGACGAAGCCCTCAAAAACGGCGACTCTATTGGCGGACTGATAGAGTGCCGGATAAACGGACTGTCTGTTGGATTGGGTGAGCCCTTTTTTGATTCGGTGGAATCGCTAATCAGCCATGCCGTATTTGCTATTCCCGGCATTAAAGGCATTGAATTTGGATCCGGCTTTCAGTCTGCCGGCATGAAAGGAACCCAACACAACGACCGTTTTAAAGATGAAACCGGAAAAACCCTCACCAACCACGCCGGAGGCATCAACGGTGGCATCACTAATGGCAACGAGTTATTTTTTCGCGTCGCCGTTAAACCCACCGCCAGCATTTCCAAACCGCAGGAAACTTATAATTTCGCTTCAACAAAACAAACCACCCTTACCATAAAAGGCCGCCACGATGCCTGCATTGCCTTGCGCGTTCCTGTGGTGGTGGAAGCCGTTACGGCCATGGTACTGGCAGATTTGATGATGATTGGAAGAAGCGTTAAAGCTGATTAGAAAAGTATTAAATTCTTTATTTATTTTTCACACAACGAACCGAGAACCCATACTTCTTATGGCAGAAAGCTCTGTAAGCACCATCATACCCCACATTAACACCATGAAACCATTTGTAAGTACTATCTATTTCTGTTGATGTCCAAAAGCTCTCCTCTTTACCTGACTGATTAAACAAACCACAAGCACTACGATAACCGCTTAGTTTTCTACTATTTCTTTGTTTATCATCCCGAACCGATAATAACGACTTAAGTTTTTTACCGGCATCATAACCCCGATATCCCAGTTCACGCCATATAGTATCCGAAATGGAATAGCGGTCATCAAGATACGCTTCCAATACACACCATTCACTATCAGACGGCAGATGCCATCCTTCGGGACATGCATGCATGGCAGCATTCCAGGAAAAAAGCCTGCATGAATCTATAATATTTAATAATGTATCATGATAATACCAACTTTCCGGCATATTAAAATCAATATTTTCCGCGAACCATGTTTGTTCTCCAATTTTAATTGTTTTATAAACATGATTATCACGTGTATCAGTATAAGTTTTTGTACTAACTGAAGAAAACACGCTTAACGCGGGATTATTAGTTAAAACCTGACAATTTGTTAGTATAGCTGTAAAAACAAAAATTGTAAGAAAAGAAAAAGTTTTCATTTGTAATGATTTTTAGTTAATAATATTGCACCACTATAGGCGATGTTTTTTTATGGCAATTCAAAAATAAACTTATGAATATTGACAATCAAGTCCTTTCAAAGTTATTTATTATTCGAGCCAATAAAACAGAAATCATGTAACAAATTGATTAAATATGGAAATGGGGTTGTTTAAAATTTATAACTCCTTACCCGCTATTTGGGATAGTATCAATTCACATTGACCGTAAGGATAACACCCAAGTTCAAGCATACTCAAATAGAGCTTTGCAGAGGTTTGGATAAGTAAAGATGAAATTGGAACAAGTTCTATTCAATGAAGTTGTTTAAAGTTAACTACGTGGATGATGATGAAATACCTTGTAAATCAGAAAACAAATATCTTTTTAATTGATCCTCCTTTGTTTTCCCTCCAAAGAGGGAAATAATGGAATTTAT
>QMPP01000057.1 GCA_003650425.1 Bacteroidota bacterium | reverse complement strand
ATAACCACCACCCAGACTCCACATGCTTCCGCCATCGCGGTCGCCGGTAGCAATGTATAAAGTATCAGTGGCAGTACTTGTGCCAGCAATAACAACAACATCGCTAACACCTAACACGGAGTTGTTATCGGTTAATACAGTCCAGGTACTACCATTGTCAGTGGTTTTCCATAATCCCCCGGAGGGTGAGCCGGCGTAATAGGTGTTGTTGTCTCCAGGGCGGAAGCCAACGCAGTTTATCCGGCCAATTCCCTCGTAACCACCTGGCGAAGAAGAGGGGCCCATACCTGTCCAGTTTCCGTTGGCACTTCTACTACCTCGTTGCTTAGAAAGATTGGTGTAAATATCGGCAGCGGTTGTTTTTGGAAATACGCCTGTTGATGGATTAACACGGTTTGCCCAATAATATTCCCATCGTTTAAACTGTTTCCATCCCGGAGCCTTTTTTTGAAGGCCATTCTCTGTATAATAGCCGTTTTTCACATGATAAGGAGCCCAATAGTCGTTAAAAGATTTTTGAATATCGTAAAAATTCTTTTCCCTTTGGGGTGAAGCAAATTTCTTTGCTTTGGTTTGTTGCGCGCTAACAGAAAAAGAAAGCAGTAGCAGAGCAACAGCTATTGCGAGAACACTTTTCATAGAAATAGTCTTTAATAATCCCATCTTACCAAGCTACAAACATAGTGAAAAAACAACATGTTAGAAAATGGGAATTACAAAACAGGAAAAATATCATAACTTGCTTTCAATATATCGGAGGATGTTTTGGATATTATCCGGTTGAAACCAATGGATATCTTTATCACGTTTAAACCAGGTTAGCTGCCTTTTAGCATAACGCCGAGTATTGGTTTTAATTTTTTCGATAGCTGTTTCAAGGGGCCATTCGCCGGAAATAAAACTGAACAACTCTTTGTAACCCACCGTATTGAGCGAATTAAGATGTTTGTATTGATAAACAGCCCGAGCCTCATCAATCCAGCCGTTGGTTATCATATTATCGGTACGCCGGTTGATGCGACTGTAAAGTGTTTCGCGCGAAAGGGTTAGCCCTATTTTAATAATATTGAAATTGCGAAAAACAGGTTTGTTTTTTCGTAAATCGGAATACCGTTTTCCTGTTTGCAGACAGACCTCAATGGCACGCATCAACCTTTTTGGGTTTTGCAAATCGACTTCACGGTAGTAGGAGGGATCTAGTATTTTAAGCTGTTGCTGAAGGGCTTCGATACCCTTTTCCGAAAGTGTTTGATTGAGCCCGATACGGATTTTTTCATCAGGGTCGGGCAGCTCGTCAATTCCGTTGCACACGGCGTCGATGTACATGCCGGAGCCACCAGCCATCACCATAAGGCTATGTTGGTGGAATTTTTGTTTCAACAATGTGAGCACCTCTTTTTCAAATCGGGAAACATTGTAATCATCAAAAATAGAAAGATGACCGACAAAGTGATGTTTAACCTTAGCAAGCTCCTTTGTATCGGGAGCTGCAGTACCGATGGGTATTTCTTTGTAAAACTGGCGTGAATCAGCAGAAATGATTTCGGTATTAAAATGGCTGGCAACATCAATTGCCACGCTGGTTTTACCTGAAGCGGTGGGGCCTGCAATAACTATTAAGGTGTGATGCTGCTTATTCAAATTGTAGCTATTTTGATTCGTTATTATCGCGAAATAGCTTATTGTGCTTCTCTTTATCCAATTTAATATGACCCCAGTTTTCGCCCCATTTAATACGGTAGAGTTGCTGAATGGAAACGCCAAACTGCTTGGCAAGAATTTTCATCCGCGTTTTTCGGTTGGGGTCAGTTACAATACGCTTAATCATTTTTACCCTGCCCGGAGAGAGCTTAGAATAACTGATGCGCTCAACCGGACTTTGATATTTAGGATTGCGTTTTTGATGAGCCTCTACCTCTTCTTTGGTTGCCCATCGCAGATTCCACACATTGTTGTTGTGTTTATTATAGTCGAGATGAATGACATACTTTTGCTCTTCACTTGTTCTCTTAATAAAGGTTTCAGCTACCAGCTTATGGGTGTACCTTGCTGTTCGTCGGTTAGTTTTTTGTTTTAAGGGAATTCTTTTATAGCCACCAAACGACGACTGTTTAAGTATAATCCCGTTTTCGCGATCTACTTTATAGCTCTTTATTCTTCCATGTGTGGAGATAGCGTAAACTTCATTTTCTGAGATGTTTTCATCAAATTTAATCCTTTTCCACTCCTCCGGCAAATAACTACTGTACATATTTTTAAGTTTAATACAACTTCAATATTTGTGTTCAAATATACAAAAAATGAGATATAAAAAAATGAAAATAAGTTGCAATAATTTCCTTCATTTTACATGCAAACAATGCAATAATTTTTTTTTAAATTTTAACTATCTATCAAGTTATTCTCAAGGGTAAGACCCAGCTTTTCGCCTTCCTTAAGCATAAACTGATAGGCGGGTTCAAACTCGTTGGGAATAATTCCATCAAGGATGGCTTCGCGGATAGCAGTTTTAATATCACCAACGAGACGTGACGGCTTCAGTCCAAAAGTTTTCATAATAGCCTCACCGCTAACAGGAGGTTGCCAGTTTCGGATACGATCTTTTTCTTCAACCTCTTTCAGTTTTCGGCGTACAATTTTAAAGTTTTTCAGATACTTTTTAACTTTGGCCTCGTTTTTAGAGGTGATGTCGGCCTCGCACAGTAGCATCAAATCGTCAACGTCGTTGCCGGCATCAAATAGTAGTCTTCTCACGGCCGAATCGGTAACAGTATCCTTCGACAACACGATAGGTCTCAGATGAAGTAAAACCAGTTTCTGAACATATTTCATCTGATCGTTTTGTGGCAACATCAATTGTTTAAAAATGGTATTGGTCATTTTTGCTCCCACGAACTCGTGTCCGTGAAAAGTCCAGCCAACTTTATTGTCGTAGCGTTTGGTAATCGGCTTGGCAATATCGTGCAAGATAGCTGCCCAGCGTAACCACAGGTTATCCGATTTTGAAGCCACGTTGTCAAGCACTTCAAGGGTATGGTAAAAGTTATCCTTATGTGCTTTTTTGTTTACCACTTCAACCCCTTTTAAGGCGGCCATTTGCGGGAAGATAACCTTTAACAAGCCCGATTCTTCTAACAGTTTAAAACCGATAGAAGGCTTATCTGCCATGATTATATTATTAAGTTCATCGGTTATGCGCTCCCTCGAAACAATTGATATCCTGTTTTTGTTGCGGTTGATGGCTTGAAAAGTGTTTTTCTGAATGGTAAAGTTTAGTTGCGTGGCAAACCGGATAGCACGCATCATACGTAGCGGGTCATCCGAAAAGGTTATGTTGGGGTCGAGTGGTGTTTTAATTAGTTTGTTGTTTAAATCATCCAGCCCGTTAAACGGATCGTGCAATTCGCCGTAGTTATGCTTTTGCAAACTAATCGACAAAGCATTGATGGTAAAGTCTCTTCGGTTTTGGTCATCTTCCAAAGTTCCATTTTCCACGATGGGCTTACGCGAATTTTTTCGATATGACTCCTTACGGGCACCAACAAACTCAAGCACCCAGTTACCTTTTCGTATCATGGCGGTACCAAAATTTTCAAAATATTTGGCTTCGGTATTATTGCCCATTGCTTTGGCTAATTCACCAGCAAATTCGATACCGCTTCCAAGCACTACAAAGTCGGCATCTTTCGACGGCCTGTTTAAAAGTAAATCACGGACAAACCCCCCGATAACAAAAACCTTAGTCTTTGTTCTATCAGCTGTTTCAGCAATTATTTTAAAAAAATCTTGTTGTAAATGTTCTGCTAAATTCATTGGCGCAAAGGTAGGAAAAGTTGGTGACATCCCCCGTGAGTTAATAGATCCCTTAATACTTTATTTATTAACAGACAATCTATTTAAAAGTTCAACAACCTCATCAAGCTTGTCAACAACAACAGGGTGTTCGGCCAAGAGCCTTTTTTTAGAATTATGGCCGGTAGCCACTAATATTAATGCTACACCAAGCACATCAGCCACCTGTTTATCATGTAAGGTGTCACCAATAATCACTACCTCATCAGGATTTACCCGAAGGTTTTTTAAAAGCTGCCTGCCAGTTTCTTCTTTACTGCTTCCATAATGATCGCCAACGCCGGTAACTTCATTAAAAAAGGAGAGAATTCCCTTACCGGCCAATGTTTTTAAAAGACTCTCGTGCTCCATGGCAGAAAGCACTACCTGTTGATACCCTTTTTCTTTAAACTGTGCAAGCACGTTGGGCACACAAGGAAATAGTTTTGTTTGAGAAAAATTATCATAGTAGAGATTGATAAACTCCATGGCCGGTTTTTCGAATCCTTCGGTTTCCAAATCAAAGCCGGCAGATTGATAATACTCGATTACGGGAAAGGTGAATATTTTTTTATAAGTGGCAACATCAATCGTGCGTAATCCTCTTTTCTCAAGCAGCACATTGATGCAATCAACACAATAATCTACATCATCTAATAAGGTGCCGTTCCAGTCCCAAACGATGACCTTTTTATGGTTGTTTTTTTTCATTAATCTTTATGATATGGCAGACCCAATACAGGTAAGTCGGCAGAAAAGAAATCATCTTTATGAATACCGCGAATGAAGAATAGTTTAAAGGGATTTGTTTTATGTGCCACAAAAGCAATCAGGTCGATATTGTTATGCGAAATAACTGTATTTAATGTCGTTTTGGTGTTATGGTCATCGTTCACCAGCATAAACCTGATTTTTTTATCTAAACGTTCATTTTCAAAAGTAGTTTCCAGTTTCTGCATGGTAACGGTATCTTTGTCAGACTTTCTGAAATGCACGACATAAAATTTGAAATGGTGATGACTGAATAGTTTGAGCATCATTTTTAAGGTGTCAATATCATTATCGATGTTGTCTAATTTAGTGGAGTATAAAATATTTTCAAATTTGAAGGAGGTATAATCACTCGGGACAGCTATTACCGGAACGGGTGCTCTTCCCATAATTTTCAAGGCCATGCTTCCCTCCAACGGCGCTTTTTTACCAGTACCCGATGTTGACATAATAATTCCGTCCGAGTTTACTTCCTCACAAACATCTTCCACCAGCCATTCCGGGTCGCCTGATATCATAAACTTGTTCAGGGTAAAATTGTCATATTCCTTTTCGGCAATATAATCTTCCACCTGACTTTTAAGCTGTGCCATGTTTGTTTCGGCAATTTTCCTTAGCTCCTCCGAAAATTCAATGGAGATAATGGGGGCAGACATCATACCATCAGGATCGGTGGTGGGATTGTAAAATGTTTGGTCGATAATAACATGAAACAGCCACAGAGCGACAGGCTCTTTTTTAGTAGCTATTTCGATGGCATAGCGGCACGAATTAAAAGAACTTTCACTAAAATCAACGGGAATTAGGATACGTTTCATACTTTTTTTGGCTATAAAGATACTAATTTTTTAAAACCCGAGCAACAAGCCCGTGGCACCAATCAGTAAACCAACGGCAATATTGATTATTTTAACGATGGTAAAGGCTTTGGGGGATTCGGCAATGAGCGGGAGGCTGCCATGACCGTCTTGCACGATAGAATTTGCCATCAAAATACTAAAAGGTAACGTGCCGCTGGCGAACATAATGACAAAAATAAAGTGAGGTCCCGATTCGGGTATGATTCCTATTAACACGGCAATAAGCAACACAACCCAAACATTATCTTTTACCAGGTCGCTTAAATCGTAATACTGATTTAAATAATGAAATATCAGTAAAGTACCAAAACTCCAGAGGAAAATTTTTAACAGGTGTTTTTTAAGTACATGACCCCAAAGATGTTGTTCTAAAAAGTGATCGTTTACAGTAAGCAGCGTTACCAATGTAAAACCAAGAACAACCAAAAAAGTAATCCTAATCCAAGCAGGGTGACCGTGCTCGTGTGCCTGCTGCTTAAGATTTAAAATATGATCGATGGAGATTTCATGGTGGTTTGACCCGAAAAGAAGAAGTAAAATCATAGCCACTACCGAAAGTAGTAATATAACTCGTTTTGGTTTTAAATGTGTGAGTTGATAAGCGATTGTTTTTTTGTTGAAACACACACAATCGGGGGTGTTATGCAAATGAAAGTGCTTGTCAGAAAGTTTAAAAGTAAATCTGTTTTTAAACATAATCTGCACGGCAAAACCGGATACAATGGCAATAATAAAGATTATTAAATGCAATATCAGAGCCTGTTCGGGGATTGTTGAAAACATTAAAAATGCTTCATCGCCCGAAGTAGCAATCATGGTACTTACCAATGCTCCCAATCCGATTATGTTGTGCACGTACAGCGAAACAGCGGTATAAGCACCAAGGCATCCCGGTATAATTCCTAAAACTGCACCCAGTATAATTTGTTTCCATACTTTCGTTTTTAAGTCTTTGCTCCACATCCCCTTGGTAAGCACGTTCAGGTATTCAATGATTAACATCATTGAAAGCACGAAAAAGGTGATGGTAAGTGATTGTTTGGCTATTTCAACAATGGCATTCATTATACAGTAAATTTTTGTACGGCAAAAATAGACTATATTTTAACAGATATTTTTACACAAACCAACTTATTATCTTGGAGGGTTGATAAAACGGTACTTATTTAAAACTGATTAAAAATACAATGCTGTTGTATTTTGTATCTAATCAATGTCTAATTTTGGTAATTAATTACTTATTTTTTATTTTATGGGTAAAGTTGTTAATATAACGGAGGCGGTCTCTATCGGGCTTCATTCGATGGTGCTGATAGCACAAACCAAGGAACAGATAAACGTACATGAGATTGCTGAGCGGACATCAAGTTCTAAATTTCATATAGCCAAGATATTACAGAAGCTGGTAAAGGAAAATTATTTAACCTCTCAACGTGGCCCGGCAGGAGGGTTTATGCTGGCTAAGCCCCCTGAAACAATATCATTACTTAATATTTACGAGTGTATTGAAGGGGAGATTAACTTATCAGAGTGTCCCATCAACAGACCTACCTGCCCGTTCAGTAAGTGTATATTTGGCAAACTGACCATTAAAATGACCCGTGATTTCAAAGATTACCTAAGTTCAAAATATTTAAGCGATTTCCTCGATTTTTAATAAAAGTAATTCAGGCCAGACTTTATGAACATTATCTTTACTAAAAAGTTACTCTTAAGGCAGCAATAAAATTTATTCCCGGAGCCGTAATGCCCGAAGAATAGGGGCGATATCGTTTATCCAATATATTTTCCACTCCAAGGGTCAGTAAAAAAGTTTGGTTAAAGGCATAACTACCTTTCAGGTTTAAGGTATTCCACGAAGGCGAGTAAGGATTGCCTTTTGTATCGGGGGCGTAAAGATGAGTTTTGTCACGCTCGGAGGGAGCCAGGTTCGCATACGAAACCTCTCCATTGTAAACTGACGTTAATTCCATGCGTATTTTTTCATATTCAAAGCGCAACGAGGTATGAGCAAAAAACGGAGATACATGCCGTAGTGCCAGACCTTCATCATCGTATCCTTTGATGTAATTGGCATTTATATTAAACGCCAAAAATCTGTTCAGCTGCGCTGAAAAAACACCACTCACCCCGTAGATGTTTGCATAGCCTGCATTTACCACGGCTTGAATTTTACTCATCTCCCCATCATACATCATCGAATCAGCACCGTTTAGGGTAAAATCGCGACGAACCATGGCATGATGTAAATAGCTGTAAAAAACAGTAGCTTCTACTCTTATTTTGTTTTGAAACGACTTTTCTACCGTGAAATCTGTATTATAAAGGTACTCGGGCTTTAACCCACTATTGGGTACCACTACGTTGCCCGGTTCGGAGTCAAACACCTTGGCAACATCATCGAGATTGGGGGTTCTATAGCCTGAGGAGAGGTTAAGGCTAATCTTCCAATCGTTGCAATGATATATTAGTCCGGCATTGCCTGTAACAGCCCTATTATTTAAGGTAATGGTGGAATAGGGGAGATGATACCAGGATGTATCGTTAAAAGCAGATTGAAGATACGAATAGGAGGCTCTGATGCCGGCTTGAAAAGTAAATTCATTATTAGCAAAATTATTTTTATAGGTGAGGTATGCACCTCCTAAAAAGTAATGGGTACCACCGTCGGGATAACGGGTGGCGGTGGGGACTTTTTTTCCGGTTATCCTATTGTTTTTGTGGCCTGTTGAACTAACATAATTGTAAACACTTTCCAATCCGTAATAAAGAAACTGATGGGGGTCGAGTGCTTTATCAACATTAACATTCAAGGAAGCAGCATCTACGGTTTCAATGCGTTCGCGAAGCCACCCGTTACCAAATTTTCGGTCGTTTCTACCTTCGGTAACATGCTGATAGGCAACGATGGCTTTATAATTGTCGGATAAAACAGTTTTTTTATGATTGATGTATTGTAAATCGGTCATGATCCACTTTTGTGGTTTGTAATACCATTGTACGTATTTTAACCCATCGCCTTTTTTTTGAATCAGCCTGTCGTAGCGCGGCACTTCAGAAGTTTCGGAGTAATAGAAGTTCAAATTCAGGGATGATAGGTTGTCGATATTGAATCGAACTTTTTGAGTGGCATTAAACTGGCTATATCCCGAGTATTTTTGAATTAACGGATTTGAATTATCTATAACCGAATCTTTACCATTGACAACGGTGGCGTATTCAGGCCTTAAGTAAAAGTCGTTACCATTTGAGCCCATACGCAGGTCGTTGAAACCGGAATAGGTAATCATGGTTAACAAAGCCCATTTGTTGTTGGCAATATTTAAGGTGAGATGTCCGGTTTTTTCAAAAGCTGCCGAAGCGGTTCGACCCATTGCCTGACCAGAAATTTTCCATGTTTTGCTGTTGTGCTGTATGGGGACTTTTAAATGAACATCCATCACCCCACCCAAGGCATCACTACCATAAATATTGGTTCCGGAGCCAAAAATAATTTCGGTACTTTTTACGCTGTTAACATCGGCCTGCAATATGTTTTGCAAATTTCCGCTTCGATAAATGGCATTGTTCATTCGTACTCCATCTAAAACGAACAGAATTTTGTTAGCGGCAAATCCTCGTATCATGGGACTCCCGCCTCCAAGTTGACTTTTCTGAACAAACACCATCCCGCTTTTGTCGAGCATATCAGCCGCGGTAGCAGGATTTTCAAAAAGAATATCCTTTCTTTTGATAACCTCAATTTTATTGGGAACCTCTTTTTTATTTATCTCCCAGCTGTTGGCAGAAACAACAATCTCCTCTAAATCAATCAACTTTTGGTTTAAACCAACTTTATAATGCTGTTTACGAAGATCATGCATGCTTAGCGCAATCGTATAGTAGGTAAAATGCTGAAAAACAACTACTTCGGTGACATTAAACAATTTACTGTCAGCTTTTCCGGCTTTGTCAGTTACCGTTGAAACGGTTTTAGACTGGTTGTAAATCACTACATCAGCTATCGGACTTCCCGTCTGTTGGTCAAAAACAATGATGTTTTGCGCCCATAACCCCAATGGCAACAGCATTGCTATACCCAAGACTGAAAATAAAAAGACCCTCATCAGAAAGATGGATTAAATCTATTTTTTGTATTTGCTACGTTGCTTGGCAGCTTCTTCAAGCCGTTTAGTAAAAGCTGATTTTTTCTTGGGAGGTTTTTTCTTATTAATCTCAATTTTAGCTCTCAGTTTATCTTCGTTAACCATCACTCTGAAAGCATACATCTGTAAGAAGGTGATAACGTTGGCCAGGAAGTAGTAGTAACTTAAACCGGAAGCGTAATTATTAAATATTCCCAGGAACATTATTGGCATCAGGTACATCATGGTTTTCATGCCCGGCATACTTTGCTGTTGTTGTCCCATCATTTGATTGTTCATTTTGGTGTAAATCAACGTGGAAATAGTCATTAGCAGAGTGAACAAACTAACGTGGTCGCCATAAGCAGGAATTTTAAACGGCAGGTCTAAAATGGAATCGTAGCTGGAAAGGTCTTTGGCCCACAAAAACGATTGCTGACGCAGCTCGATGGAGGCCGGGAAAAATCTGAACATGGCAAACAGAATAGGCATCTGTAACAGCATGGGCACACATCCCGCCGCCGGATTAACACCTGCTTTTTTGTATAATGCCATAACAGCCTGCTGCTTTTTCATGGCATCTTTTTTATCGGGAAACTTGGCACCTATTTCATCAATTTCAGGTTTAAGAACCCTCATTTTAGCCGAGGACATATAGGTTTTATAGGCAATAGGGAAGAGAAACAGTTTTAACAACAGGGTCAAAACCAAAATTACGATACCGTAATTCCAACCCATTCCGCCAAGAAAGGTAAACACCGGAATAACAATGTATTCGTTAATCCATGCCAACAGAAAAAAGCCCCAACCGATGGGTATCTGGCGTTCAAGGTCGAGCCCATACGATTTTAAAGTATAAAACTTGTTAGGACCAAAATAAAAACGGAATGGGATGTTTGATACATTACCAAAACTAATAGGTAAATCCAGTTCGGCTTTAACCGATTTCAAGTAACGGGGATTTGTGTGGTGTTCATTTTCGGTTACCGACAAGTTTCCACTTTCAAAATCATTAAGAGCAATAATGGTGGAAGAGAAAAAGGGCTGCTTAAAAGAGACCCATTTTAGTTTGGTGGAAATTTTTTCATCATCGTCACCACTTTCCGATAGATAATCAACGGCATCTTTTACAGGTTTGTAGTAGATGGTGGCACCGTTAAAACGGTCAATATGGCGTTCCTGCTTCATTAAATCTGTTTCCCAAACTAGTGGAAGTGAGCTAATGTTGGAAGGAATCACCCCGTGCATATTTATTAGGTTGATGTCAAAGTCGAACATGTAATTGTCGCCGTGAAGCGTGTACACATATTCGATGTACTTTGTAGAGTCGATTACCCCATCCGCTTTATCAACGTAAAGCCTCATGCTAAAAGTGGTTGAATCGGCATCGGATACCATCAGACTGGTGGTTGTAGTGTCGGCAGGACGAAAATAAAAGTCGTTGGTGTTGATAGCTTTATCATGTGAAAAGAAAGATAGTCCAAAATTCATGGAGCTGGGGTCGAACAAAAGTAGTGGTAGCGAATCCCAGGTTTGATACTCTTTCAGCTGTACCTGCTTAATGAAACCTCCTTTGCTGTCGATTTCAATTTTTACCAAATCATTTTCCAGGTAATATTTCTCATTTTTTCCAGTGGCTGAATTGGCAAAAACATCATATTTTGAGTGCATGGCCTGATAGGTGGATGAAGGGGCTTTCCCTTCGCTAACGGTGGAAGTGCCAGCCTCCGGTTTCCGCGACTCTAACGCTTTTTCAGTATGTTGTTTCGTTTTTACAATTTGAGACTTCCTAATGGAGTCTTGCTGAAACTGTACATACTCGAGCGAATCTTTAAAATGTTGCTTTTGCTGAATTTCTTCTTTCGAAGGACTGAGCCAAACCGAGTAACCGATCATAATGGCAGCAATGAGCACAAAACCTATTATGGAATTTTTATTCATATTGTCATTTATTTTTTTCGAGCTGCAAAGGTAATTAGAAATAACTTATGATACTGAAGAAATTCCATCAAAAGCGCTATTGTTTTCTTTTTTTCCTCTTTTTCGTTTTCTTGTCATTGGTGGTTTTTACCGGTTGTACCAATGATTTTTTACCACCGATAAAAGTGGCTTTTATACCGGTAAATATAGTTTTCCACAAAAAGTTTCCAAACCCTTTTTCCATATTCCGGTCGAACGCCATGATAGCCTGTTTAGGAGTTTTTCCTGCTGATGGGTTATCTTTACGTATCATGGTAGTGGCGCCCCAGCTTAAAAACTTGTTGGCTTCCTTTTTATCTTTTGTAATAATATCGAGTTTTACATTGTTATATAAAAAGGTAAGCGTTCCTTTTGAATGGTACGGGTTGGCACCCCCTTTAAAAGTCAACTTATTCATAATCCCACTTTTAATATTGATTCCTGCTGCGGGGTAAGAGGCCTTGTTAAAAGTTTTTAATAAAACCTTGCCATAAACAGTCCCGCTAAAAACAAAAGTGTCGTTGCGAGCCTTTAACGGAAACAATATTTGCATATCGAAAGGTGCTTCGCCCATTAGTCGCCCCTTTAAAACAACTTTCATCTTACTCTCTTGATAGGTTCGGTTTTTAAGATTGGACAGGTTGGTAATTTCAGCTGAAAGATTTTTAAAATTAATGTATAAGGGTTGTTCACTTCTGCCGGTAGTTTCTTCATAGGCAAAAGTGGAATTTTTTATGGAAATAGTGTTAATGTTAAGCTGTAAAGCCAAACGCTTAATAGCCTGATTGGGTAACAAGGGTCGTTTGCTATGGTCAAATGGAACCTGCTTGTCGCGATAAATATTAAAACGGGCATCGTTTATTTGAACAATTGACAGGATAAGTCTGTTACTGTTTACAAGCGCTTTGATATCTGGAAGCGAGAGTTTTATATTTTTTAAGCTAAAATCGTAACGTTCTGTTTGAAATTTAATGTGCTTACTGAAATCTTTTTTGGAGTAGAGTGGCTGATAATGGAGTTTATAAATAAAGATATCTTTATCACTCCAATTAAGGGTAATTCGCTTGGCGGATAATTTGTACAATTTTTTAGGTGTAAAAAAAACAAAGTCATTAAGTTGCAGGGTGGCATCGGCAACAACCGGTCGAAAAAAATTGTTTTGATGTCCTGTTGAAACCAGTTTAAATTCGCTTAACAACGCAGATATCTCACTATTGGTAGCGATGGTTTTGTTGGTCTTCCGGTCGATAAGCTCAACCTTGCTTTTCTCTATGATAAACTTATGAGTTGAAAGGCCATCGATTCCGTTTATTTGGATTGAGTCGGGAATTTGAGTATGGGAACTTTTTTTTGTGGATTTTGCTTTGCCTTCTATTTTCCATAGTTTTACGTTAAGGTTTTTTACAAGGATTTTATTCAACTCAATATGCTTTTCGGAGAAGGCTCTTTTATAATCGATGCCCGAAATAATCAACTTTTCCAGATGGATTTCGGGTACTGTGTAGCCTGTACTGGTAGCGGTTAAGCTATCGAGATAATCTTGATTAGGGATATAGGTAAAATTAATGATTCTGGCAGAATGATTCAGTAAGTTATATCCCACTCTCTGATAAGAAATATGATAATTTTTTACAGGATGCTTTTCCAGAATATTGTCAATCTTTCCTGAGATAATTCCGGCGATAATACCATTAATGCTAAAGATTCCTACTATTACGATAGTAAGTAGTATTCCGGCAAGGATTAAAAATCGTTTTTTTGTTTTTGACATAAAAGTGTAATTTGAACCCAAAAATAGTAAATATTGGCAAATCCTTACACAATTAATGTAATTGTTTTATGAAGTTGTTTAAAGTTAACTACGTGGATGATTATGAAATACCTTGTAAATCAGAAAACAAATATCTTTTAATTGATCCTCCTTTGTTTTCCCTCCAAAGAGGGAAATAATGGAATTTATTTTCTGATTTACAAGATGTTATTAATAAAAAATACTTTTAGTTAAGCTGGTTTTTTCATTTTAGCAGGCATTATGGGCTAGCATTTCTATTTAATAATTTTTTTTGTTATCGTACTGCTATCGTCAAATTCAAGCTCAATCAAATAAACACCTTTTGAATATCTGCTGAAATCAATCGTTTGCCGGTTTGTTTGGTTTACCCCGAAAGATGCCATATTTTTTTGCTCTCCGTTAAGTGAAAACAAACGAATACCAATAAATGCCTTATCCGATTGAATAGTAAAATGGTCGGTTACAGGGTTTGGATACAATTCAATTCGGCAACCAACTCCTTCTTCAATTCCTGTTGCGAAATTGTGCTCAACAAGATAGTGTGCAGTATACTCGTCAGTTCCTTCAAATTCAATAAAAGTCATTACGGGAACTTTTATGCCGGGTGCTATCCACCTGTAAGAAATTTGGATGAGATCACCTATAAATATCCAATCATCTCCCGGATTCAACCTCATCCAGTTATACTGATGGTGGGTTTGCTTTATACGCAATGTATTCTGATACGTCTTCACCGGAGTTGTAATGGTTCCATAAGCATCGGCTTCTACGGTTACAGTTGATGAATCATGATGATAATAATATCCCTCGGTGATTTTATAATCCATCACTTCGTACGAATAGTCATAACTATCGTGATAGGTAAAAGGAAATTCATACCAAACATAACCGTCACCGGCAAAAAATCCCCCGTATAAAGCGTCCCCATTTGGAGTAATGGAACCGCTCGCCGTGACAACCTGCGATGAGTTACTATTAAGATAATAAAAGTAATCAATGCCTAAATTAAAATTAGTATCCACGGTGCAGATGGTTGCATTTTGAGCTGCTGAAGAATCGGCAAACGGTGTTGTTGCAGGATCTACGCATCTA
Organism: Bacteroidota bacterium; assembly: GCA_003650425.1. Classification (GTDB taxonomy): domain Bacteria; phylum Bacteroidota; class Bacteroidia; order Bacteroidales; family F082; genus B16-G9. The sequence continues at coordinate 610 of QMPP01000057.1, read as the reverse complement.
TAGGTAGCTCCTGTGAGTATTTCCTCTCCGGTAACATCGGCAAAGTTCCAGGTTTGGTTTGCACCGGGAGGGCAGGGTTCAATGTTGGTAACTTTGTTATAACCATCGTACCGGTAAGTGTCACTGATGGATAAATTAATATTGCTGGTGATAACAGGTTGTGCAAAAACAGCTTGCATAATAAAAATAGAAATAAACAGTAAAGCAAATTTTTTTAAAACTTTCATGGTATATGGTTTTTTGATTAACTGTGTTTATATTTGAGTAAATAATCTCTTTTATAGAGGTCTGTACACCTTAATGATAAGTTGCTGTTTTGATGAATTTTGTTGTGGTATATTTCGTGGCGTTCATTTTTACCGGAATCACATACTCACCGGGAATAAGGAGTCTGATGTCTGCCGAGAACTCATCGCTCCCCGTTTTTATGAGTTGCGTTACCTGTTTTCCCTGAAGATCGAGAATATAAATTTTCATATCCGGCTTACTTCCTTTGGGTAATTTGACATATATCTTGTTGGTAGCAGGGTTTGGATATACGCTTATTTGTGAATGAGTAAGTAACTCTTCTCCAACACCAAGGGCATCTGTGCGGTAGCTTGCTGTGGTT
>QMPP01000056.1 GCA_003650425.1 Bacteroidota bacterium | reverse complement strand
GTGTTTCGGCGTTTTCTGTTTCCTGCTCAAAGGTTTTAATGGATTTTACCAAATAATCCTCTTCGAAACTACTGATAAGGCCTGCTTTAAAGAGCAGCACTTTTACTACTTGCGGATTGTTATTCTCTTTTTTAGCTACCGTATAAATTTCATCAACTACTTTAATGGCCGATTTGGGCAGCCCTTTCTTTTGGTAATTTTCTGCTTTTTTCCAAAGCTTATTAAAACCGTTATCCGAAGGATAAAAGGCTGTTAAAACAACAGTTAGTAAAATTAACAAGGATAGGAGAGCTGGTTTTTTCATTTTTTTGATTTTGGTGATTTATTACACTAATATACTTTTATAGGTTAATAAATCGTTAAGCCGACAGTACGCCATTGTAGGTTCCCTTTATAAAACGAAAGAATAAAGTTAAAAGTATAAGTCTGGTTTTTACAATTAATATGCCGAAATGTGTAGAACAGTAAAAACCGGAAAAAAAGAAACAATTATTTTGAGTAAATATTATCGTGTAATTTATTGTTGAATTAAGCAAATTGGGGACAAGCACAAAAAACATTATTTTTGACTCTTAAAATTAGCCCATGCCCAAACTGTCGGTAGTTATTATTACTTTAAACGAAGAGAAAAACCTGGATCGTTGCCTGAATTCGGTTAAAACGATTGCCGATGAAATGGTGGTGGTTGATTCATTTTCAACCGATAAAACCAAAGAAATTGCCTTGCGGCATAAGGCTGTTTTTATAGAACACCCTTTTGAGGATTATGTAACCCAGCATCAATTTGCCGACGAGCAAGCTCAACACGATCTGATTTTTTCAATTGATGCCGACGAAGTGGTTTCGCCCAAACTGGAAAAATCGATTTTAAAAGCGAAGAAAAACCCTGAATATGATGGCTATTGGGTAAGTCGTCTTACCAATTACTGCGGAAACTGGATTCATCACTCCGGTTGGTATCCCGACAGGAAACTCCGGCTATACAATCGCACCAAAGGTAGTTGGCAGGGGGTTATTGTCCACGAAAGCTTTCAACTAGATCCGGGTTCAACCGAAGGCCGTCTTAAAGGAGATTTATGGCATTACAGCTATTACACCGTTGAACAGCATCGGCAGCGGCTTGAAAAATACAGTACCATGAGCGCCAAAGCCTATTTTGCTCAGGGAAAAAAAGCTCCCGTTTTAAAAATCTGGTTGAGTCCGGTGGTTAAATTTATCCGCGATTATTTTATCAATCTGGGCTTTTTAGATGGTAAAGCAGGCTTTACTGTCTGTTGGATTTCGGCTTCCGGCACCAAAAAGAAATATCAAAAATTAAGAGAACTTTACAAAACAAAATAACAGTAATATTTTGAAACAAAATAAATGGTATATAGTTGTTAACCCCAAAGCGGGCAGTAATAAATGCAGTAAAGACTGGCCTCAAATTAAAGGACTGTTGGAACAAAATGGTTTTGAATTTACCTTTGTCGTAACCGAATATCAGCGACATGCTATCGAGTTGGTACAAAATGCTGTTGAAAAGGGTTTTCGTAACTTTATTTCGGTAGGTGGCGATGGTACCTTAAACGAGGTTATCAACGGCATCTTTTTAAAACATCAAAAATTGCTGCCTGAAATAAAACTTGGGGTGGTAACCGTTGGAACCGGAAATGATTGGGGCAGAACCCACCACATGCCGGCAGATTATGCCAAAATGGTGGAGGTAATAAAAACGGGCAATCTTTTTAAGCATGACATTGGTAAAGCCAAATATCGTTTCGGAAACGAGGACGAGAATCGATACTTTATCAATATTGCAGGAATGGGGTTTGATGCTATGGTGGCTAAAAAAGTTAATGTTATGAAAGAGAAGGGGTATCGGGGTTTGTTTGTTTACATGTACAGCCTGTTAACAAGCCTGATTCGTTTTAAACCCACCCGGTTAATTATTTATTCCGATGGAGAGATGATCTATTCCGACAGCACCTTTTTGGCAAGTATCGGTATATGCCGTTATAATGGTGGCGGTATGATGCTGTTACCTGATGCCGTTCCCGACGACGGCTTGTTTGACCTTACCATCATTCGAAAAATATCACGGTTAAAAGTGTTGGCAAACATAAAAAATGTATTTGACGGTTCATTTGTAAAAATAAAAGAGGTGGAAAGATTCAGGGCAAAGAACTTTACGGTAATTTCTGACCCGCCACATATTTTAAACCTGGAAACTGATGGAGAATCGTTGGGAAACTCTCCGTTAGATTTTGAGGTGATACCCAAAATCCTTCAAATTATTGTTTCGAAATGACAGAAGAAGAAAAACAAATTTTAGCCGAGTATCTCCCTAAAGATGCCGTTAAACCGGTGGCCAATTTAATTGTCAGATATAAAATTCATTTTCGTATTTCCCGCAGTCGTAGTACCAAGTTGGGCGATTACCGTCCACCGGTTAACCAACCCTATCATAAAATTTCGGTTAACCATGATCTGAACCAGTACGCCTTTCTTGTTACCTTTATCCACGAAGTGGCGCACCTGATTGTTTTTAAAAAATACAAAACAAAAGTTTCGTCACCTCACGGGTCGGAATGGAAACGTGAGTACAAAACGCTGATGCAAAAGTTTATCGATTTGGGCGTTTTTCCCGAAGAGGTAAAAAACGAGCTCTCCAAAAGCATTGTCAACAGTAAGGCCTCCAGCAGCTCCGAAGTAGAGCTGACAAGAGTGTTGAGGCAGTACGATAAAAATAAAACGGAAGGAGTGGTTCACTTGGAAGACATCCCCGAAGGAAGCCTGTTTGTTATTCGAACCGGACGGCGTTTTCAAAAAGGTGCCAAACGCCGGGTAAGGTATTTGTGTCAAAACATCGATAATAAGCGGTGGTATCTGTTTCATCCGCTCACCGAAGTAAAACAGTTTTGAATAAGAAGTTCCGTTAATATTTATGCCAGAATATTCATTCTGACCAATTTCATTTTTGATAATAATATTTCATTTTTTTACTACCTTTGAGCAACTTAACATCTTTAGTTATGAAAAATCTATTTTTTTTATTTATTATGGTTGGTTTGCTGGTAACAACATCCTGCAACAGGCACAACCCGCAGCCGTCAAACAGAAGTATTACAACACTTACCGTGAGCGATGACTTTGACTGGCAAACATCGTCAAACATTAGTTTTAGCATTAAAAAGGCTGCATCAGGAGTTATTAGCATCACTTCTGAAGACGGTTCGGTTTTGTTTCATAAAGGATATTACAACAGGCTTACCGATACTTACGATGTGGCAGTGAACCTCCCAAAATACATCACCCGCGTAATGATTAACAACAAAGCGGTTGATATTATCGGAACTAATATTTCGGTGGATTTGGATCAGGCCTTCTTTAAAACCAATTCTTACATTAATACAGACGAAGACAGGATCGCTTACTGGCAGTTTAACGAAAATTCAGGTAGTGTTGCTACTGACTCCGACGGCGCTAACGAGGGTATGATAACCGGTGCCGATTGGACTACCGGTATCAATCAAAGCGCGCTTAACTTTAACGGATCCAATGGTAATGTGGAAATACCGTTTAACAACGACCTAAACATTACTGGCAATAAAATAAGTCTCTCGGTTTGGATAAAAAAAGAATCTGTCAACGATGATGGCGCTTTTCTGTTTTGCCGAACCAAGTACATTCTCCGGATGGATAATCATGGTAAAATTACCTTTGCTGTTTATGTCCCGGGGTGGAAATCGGTGACAACACCCTGGAAAAAGCGAATTGTTGATACCGACTGGCATCATGTGGTAGCCACCTATAATGGAAAAAAACTTAAGTTGTATGTAGATGCCGTTTTGATAACCAAGAAAAATGCATCCGGAAACCTTAAAACCTCAACATCATCAACCTATATAGGAAGCGAGGGAGCAATAAACTATTTCGACGGCACCATTGATGAGGTGGCTATTTACGATAAAGCATTGTCGCAACAGGAAATAGCCACCATTTATGCCGATACACCCAATCCTGACAGCGGTGACGATGCACTGGTTTCGTGGTGGAAATTCAACGAAAACACAGGCAATACCGCTTCCGACTCACAGGGCAGCAACAACGGCTCCATCCTGGGGCCTCAATGGACATCTGACGGAGCAGAAGGAGCAGCCTTAACTTTTGACGGGATTAACGATTTTGTACTGGTTACCAACGCCGACAACCTGAACGTTACCGACCAAATTACCATGATGGCTTGGGCAAAAACCAGTGAAAACAAAACAGCTAAAATTGTTGAAAAAGGCGGCTGGGATGGAAACGGTATTCTTCAGGATCACTGGAACGGTTGGGCGGGACAAATACGAACCGCCTCCAACCAAAGTTATTCGCTTAACTGGGGTAACGGAATTCCGGTTTACAACGAGTGGTATCATATTGCATTAACTTATAATGGCGCGGTGTTAAAACTGTTCGTTAACGGGCAACTTACCAATAGCAAACAGGTAACAGGAAAGCTTCATGTTAACGGGAGAGATTTTGTAATCGGCTCTAACAATGGGGCTCAGAAATTTTTTCACGGCAGCATTGATGATGTCAGGTTCTTTAATAAAGCGTTAACCCAAACCGAAATTCAGGCTATTTACAACAATCAGGATAACAGCGGTGGCGATGATAGCGATGGCGACGGAGTAAAAGACTCAGAGGACGATTATCCACACGATCCCGCCAGAGCTTTTAACAACTACTTCCCGGCTGCCAACTTCGGAAGCCTCTCGTTTGAAGACCTGTGGCCCGGTCAGGGAGATTACGATTTTAATGACCTGGTGTTAGATTACAGGTTTACTACTGTTACGAATGTATCGAACAAAGTGGTGGATGTTATCGGAACTTTTGTTATCAGAGCCATTGGTGCCGGACAACCCAATGGTTTCGGATTTCAGCTGCCAAACAACAACATCGCTGCTGCTGATTTAACGATAAGCGGGACTGTTTTAAAATCGGATTACATTCAGCTTGAGAATAACGGGCTGGAATCGGGACAACAAAAACCCACCATCATTGTGTTTGACAATGCCAACGAAATTATGCCTCCCGGCGAAGGGTTTGGCGTTAATGTAGATCCCGACAAAGCGTATGTGGATCCCGATACCATTGTCATTTCGATGGCTTTTACCATTAATAAATACACGGCACAGGATATCGACCTAATCCATTTCAACCCGTTTATGATTGTAAGCAAAACCAGGGGAAAAGAAATTCACCTGCCCGATTATCCACCCACATCGCTTGTGGATGTAAGTTATTTTGGTACCATGGACGATAACAGCGACCCCAACGCGGGGCGATATTACAAAACCTCTAATAACCTTCCGTGGGCCATTAATATTTCGGAAAGTTTTGACTATTTGATCGAAAAAAATGAGATTACCACCGGCTACCTGAAATTTTACGATTGGGCAGCCTCTTCCGGGACAACTTATCCCGACTGGTATAAAGATAAATCAGGATACCGGAACAACACGGTTATTTACGAGATACCGGAATAAAACAAATGCTTGCTTTTGTTCAACGATTTGCCTGTTCTATTTTAACAACTCCATGATTTCGGGTGCCGAGCCAAACGTTGTCGTGGTTATCGATGGCAATACCGGTTACCCAGTTTTCAGGCAGTCCGTTGTTAACGTCGTAGGTTTTCCACTCGCTGCCGTCATACTCTGAAACTCCGCTTTTGGTTCCAAACCAATAATGGCCTTTCGAATCTTGTGCAATGTGCTCAACACGGTTGTTTATCAGCCCGTCACTGGTAGTCAGGGCAACCATAGAATCCCCTTCAAGGTGTAAAACACCTCCTAAAGTACCCACCCACAGCTGGTTGTTGTTGTCGGCAAACAGGGTGAATATGTAGTCGTTTAAAGCATTGTTTAGCAAATAACTTTTCCATTTTCCCTGGGTATATTTTGATAATCCGTATTCGGTACCAAACCATTTATTATTATCTCCGTCAACCAACACGCTTTTTACAATATCGTGTATCAGGGTGGTGTCCGCTTCTTTATAGTAGTAGTGCCATTCTCCCTGATTATTTAACATGGAAACTCCGTTTCCGGTAGCAAACCAAATGTTATTGGGACTTTCGAAAGCCACCTCGTAAACTAAATTATAACCAAGTCCGTTTTCGGTGGTGTAGTTTGTCCAGGAAACGCCGTCGTACATGGAAACGCCAAAATTAGTGGCAAACCAAACCTGGCCGTTGTTCGTTACGGTTAAGTTGTTAACCTGATGATATACCAGTCCGCTGCTTTTGGTAAAATTGGTAAAGGTGGAACCGTCGAACATCGAAGCGCCATAGTAAGTGCCAATCCATATTCTGTCATCATTATCGGCTTTAATAGAAGAGATTTCGTTGCTAATCAGATTGTCTTTATCGGTATAATAGGTAAAAGAGGGTTTGTTGGGTGGAATGGTTGTTTTATTACATTGGACAAATAAAATCGCCAGTAAGAATAAAGAAACCGGTATGGATAATAACCGTGGCAAAATCAGGTAATGTTTAAATTCATTTTAATTCGTGAAACAACCATATCGATGGCAACCCTGTTTTTTCCTCCCTGTGGGATGATAACATCGGCATATCGTTTGGTCGGCTCGATAAATTGCTGATGCATGGGTTTTACAAACCGGTCGTAATGGTTGAGAGCATCGTTGTAATTACGGCCTCTTTCCTGAATATCGCGCCGGATGATACGCATCAGCCTGTCATCGCCGTCGGTATCAACAAAAAGTTTAATATCGAGCATATTTCTGAGTACTTCGTTGGTGAAGATTAAAATACCTTCTACAATAATGACGGGGTGCGGGTCAACGGGGATGTTCTCTTTGGCCCGGGCGCAGGTTACGTAAGAGTAAATGGGCATAGGAATGGTTTCGCCCTTTTGTAACCGGTTAACATGATTGATGAGCAGGTCAAACTCGATAGAATTGGGGTGGTCAAAATTAATCTTCTCTTTCTCTTCCTGCGAGAGATGCCCGTTATCGTAATAATACGAATCTTGTGAAACCACGGCAACGGCATGAGAAGGAAGCTCTTCTACAATTTTTTTAACAACGGTTGTTTTTCCGGAGCCGCTACCCCCCGCAATTCCAATAATGAGCATGATTAATATTTAAATGTTTTGTCAAATATATAAAAAAGTCGTTTAGTTGAAATGGGGATACGGAACGATTTATTATTCATGGTTGTTTCCTTATTTCATCTATTTTAAACTCCATTTTGCCCCCTCTTTGGTGTCCTTTATTATGATACCCAGCTTGGTAAGATCGTCGCGGATTTTATCGGCAGTAGCGTAATCTTTGTTTTGCTTGGCATTTTGACGGATGGACAGGATGGTCTCCATCAGATAGTCAATTACCTGATCGTTGCCACCGGTGGCTTTTTCATCGCGCATGCCCAACAGTTCAAAAATAAAGGTGTTAAGGAACGTTTTAAGAAAATCAATATCCTCTTGCGAGAGCTTTTCTTTGCCATCGTTTACCTGATTGATAATTTTTGAAACCTCAAACAGATGGGCAATTACTATGGGGGTGTTGAGGTCGTCGTCCATAGCTTCGTAGCATTTGGTTTCGTACTGACGGACATCGACACTGCTCTTGGCCGATGCTTTCAGTTCGTTAAGCAGATGCCATGCGTCGAGCAAACGATTTAACCCTTTTTCGGCGGCTACCAAAGCTTCGTTGCTAAAATCGAGGGTGCTGCGGTAGTGTGCCTGCAAAATAAAAAACCGGATAACCATAGGGCCGTAAGCACGGTCGAGCGACTCGTGGCTGCCGGTAAAGAATTCATCCAGCGTAATAAAATTGTTGAGCGATTTACCCATCTTCTGCCCGTTAACGGTAATCATGTTGTTATGCATCCAGTATTTTACCGGATCGTGGCCGTTGGCAGCGTTGGCCTGAGCAATTTCCGATTCGTGATGAGGAAAAAGCAAATCCATTCCTCCCCCGTGAATGTCAAATGTTTCACCCAGGTATTTTTTACCCATGGCCGAGCACTCCAGGTGCCAGCCCGGATATCCTTCGCTCCAGGGCGACGGCCAGTGCATGATGTGCGAGGGGTCGGCCTTTTTCCAAAGGGCAAAGTCGAAGCTGTTTTTCTTCTCTTCCTGCCCGGCCAGTTCGCGGGTGTTTTCAATAAGCTCTTCTATTTTACGGCCCGAAAGTTTTCCGTAGTGATATTTTTTATTGTATTTCTCCACATCAAAATAAACCGACCCTTCGGCTTCGTAAGCATACCCGTTTTCCAGTATCTTTTTCACCATCTCCATCTGCTCGATAATGTGACCCGAGGCAGTAGGTTCGATGCTTGGGTGCAGCGTGTTAAGCTGATCCATATTGGCGTGGTAACGGTCGGAGTAATACTTTACTATTTCCATGGGCTCCACCTCTTCCAAACGGGCTTTTTTCTGAATTTTATCTTCTCCCGAATCGGCGTCGTTAACAAGATGGCCTACATCGGTGATATTACGCACGTACCGCACTTTATAGCCGATGTGTTTCAGGTATCGAAACAAAATATCAAAGGTAATGCCCGGCCGGGCGTGTCCCAGATGGGCATCGCCGTAAACGGTAGGTCCGCAAACGTACATTCCCACGTGAGGCGGTTTAATGGGTTTGAAAATCTCTTTTTTTCTGGAGAGGGTATTATAAATTTGCAGCGTATGTTCCATGTCGTTAATAATTTGGCTGCAAAATTAGTAAAGGTATTGGATTAATTAAGTTTGAAACAGAGTAAAGTTTTTTTAATACGACTTTTATTGAGTACCGGTAATCGTGTTATGTTACTAACTGTTGGCGATATTAGTTTGTTTCAACCGTTCCATTATTTCGAAAACAGCGGGACAGGTGGCGGTGTTTTTCAGGGTGATATCCAGTGCCTGATAAAAGCGTTTTCGGTCGGTGTGCGGGTACTCTCTGCAAGCTTTTGGCCGGTGCTCGTACACCATGCAGTAGTTGTCGGGCATTAAAAAGGGGCAGGGCATCTCTTTAAAAACATAGTCGTTATCTTCATCGAGCCGCAGGTAACTTTCAATAAATTTTCCGGGTTTTAGCTTTAGATGTTTAGCCAACCGTGCAATATCGTTGTCGGTTACACGAGGGCCAAGCGATTTGCAACAATTGGCACAAGTTAAACAATCGATTTCGGAAAACACCTCTTCGTGCAACGCATGTACGATGTCGTCGAGGTTTTTGGGCTTCTTTTTTTTCAGCTTTTTAACGAGTGCTCTATTTTGCGGTTCAGCCTGACGTGCTTTTTCGGCAAGATTATCAAGCAGTTTTTTCATCTCATCCATAGCGGCAGGGGCTATTGATTTTGCAAAAGCTCTTTGGTACTTAACAATCCGCAGGCTGCATCAATGTCCTGTCCGCGCGAAGCTCTTATCGTGGTAACAATACCTTTTGCGATGAGCGCCTCTTTAAAGGCCATCAGGCTCTCTTCATCAGTACCGCTTAGATTGGAGCCGGGATTGGTGTGAAACCGGATAAGGTTGATGCGGCAGCTAATGCCATTGAGCAGACGAGCCAGCTCGTTAACATGCCGGCGTGAATCGTTAACACCGCCAAAAACAATATATTCGAACGATACCCGGCGGCTGCGGTCGAAAGGGTATTTTTTTAATTCGTTGATAATATCCTTTACGGGATAGACTTTGTTTACAGGCATTAAGGCCGACCTTTCGTCATCAAACGGGTTGTGGAGGCTGACCGCTAAATGAGCGGTGCTTTCATCCAGAAACCGTTTCATGGCCGGGATAATGCCAATGGTGGAGATGGTAATTTTTTTAGGATTCCAGCCATAGCCCCAGTCGGCAGTTAGTATTTCAAGACTTTTTAACACTTCATCCAAATTATCGAGCGGCTCACCCATGCCCATATAAACCAGGTTTGTAAGCTGGTCGCACTCCGGAATAGAGGCTATCTGATTGATAATCTCTTTAGCGGTAAGGTTGGCCTGAAAACCCTGTTTACCAGTAGCGCAAAAGCTGCAATTCATTTTACAGCCCACTTGCGACGAAACACAGAGGGTGTGACGTTTGGTTTCGGGAATATAGGCTGCTTCGATAAAGCCTTTTGAGTCGGATTTGAACAGGTATTTTTTGGTACCATCCGAAGAGGTTTGAACGGTGAGGGGTTTTGTTAAGCCTATCTCGTATTGTTCCGTTAGCATGGCCCTTGCCTTTTTCGACAGGTTGGTCATTTCATCAAACGAAACAGCGTGTTTTTTATAAAGCCATTCGGCAATCTGTTTAGCCGTAAATTTAGGCAATCCCAGTATTTGGGTGATTTCCTGTAATTCGGATAATGTTTTTCCAAAAAGAGGTTCGTTCATAATAATTGTTGTTAAGAAATCAGATGGGCGGCTTCGTTGAGAATTTTTTTTATGGTGCTTTCGCTGAAGTTGAGCTCACGCAGTTTTTGCCGGTGAGGTTCAAGTTCGCGGCATAACACCAGGTTGTTTTCGAGCAACAGCTCTTTATCTTTTTTTCGTAGCGATTGCAGTGCTGTTATGGGATAAAATCCGCTCTCGTCAATCCACTCGCGCAAGCTGTTGCCGGCAGGATAGTCCCAACTAATCACTTTAAGTCCCACGCAACGAGCAAAGTCTTTGGCATCTTCGGTAAACCGGGTGTTGGTTGCCACCATACCCACAAAACGTACGTTTTTTAACTCGGGCTGTTGCTCCCAAACGGCTTTAATATCTAAAAACCTCGATTGAATGTAAAGCGGTACCTTAACATCGCTTTTTTGTGCTATACTGCTGTGAAACTTACATTCGACCATTATTTGTTCGGTACCATTGTTGGCAACCACATCTGTTTCGTGGGTAACACATTTACCTTTAATTATTTCGTTAACCGTTACATTATAACCCCTGTTTTTGAACAGACGGCCTAAAAATTTTTCAAAAGGATATCCTGAAGGACCCAGGTTCATCACCGCACTTTTTAATCGATATCTTCCTGCTGTTCGTTTCGATTTGGTTCGTAGTAGGTTGTAGGCCAACCGGTAAATTTTTTTGGTTGTAATACCATTGTAAAGATTATCCAAAACTTCCTGTTCAACCAAATCTACTTCAGCTTCGGTAGCACCGGAACGGCGAAGCGCTGTTTTCAGTTTTTCCGCATCAAAAACATCTTTTTCGCCGGTGTTTTTGGTTACTACTATGGTTCGGTGTTGCTCATTCATAATTGTCTGTTTCTTTCATTACGGCCTCTTTAAAAGCATCCATGGTATAGGCATCATTTACCGTGAACGAGCCTATTTGCGTACGGCGCAGGGCAGTAAGGTAGGCCCCGTTGTTTAACTCTTTTCCGAAATCGCGTACCAACGACCGGATGTAGGTACCTTTACTGCTTTTTACATAAAAGTCGATAAGTGGCAGGTTGATGTTCAGTAGATTAAATTCGTTGATGGTAACTCTTCTGGGCTTTATTTCCCGGTGTTCTTTTTTGCGGGCATGTTCGTAAGCTCGTTTGCCGTCGATTTTGATAGCAGAATAGATGGGAGGAACCTGATCGATTTCACCAAGGAATTTTTTCGCAGTTTCAACAAGGTCGTTTTCTGAAATCCCGTCAAGGTCAAACTGATGGTCCTCTTCGGTTTCTTTGTCAAACGACGGGGTGGTAGCGCCCAGTTTCATCTGGCCCACGTACACCTTGTCCATACCCTGAAACGTATCAATCTGCTTAGTCAATTTTCCGGTACAAATAATCAGCAACCCGGTAGCCAGTGGGTCAAGCGTGCCGGCATGGCCAACCTTTAATTTTTTGAGATTATATTTTTTACGAAGAAACGAACGGATAAAATTTACCACGTCAAACGAGGTCCACTCCAGCGGTTTATCAACCAGTAACACTTCGCCTTGTACAAAATCGAAAGCCATTAGGAAATTGTTAAATCAACGCCAAACAAATAAAGAACAAGAATAATAACGCCGACAATAATACGATAGTAGCCAAAAATTTTAAACCCGTGCTTGGTTAAAAAGCTGATGAATGATTTGATGGCCATCAACGCCACAATAAAGGCAATAACATTACCAAAAATCAGCAGCCCTATGTTATCGGAAGTAATGGCTTCATGGTTTTCGAGTAGTTTGTATCCTGAAGCGGCAACCATGGTAGGCACTGCCAAAAAGAACGAAAACTCGGCAGCGGCTTTTTTGTTCATTTTTTCAACCATACCGCCAATAATAGTGGCCGCCGAGCGGGAGGTGCCCGGAATCATAGCCAGCACCTGAAAAAGCCCGATAACCAGTGCATTTTTGTAAGTAACATCCTCTTTTCCCTTTTCGGCTGTGGTTTTAAACCATTTATCAACCAGTATTAAAATTACGCCGCCAATTATCAGCATAACGGCTACCACGTAAACACTTTCAAGCAGCTGGTCGATATAATCGTGAAGTAGCAAGCCAAAAAAGGCTGCCGGCAAAAAGGCCACAAAAAGCTTATAATAAAACTTTAAAGATTGAAAAAACCTTTTCCAATAAAGTACCACTACCGATAAAATAGCACCAAACTGTATATTAACGATAAAAGCCTGAATAAAGTCGTTGCTTTTCATACCCATGATTCCTTCGGTAAGAATCATGTGGCCGGTGGATGATACGGGAAGAAATTCGGTGAGTCCTTCAACAATAGCCAAAACCAGTGCCTGAAACCAAGTCATAATAAAATGGGTTTAAGAAATTATTTTTTTTCAGAAGGGCGCTTTAATACTGCCCACATTTCAACAGCAAATCCCGCAATTAACAATAAGGGGGCAATGGTAAGGCGTTGCGTATCAAAAATAGAGTTGCTAAAAACATTAGGGTCGTCGGAGCCGCCGCCAATCATAAGAATAAATCCCAAGGCTAAAAGTGCCAGACCTATAAACAGATATTTATAATTTTCTTTATGAAATGGAAACATATCTTCCATATTCTGATTTTTATTTTTTACCTCTTTTGTTTTCATCATATTAAACTTAGAATTGCCATGAATATTTTAATATTTCGCATCGCGAAAAATTTTCCTCAAAAGTAATAGAAATCTGCCAAACTAACCATAAAGTTTATCGGAACCTGTTTTTAAGTAACGGGTAACGGCCAGCCAGGTTGAAACAGCAGAGATAGCAATACCCGACAAAAACACCGACAAATAGAGCATAAGCATGGTAAACCGGTCTTCCAGCATTTGAAGTTCGGGAATATTTTCTTTTAAAAGGGTTGTTACGCCACTTAACAACAGCAGGGCAAGCAACGCACTCAAAGCTCCGTGTAGCACAGCTCGCTGCACAAACGGCCGACGAATAAAGGCGTTAGTGGCTCCCACCAGTTGCATGCTTTTAATGGTGTGTCGCTTGGCAAAAACCGCCAACCGGATGGTGTTATTAATTAATGCCACCGAAATGACAATTAATATCAAACTGATGGCAAGCAGAATAAACCCGATACGACTGATGTTTTTGTTAATAACGTCAACCAGCGATTTGTGGTAATAAACTTCTTTGACAATGCTGTTTTTAAGCACGTTTTTTTCAATAATCTTTAAACTGTCGGAACTGGCCCAGTCAGCATTAAACCTAACCTCGAGCGAGGGAAGCAGCGGATTATTTTCTTCACCCAAAAAACTGATAAAATCGTTACCCAACGTTTTTTTTAGCCGTGCAGCAGCCTCATCTTTAGTAATAAATTCGGTTGATTTTACATAGTTTCGGGCATCAAGTATTTTTTGAAGGCGGAAAATATCGGCATCTTTAACCCCTTTTTTAATCACAATTTCAAAGCCGATATTTTCTTTAATGTAACGTGATAGTGAACGTGCCTGTAACAAAATCAAGCCCAAAAACCCCAGCGTGAACAGCACCAACATGATACTAATGATGGTGGTTACATACGATGCACCAACTTGTCGTTTGGTTTGTTTCCTGTTGTTAATACCGGACACGGTTGTTTTGTTTAATAAACGTTATTGTTTGTGTTTTTTCGTGGTGGTTTCATATCGTGATAGTCGATACTGTAGTTTTTAAAAAGATCAAAACTTAACGAAAAATAGATAATATTTGCCTTCATGCCGGCATAAGGCCTGATGTCTATCCCATCAACAACCTGTACAAAATCTTCGTTAAAAAAGTTAGTAAAATAATATTTTACTTTGAGGTTAAGGCCGTAAGGAAACTGAACACCTACAAAAGCAGTATTATAAAAAGTCGGGGTTCGGTTTGAAAACCAAGCGGTAATTTTATTGTCTGTTTTTGAACCGTTTTCAAAGGTTTTTTCTTTGTAGTTAAACGGAAATTCGATTTCGTATCCGCCATAAAGAAAGAACCGGTCAAGGTTTCCAATTTTAATACCTACCGGAATACCCACGTTGTATGTGCGGTACTTTTTTTTGTAAGTACTATTATTTATATTCGGGTTATCATCAATGTAACCAACGTTTCTAACAGCGGCACCAAAAATAAGCCCTGCATGTTTTGAAAAATCGTAGTTCCCAAAGAATTGAAAGTTGAAAACCGGCGACCAGCGCATGATGTTGTTACCGCTGCTTCCGTTGTTGTCGATGGTGGCAAACGAAAAAATCATTTCTCCGCCGGAGGTGGTGTAAAATTTTTGTGCTTTAACGGTGCTAAGCAAACCGAAGGCTCCAATAAAAAGAAGGAATATTATTTTTTTCATATAAAAGGATATAAAAATGGCTGTAACAAAAGTACTAAAAGCACCTTTACCACAGCCGTTTTTAAAAAGTTTTTAAAAATTATTTTTGAATATGAACATCCATTTGCGGGAATGGAATATTGATATTTTCTTTAGCAAATACTTTGTAAACCTGTTCGTTGAAGTCGAAAAAGACACCCCAGTAATCAGCGGCATTAACCCATGCTCTTACAGTTAAGTTAACCGAGCTGTCGGCTAAAGCACCCAGGACAACAAACGGTTCAGGATCAGCCAGTACTCTTTTATCTGCTTTTAAAATTCCCAGCACCAGTTCCCGGGCTTTATCATAATCGTCGCCATAGCCAAAACCTACCGTCCAGTCAACACG
>QMPP01000055.1 GCA_003650425.1 Bacteroidota bacterium | reverse complement strand
CTTTGTTGAGGTTTTTACGAATGGAAGTGGTAGCTCCTTTTTTAATGACGATACCAATCAGGTAGTTTCCTGCTGCTACTTCTTCTTTTAGTCCTGTTTTTGTTCCATCAAATCTGGTGATTTCAAAAAAATCTGATTGACTCAAGCCTTCAACGATATTTTTCCCGAAAACATCATCATCATGATTGAGAATGATAACCGGCAGTTTTTTTTCTTCCAGCATTCTGAACGAGCTGTCCTGAAGCAGGGTCATAATCAGCACCAGTGCAATGGGCATAATAAACAACATAGCAAGCCCCGCTCTGTCGCGAATAAGCAACAAAAACTCTTTTTTAATAGATGCTGTGAGTTTTAACTTCATTTTTTTATTTTTTCACCGCAAAGGCACGGAGGCGCTAAGTTGTTGTTTTCTTTGCGCCTTAGCGTCTTTGCGGTTAGCTTTTCTCTTTCTTTGCGTCTTCGCGCCTTCGCGGTTAACTCTTCTCCTGACCCATTAATCTCTCAACTTTCTCCCTGTTAATTTCAGGAAAATCGATTCCAGATTTTCACATTCCTCGCAATCGTCAATAAGTTTTCGGGGTTCACCTTTTGCAATAATTTTACCATAGTCGATGATAGCAATGCGGCTACAAAAATGCTCGGCTTCATCCATATGGTGCGAGGTGTAAATAATGGTGGTTCCTTTTTTGTTTATCTCTTTTAACGATTCAATGATAATATTTTTCGATTGTACATCGATACCCACGGTTGGTTCATCGAGGAATAGTATTTTAGGTTCGTGCAGCAATCCTGCAATCAGGTTTACCCGACGTTTCATACCTCCCGAGTAGGTTTTTATTTGTTTCCCTGACTTTTCCTGAAGGCCAAAAGTTTTCAGCCAGTAATTGATTTTATCCTTTAGTACTTTTCCTTTCATCCCGAACATATTTCCAAAAAAACGGAGGTTTTCGCGGGCGGTGAGTTTATCGTAAAGGGCAATATCCTGTGGAACAAATCCAATCTCTTTTCTAATGGCTGTTTGTTGTGTTGAAACCTCTTTGCCATTGATGATGATAGATCCGCTGTTTGGTTTAAGATGCGTGCACAACATCGAAATGGTAGTGGTTTTTCCGGCACCGTTAGGGCCTAACAAACCAAAAATCTCTCCCGGATAAATGTTTAGGTTTAATCCGTCAACAGCCGGTTTGTTAGCATCGCGATATTGCTTGTTGAGGTTGGTTATTTTTATTATCGGATTTTGTTTCATTACGAAACTACCTTTTTCAATTTTGTAAAAAACTGCTGTTCCCTTTCGGAGATATCCAGAAGAATATCGGCACCGGCATTGTAATCCTCCCCTTCACGGGTTCTGTTTTTTACAATACGGCCGGCAATCACGGCAAACTCCCGCCATCTATCACCAATTTCCGTCATCTCGTAGGAAAGCTGTTTTAATTCCGGTTTGTCAATCACTCCGGCAGCTTCCTGCAAAAAGGCTGCATACATGTAGCGGAACCCTGCTCCACCCGTGCCAATTTCTTCTTGTGCCCTGACTATCTGGCCTGTAAAAAGCGAAGCCTTTTTAGCACCGAGTTTCGTGGGATACTGTCTGAATTTTTTGGATAAAAACTTTATTCCTTTGGCGCCAAACATAGGTATGGGAATAGAAGTCATATCTTTACAGGTGTGTTTAATGCCTTTGATAACGGCATTTTTTACATCAAAACTTTCCGGGACACTTTTTAGCCAGTACATGTGTCCTTTGGGAGCAAACGTACCTTTAGCATAACGCACACGCATTAACTCCTTATGAGTTAACGTGGTTTTTTTCTCCATGATGGGATCACTAATCAGGTAGCTATCCTCTTTTTTGCCATACACAACAATGTTGTGCGCGTTAAAATGGAACCGGTAACGGGTAGGAAAGTAGGTAAGGTGATAAACGCCAACCAGCATGCCGGTGGGAATTTCCTGTTCCAGATTTCTGTCCAGCGCTTCCATGGCTTTGTAGGGGTTTTTGTAGCGATGCTTTTCAAAATGAAATCCCAGCCTTTTCGATACCCGTTTAAAAATAATTCCCGGCAACGGCCTGAACGAGGTAACAGGAATATTATCTACTTTTAAAAAAGGCATGTGCGAAAAAAAGTAACCCGAGCCAATGCCAAAAATCATCGGTTCACTCAAATCTATTCCATGATAGCGTAACATATTTGAAACAACACCATTTTCGCAGTGTGCCAGCTGACGGTGTTCAAAGTTCATCTCTATATTCATTCTTCTGTCTTGTCGTTCTTAATTTTGTCAATATCTTTAAGTTCCTCTACCGTAAGGTCAAAAATGTCGGCATATTTTTTCAGGGCTTCCTCGTTCAGCTTATTGAACCCTTTTGGTTTGAGGTGCTTTTTCACGGTCCATTTCCAATAGCCGGTGTATTTTGCCAACAGCGAAGGATCCATAATGGTTTTTTCCATGTAATATTTTATGGGGCTTGCTTTTCCGGCCATAACATCCTGGCGGGCCTGTTCCATCTTTTCATTAATAACTCCCCAGGCATTTTTTAACACGGCGTTTTTAACATCCCAGCCAACACTGTACGAGGTAGTGTAATTTCCATCTTCATCCAGCGTGTAAATGGGATCTTTAAATTTACCTTCTAAAAGGTTTTCATCGTCTTGTGGAACTTCCTTTGCTTTCATGGTTTATGGTTTTTCCTGCAAAAAAATATTCATTTCACCCTCGGCAACCGGCTTATCGTTAACCGAAGTTTCTCCTTTAATGATGGAGATGTTCTCCATATTCATAACAATAGTCATGGTAGTAACAAGTGTATCACCGATTCGTGGTAAGTAAAAAATCTTCATTCTTTTTACCGAGCCGATAAACCCTACCGGAGGCTTGTCGTTCGTCAGGCTTGCCTCGTAACCGGAACGTAACGCTGCTGTTTGGGCAATGTGTTCGATTAACCCGGGTTCTTTAAAAACTCCGTCCTCTACAAAAAGGTTGTCGGCTTCAATGGTAAGGGTAGCCACTGTTTTTTCCTTATCGGATGTCAATAATCCATCTACCATGGCCATGGGAGGTTTTTGCGGAATCAGATTTAATACTTTTTGTTTATCGGCTAACATAGTCAGGGTTATTGTCGCGCCAAAGATAAGATTTTAAGTTTATTCCTATATCCGGTCGGATAATTTCAGAGAACTAAATAACCACCGGCATCTTCGTTGCAAACAAGGACGAATAAAAGAACAGGAACCGAAAACTTTTTACTGCTTTATTAGTTTCTTTTTATCATGGCTGCCAGTTTTTATTTTGCGGTTAAAAGTTAACAAAAACGGACTTTTACATTTGGAATGGCTATAAATATTAAAGTAACAATGGTTGCCAGTATTTATTTATTATCTTTACAAAATCAACTATTTATGAAAAATGATATCTGTGTTTGGAAAAAGCAAAAAGCCGAATAATTACAAATTTAAAAGTCTGCGTACTTACTCATGGAATAAAGTAGTTAGTAACAAAAAGAAATTTCGTAAACTTTTCGACCGATGGGAGCTTAGTTATCTAAGCGCAGAATTGACTTTTTACAACAAGCTTTTTGATGAAGAGAACTGGAGTACAGAAATTGTGCTGAAGGCCTTTTCGATTGAAAATGGTACAAAAAGCACCATGCTTTGCGAATACAAGAAAAAGGTTGAAGTTGACAAAAGTCAGAATATAGTTATCATCGACTATGGCTGGGGTAGTGATAAAAAAGGTTCGTTTTGGGAAAAAGGCCAGTATATTTGGGAGGCTTATATTGTGGATGAGCTGGTAGGCACAACAAAGTTTTATATTGAGGATCATGGGGAGGTTACGGAAAAAAATAATCCTTACCTGAGTGCTATTTCCCTTCGAACCTACGAGGCTCCTCAGGGTGATTTGGATATTGATCAACGAGTTTATTACAAAAAGTTCGACAAGAGTAAAACCCGTTATGTCATGGGCGAGCTCAGGTTCAGCAGCAAACTTTCAGAAGAGTGGTTAAGCGAATTCTTTTTTAATATTTACGATGATACCGGCCATCTTATCGGCTCGGGTGATGTAATGTCGCTGGTAACACCGGATGACAAGGAAACGGAGATTTTTACTGTAACTTCCGGATGGGGATCCGAAAATCCCGGGTTATGGATTGACGACTACTTTATCATGGAGGTGATTTTTATGGATGCTGTTGTGGGGGTTATCCCCTTTTCGGTGGGTGATACTTTTGCTGAGCGGCTGAGCGATTATGAAGCACTACTAAACGAGGAAGTTTTAAGCAGGTTTGAACCGGGTTTGGCAGGGGTTACAATAAATGAACCTCGCGAGGAAGAAGAGCCTGACGCAAAGCAAGAGGAAAAAAAGGAAGAGCCTGTAACTACTACAGAAGAGAAAAAACCAACAGAAATAGTTATTGACGACCGGCCACTTGATGAAATAATTAAAGAGCTGGATAGCTTGATTGGGTTAGACAGCGTTAAAACAAAAATCAGAGATTACGTCGATTATCTCAACTTCCTGCAAATACGCGAAGAAAAAGGTTTTGAAGAAGATGACGACCTTTCACTTCACGCTGTTTTTACCGGCAATCCCGGAACGGGTAAAACGACGGTTGTTAAGCTGTTAGGAAAAATTTATCACTCCATTGGGCTGCTTTCCAAAGGGCATGTTCACACCGTGGAAGCCAACGATTTGATTTCAGGTTTTGTCCGCCAAACAGGCGACGATACGAAGAAGGCCATTGAAAAAGCCCGGGGAGGCATCTTGTTTATTGATGAGGCCTATATGCTATTTAAAGAGGGTGGTGGCAACGATTTTGGTCCTGAGGCTGTGGCGGCACTCATTACTGAAATGAGCGATGGCAAGGGCGATATCGCCATCATGGTGGCAGGTTATCCAAAAGAGATGGAAAGCTTTCTGGATTCTAATCCGGGACTGAAATCGCGGTTCAGAAACTACTTTCATTTCGAAGATTATACTCCTGATGAGCTGGTTGAAATAGCAGCATTTGCTGCCAAAAAAAGAGAAGTTACTTTGTCGTTGCCGGCGAAAAAGAGAATTAATAAAATTGTTACCGCTGCTTTCAGAAAGCGTGACCGCACATTTGGAAATGCCCGCTTTGCCCATAGTTTACTGGATGAAGCCAAGATGAACCTTGGTATTAGGCTGATGAATAATTACGATCCTGAGATGCTGACCAAAGAGGACTTGGAAACCATCAGGGAGGAAGACATTGAAGACCTTTCGGTGAACATCGACAAGAAATCGCTAGAGTTGCCTATTGACAATGATTTGCTAAAAGAAGCCTTGTCAGAGTTGGATCAGTTAACCGGCCTTAACAGCATCAAACAAGAGGTGCAGGATATGATTAAGCTGGCGAAATATTACCACGAAATGGGTCGTGATGTATTGAAGGTTTTCTCCATGCACTCTGTGTTTACAGGTAATCCGGGAACAGGTAAAACAACGGTTGCCCGTATCATGGGTAAATTTTACAAAGCGCTGGGCTTGCTGGAGCGAGGTCATTTAATTGATGCCGATGGTAGCGATTTGGTGGCTGGCTTTGTGGGGCAGACCTCCATTAAAACCATGGAGCTGATTAAAGAGGCTCAGGGAGGTATCCTTTTTATTGATGAAGCTTATGCGCTTACTGAAGGGCACAACAGCGACTTTGGCAAAAAAGCAGTAGCAACGCTGATCAAGCAAATGGAAGACAAGCGCAAGGAGTTTGGGCTGATTGTTGCCGGTTACCCTCAAAATATGGAAAAATTCCTTGAATCTAATCCCGGCCTTAAATCTCGTTTCGACCGAACCTACAGGTTTGAAGATTTTTCAGAAGAAGATTTATACACCATTGCTTTAAGGATGCTCAAAGAACGTTCGCTTAAACCCAACAAAGAAGTATCAGAACATATTAAAAGTTATTTTTCATCATTATATGGTAACCGTGATAAGTTTTTCGGTAATGCCCGTTCGGTTCGTAAAATGGTTGAAAAAGCGCATCGTAACCAGGAGCTGCGGATGGCCTCCTTGCCCAAGTCAAAGCGGACGGCAACCGTTTTACGTACCCTGACGTTGGAAGATGTAAAGGAGTTTAAAGCAGCAAGCCGCCAAAAAAGCTCGGGGTTAGGTTTTAAACTTGGAGGGTGATGCTATTTGAGATAAACACCTTGTATTTACTTTTCTTTGATGAGTCCTGATATTGAATAATAAAAAGAACTAATGCCTGCGCATGAATGGTTTAGCCACTTTTCTGTAAGTCTTTAAAATGGCCTTATTAATAACTTAAAACTAATCATTATGAGCTGGCAAACCGTTTCTGTTTTTATCTCTTCTACTTTTAAAGATATGCACAGCGAAAGGGATATACTGATAAAACAGGCTTTTCCAAAATTGCGCGAAAAATTACTTCCCTACCGCATCAAACTGTTGGATATTGATTTACGGTGGGGTATCACCGAAGATCAGGCAGAAAACGATGAAACCATCGATTTTTGCCTTGAATCCATTGAAAACTGCCGTCCATTTTTTCTTGGCATTATGGGCGAACGTTACGGGTGGATTCCTGATAAGAAACCCACAAAAGTAGAGAATACCTTTCCTCAGAAAGTGTCTATTACAGCCATGGAAATTTATCATGGGGTACTGAATGATAATAATGATACTAAGGTAACGGCACTTGATAAACTGGTAAGCCGGTTTTCAAAAAGCGCTAACAGTAAAAGCAATGCCCTGTTTTTTTTTAGGGATCCGGAATTTGAAAAAGCGATGCCGCCTGAACTACGTGAAGTTGTTGAATCGGAAGGTGAAGAGCATAAGCAAAAGCAAACGGAACTAAAGGAACAGATTAAAAGACACCCGAATAAAATTAAACCGGTTAAATCGTATTCTTGTCATTACAGGGGAGTTACCATTGACTGGTTTCTTTTGGAAGAGGAAGCTCCCGAGTTGGTTAAAAAGCATCTTTCAGGTAAAATACAAAACGGGGTTGTTGAAGCAGCCGTTTACAGTAAGTTACCTGATGAAGTTAAAAAGTGGTTGAAAATTAATGGCACGGTATATCTTGACGGGTTAGAAGACTTTGCTCAAAATGTTGTTGATAGTATTTGGGACGTTCTTAGCCATGAGTTCCCGCGATTAAATGCACCACCTGTAGCATCAGCTGATGTTAATTTATTGGAAGATGACGAACACTTACGATTTCTGGATGAAATAACGGCGCTTTTTGTTGGTCGCGACCAGATTTTGAAAACCTTATCAAACGATCTGAAAACTTCAAAAACACCTGTTGTTATTGCAGGTAGTACCGGTAAAGGTAAATCGGCTTTACTTGGAAAAGTAGTTAATCAGTGGAAATCGGATAACCCGAATGGGGAGGCGATTGTTCATTTTTCGGGAGCTTCTATTTTGGAAAACAATCCGGAAAACCTGTTTCATCGCCTTCTGAGAAAGTTGAAAAGCCTTGGCTCTGCTCCTGACGGTATGCTAATGGAATCGGGAGTTGTTGCCAACGACCTCTATCATGTTATTGAAGCCGTTTCGTCAGGCAGACAGCTATTAATTGCCATTGATGATTTCGATTTAATTTTTGCTGACCGTGGGCTTGATTTACGATGGATTCCTGAATCGTTAAATCAAAATATTAGCGTGTTATTAACCCTTTCTGATGATCAGGTTTTGGCAAATCATCATTTTAAGCAATTAAAGCAGATTGGTTGTGCTTTCCGGCAAATACCCGTTTTACGAAAAGAGGAACGAAAGTTATTGATTAGGCAGCTACCGGCTTTATCGGCTAAAACAATGGACAAAAAGCATATTGAACTGTTGTCGAATCATCCCTCTTCTAACCTGCCTTTGTTTCTTGCCATCGCCCTTGAAGAGTTACGAATGTTTGGGTCGTACGAACGACTGGAAAAGCGGATTCGTATGTTTCCCGAACAAACCGGAAAAGAGGGTTTGCAGGAAGTTTACCATCAAATTATTCAGCGTCTTGAAAAAGAGCTGGGCAGCGAGGAGGTGGTTCGCCCACTATCGTTGCTGGCATGTTCGGTAACAGGGCTTCGGGAATCGGAGATAAGAAGTTTGTGCCCGGCTATTTCACCGGAAAAACTGGCGCTGTTGTGGCGTGAACTGAGAATCCATTTAAATACTAAAGAGGGGCTGATATCTTTTTATCACAAAGCGTTACTCCATACTATTCAAAAATATTATTTGGCAGAGGATGACAAAAAGAAAAGCTATCATACCGAGCTGGCATCCTTTTTCAGCAACCAGCCCGATCAACTCCGCGTAACCCGTGAACTGCCTGAGCACTATTATCAAAGTGATCAAATAGAAAAACTTCGACAATATCTTTTCACGCTTGAGAATTTTCTTTTCATGCAGAAAAGGATTCCCAATCAACTCCAATTGTGGTGGAACAAAGCCGGGGTAAAACAACCGTTAGATTTGTTGCATCAAATGATGTGTAAACAACTTGGTGCTTATCAGGAAATTCTTAATAATAATCAGGGTAGTTCATTAAGTTTCTGGACTCCTTTCAGCGAAGAAGATAATATTGTTGTTTATAGCAATAACTCTTACAATCCAGAAAAAGCTTTACTGTCAGCTCAAAAACAGGAAGCCCTGATCGAAATGGTTCGTCTCGCTGATCAATACAGGATTCAAAATGATGCTGCATTTCTCATAAGATTAAAAACATTGGCCATATTTGAGCAGGAATATGGTCCGGTTCATACCAGAACACTGGAAGTACTGGTATCGGCACTTCCTTTTGTTGTTGCACAAATTCAGGAAGAGGAGATTGCTGAAAAATATCTTGCTAAAATATTTGTAAATGCAACGGCCTGGCTATCACAACGACACCTTGTTTATATTAATATTGTGAGATATTATCAGCGCTATAAAAGTCGGAATAATAAAGCAATTGAAAAGTTGCAAAGCAATTTCAAGGAGTTAATGTCTTTTTTCGAAAACAATGAAAGTAATGATAAGATGCAGTTGAATCCGGCAGATGCGCTGTTCAATGAAAAGCAGCTTATCAGACTGAAATCGGAAATAATACTGGAGCATAGTCAGGTATTACGTCAAGAAGGATTTATTGATGAAGCTATGCAAATTTGCAGAACAGCAGTGGATTTTTCAAGTGCAAATTTGGGCTCGTTGAACGAACTAACACTTCAGGCATTGAATAACCTTGCTTCCATATTGATGGAAAATAAGGGAGATTTCGAAGAGGGAGAAAAAATATTGACAGAAACCTGGCAGCTTGCTAACGGAAGGGTTGGAAGGCAAAGTGAAGCCGGATTGGTACTTGTTAATAATCTTTCGGTTATGTACGGGAACACGGGCAGATTTGAGGAGGGACTTCCGTTTTATAAAGAAGCGGTGGAGCGGAAAACGGCAACATTAGGCGAAACCAATCCCTCTACCTTGCATAGTGAATACAACCTTGCCTATTGTTATTTGCAACTTGGTGAATTTGATAAAGCAGAGGTTCATTGTAGGTATGCTCTCAAAGGTTTTGAGAAACTGGGAGATAAACATCTGAATAGCGTGGTTACCATGCAGGTTCATTTGAGTGATATTTTGTACAGTGCCGGTAAAAAGAAAGAAGCAGGAGAAGTGCTTAATCGGGCGGCTCAAAAATTTGATACTCTTGAAGAGTCGGAAAAAGATTGGAAGACCTATTACACCCTGACAAGCAGACAAATTGATACGCTTTTGAGAAATGAAGAGATGGATGAGGCAAAGCGTCTTCTTTGGCGGCAGCTGGAAGTTTTATTGCCGATAAAGGGTGCTACTCAATACATTGAGAGTGTTTTTCGTGAACTGGATAATATCCTCATTCCTCAATATCAGAAATTTGAGAAAGAAAAGAAGTATCTTGAAGCTCTTGAAATAGTGCAGGAGTTAGTAAAACTTTACACCGGGCTTTTTGGTGATGAGCATGCTAAAACACTAAACCGTAAAATGCAAAAAGCCGACCTGCTTTCAATAATGGGTAACTACGAAGAAGCTGAAACGATATTACGGGAGGTGGTTTCAGGGTTGGAGGCATCAATTGGCAGAGAAGCACCGGAAACACGAATCGCGGTTTCAAAACTTTCGTCTGTTTTGCTTAAAACCGGAAAGGAAGAAGAAGCCGGTGCATTGATGATGGGTTCTATTAAAGCAGGAGCAAACAGAAAAACCGATACGGAAACGTTAAGCAGAGAAATTATTGCCAAAACAGAACAGGAATACGGATTAAACCACCCAAAAACATTAATGTTACTGGATGAAGCGGCTGCTGAACTTCTTGAAGAGAATAAGTTTCTTCCTGCACTGGAATTTATGGTTACTGTTTTTGAACGGTCGGAAGAAGCTTACGGGCCTCTTGCCGAAGAAACTTCTAAGCGTGCATCAAACCTTGCCGGTTTCTATTTTAGAACAGGAGATAATAAAAAGGTAGAACCGTTGTTCAGACGAGTGGCAGATTCCTATGAACAGTTGTATGGCTTGTCATCGGAAAAAACCATCGAGGCCTTGGAAGACCTGCAAAATGTACTTGTCCGGATAGAAGAGTATGCCGAGGCAATTGCTATTAATGAAAAGATTTTACCTGCAAAAAAATCGGTGTATGGCGATGAAAGTCCACAAGCATTAAAATCAATGATAAGCCGGCTTGACTTGTTCGAAAAAATTGAAAATGAAGAGCAGTATCAAACACTCTTAATAGAGGTGGTTGAATGGTTAGAATTACTTTTTAAAAATGATAATGTAAAACGGTTTATTGAACGATATCTTGAAAGAGCAAAGCAGGTTAGACATCAAAGAATTGAACAGGGAATCAGTCAGATTAAAGAATTGCAAAAAGAGGGTAAGCTGGATTTTATTGGCACCGGCCGGGCTAAACTTGAAGAGATGGCCGAAAGTATGACCCAAGATCGGGTAAATCATGACCATCCCGAAGGGTCGGAAGAGATAGGAATGTTAGTAGCTTTATTACAAAGTTTATCGCCTTACAAGGCAGTTGTTGCAGTATGGGAATCTTTTTGTAATCAAGTGGAAGAAAATTTAGACAACAACGATTTGTTTTGGCCGTTGCCGAGGTTCCTGTTTTCAAAATGGTTTCTGGACAAGGGTTTAACACAAAGAGGTAAAGAAAATATTATTAAGGTCTGGAAGGATGGAAACATTGATAACAGATTGGTGCAACAAGCTGCCAGCATTGTTTTTAATCTGATAGCTTATGATGATTGTACAGAAACCATCCAGCAAGCAGCAATACAAATAAATGACACTTTAAATAGTGGTTTAAACTCGGATCTGCCCGAATTGCAGTTTTTCAGAAATCAGGCAGCAGCCTTTTTTATGCAAACCGGAAATTATGCCGGAGCCATCGAATTTTATACCGAGATGTTAAATTATGTGCCGGGCGGAACCGGGGGACATGAATACTTTTTTAACGAAGTAAAAATTAACCTTGGAAAAGCACTGGCATTATCCGGTGAAATTGAAAAAGGAGCTGCTTTATGCGATGAAGCCTGGCAGTTTTTTGTAAACCACGAAGATAAGTTACCTTATTATGCTCATCTGGCAGCAGCTGTTGCTGAAGTACAGCTATTAAATAATAATATGCAAAAAGCTGGTGAGCTTAACGATTTTGTTACTCAGAATACGGAAGCTTTATTTAATGCTTTGGTAGATCAGACACCCGATTATGGCGATGTGCTTCATCAAATATTAAATGTTAAAGGGGTTGTTGAGGCTGCAAAAAGAAACGAGAAATTTGTAGTGCTCGGCAATGCTTTCATGGTTTTGTCAATCGTTCAAAAGCATGTTGGTCATATTGAAAATATGAATGAAACACTTTGGAATCTCCTTAATAATACCAATCATTTAGAGCAAGGAGAAATTAAAAATCTGATTGGGTTTGTAATGAATACGTGGAAACAAACCGGCCAGCAAAAGATGATAGACAAACTAAATGCTATACTGAATGGCAAATAACCTGTTGAGGTTATACGTGATTAGTAAAATGCTGAATGGTGTGTAACGTCTTAATTTGAATTGCTCACAATCTTGTACCCGGCCTGCTCAAGTAAATCAGGAATGTTAAGAATGGCATTGCGGTCGTATTGTTTGATGGAATCGTCCAGATTATCATACGATATCATATCAGGATGGGTTTTTCTTTGCTCGTTTTTATCTTTACCAAATTTCCAGCCCTTGTAATACATGTAAGCATTCCAGCGATTGTGTTCAGCTTTGCTTAAGGCTTCCTGTCGAGGATCATTTTTCCAGTCATAAGCCTTTGTTGGTGAATCAAGTGGCATCAGATGACAGCTCAACGAGCGAATTTTTATACCAATATGATCGGCTTGCATCCGGTTGCGGTCTTTCATTTCATCCGGCAATAAATTCCATTCCTGATGGGTCTCTTTATTGGGTTGAAGCTTGCTGGCCTCACGAAGTTTAGCAAGATAATCGTTGTGGATGGTTTTTGCCATTGCGTCCAGCGACTCGTCGATGATGTTGCTAAAAACGCCAACCTCATTGGAGATGTCAATTATTTTGTTCTGCTCGTCGGGAAGCAAAGAAGCAATGTTGTTAGCGTGATTGATAAAAATAAACCGCTTCGTGCCATGTTGATGTCTGCTTCTTTGTAATGCCTTGATGTACTGCATAATTTTAAGTTCATTGTTTTCACAAATATAAACCGCGGCAACATTTGCTTTGCTAACTATCTCCTCCGGTTCTGTTTCACGAATAGCAATCATTTCATTTATTTGATACTCTTTTAAAAAGGACGCGAACGCCTGCGATGAATCCTTCTCAACATAAACAATCAGTTTTTTGTGATTGATGTAATGCGAATTTAAAGCAAGGTTGATAATCAACCTTTCTTTAACAATACCACTACCGAGTACAACGGTTGCCAGCGCGGGATTAGAATTTTTTGTAACAGGTTTAACGGTATCGGGAGCATAGTTCAGCATATATTTTCTGATGCTTTTGTCAATGTAATCGAGATATCTTACATTTAGGTGTTTATGTGTCCGTACTTTGCTATTGATGCTTTCCATCATACCCAAATCGTTGCTTACCTCGGCCCATTTGGGATTTTTAAAAAGTAATATGATATCAATATCCTGTTCGATAGAATTAAAATTAAGGGTGTCCAATAATTTGTTGGCAAAACTCAACGATTCTGCATCATTTTCAAAAGAGATGATCAGGTAACGCGACTTGTAAAAGGCAGTTTTTTTAATCAGGTTAGTATCAACCTGGTCGTAGCCAATAGTATTGAGAGGCAGGCTATCCTCTTCGGAAACTTCTTTTTGCAAAGCGATGTAATCGTGGTTTTTACCCTCTTTGAGGTTCTGTATTAACAGTTTATTCGATGCTGCATTGCCGCAAACAATAATATGATTTTTGAGCCGCTTTACCTGTGCAAGCTTAATCCTGTTCGAGAATTCTTTTAAAAGCCATTGGATAACTGCTGTTGCCAACGATAGCGGTGCCAGAAAACGCGCGATGTTGAGAAATATATTCACATTAATCAGTGTGAAATCGCTATCCATCAAAAACAGCCTGATGACAGAATATACCAAATCGGTAAAGCTATACGAAACATTTTGATTCTTAAAATAGATTGAAAACCCAATCAATCCCAGTATTACCGACAGGCCAACCAGCAAAACCGGCAAGTGCTTTTTAATAAAGTTTGAGCTCATAATATGGTTAATATGTTAAAGGCTTAAAGATAGGGTATTTATTGCATAACTTTAAGCTACTTGAAAAGGAATGCTGCTATTTGTGTAATAATGCCAATCATTTTGTCCATCAACTCTATTTTTACAATTAACTAATAATATTTCAACTACTTAATACAATAAATTACTAATTTTGAACTTTATGTTTGAATAACAAATAGATATATTGTAGTTGTTTAAAGTTAAACATGTATAAGTAAATATATTATATTGAAAATCAGAAAACAAATTCCATTATTTCCCTCTTTGGAGGGAAAACAAAGGAGGAATAATTAAAAAAGATATTTATTTTCTGATTTTAAACATTTTACGTTTGTAACCATTAAGTTAACTTTAAATGACTTCTATAACAACTAAATTTAAATTTATGAAACGGTTAATATTAATTTTATTAAGCTTTGCTACAATAGCACTTTTATCAACTTCGTGTACTCAAGACGAAACTTCACCAAGTTTTGATGAGTCGTTAATTATAGGAAAATGGAAAAGTGGTACATTATTCGAGCGGTATGATTCTGACAAAACAGGTGCTACCTGGGATACTTCAGATGATGTAACAGAAGAAGAAGGACAACAATTTACGTGGACTATTACAGGTGATCAGTTAGAACAAATTCATATTATTGAGAATGGTGGTAGCGTTCCAAAAGTATATACTATCACAGAGTTAACAGCATTATCGTTAATATACAAAGACGATTACGGAGTAACAAAATCATTTACTAAACAATAGTAATATGAGAATATTAAAAAAAATTGGAATAGTTTTTCTGGTATTAGTTTTTGTATTAATGATTAGTGTGGCAATATCTTTATGGTATCTGTTTACACCAGAAAGAATAACGCCAATAATTACTAAACAGGCAAAAAATTATTTGACCTGTAATACTAATATCGAAAAAGTTGAGCCAAGTTTTTTTAGTACGTATCCGTTTTTGGGTCTGGAGATATCTAATCTCTGTTTAACAGAGAATACTAATTTGCCTAACGCTGATACACTCTTATATACTTCCAAATGTTTTATATCGTTAAATGCAATATCCTACTTACTTGATGGCAACATGTCGCTTAATTCCTTTTTTGTTGAAGATGGTTATTTGAATTTCAAAATAGACTCATTTGGTA
Source organism: Bacteroidota bacterium (assembly GCA_003650425.1). Taxonomy (GTDB): domain Bacteria; phylum Bacteroidota; class Bacteroidia; order Bacteroidales; family F082; genus B16-G9. The sequence continues at coordinate 322 of QMPP01000055.1, read as the reverse complement.
ACTCTAATTTTGATATTTTAAAAAACAGTTCTGATACCACAGAATCAGATTCTGATACATTATCATTGGGTGATATCGACATTAGCAATGTAGAATTTAAAAATTTTAACGCCAAATATAGTGATGAATCAACATTTACAAAAGCGAATATTAAAAACTTAAATGCAAAGCTTAAATTAAAATACAATGCAGAGAAACAGTATCTTGATTTGGATATGCAATTAAATAGAATGCTGTTTATTACTTCCGACTCAATGAATCTTTATGTTGATGCCCAAAACTGTAATTTGAAAATTAATTCTAAAGCTAAAGACAAAAATCT
>QMPP01000054.1 GCA_003650425.1 Bacteroidota bacterium | reverse complement strand
GGTTCCTATTTTCATCATGCCTTTCAATACGACGGTGCTGCTACGCACGGATATGGAGTTACCCTGGCACATCACAGCAGCGAGTGCCTGATTGAAAACAACATCTTCAGCCATCTGCGTCATGCTATGATGGTAAAAACCGGAGCCAACGGTAACATTCTTAGTTACAACTACTCACGCGATCCCTATCGTAGCGAGCCCATCCACGACCTGTCAGGCGACATCTCGCTGCATGGCCATTATGCGTACGCCAACCTTTTCGAAGGCAACATCGTTCAAAATATCATTATCGACCACTATTGGGGACCTTCAGGACCGTACAACACCCTCTTTAGAAACAGGGCTGAGCTTTGGGGTATTATCATGACTACCAACGACCTGCTGGAAACATCAAAACAAAATTTCGTGGGCAACGAAACTACCGACTTTAGCATGTTTTACGGACAGTATGTTCTTACCGGAAGCAATCATTTTCAGTATGGCAACAACATTCTGAGTGTTACCCGTCCGGATGGAACCGATAATCTTACTGACTCGTCGTACTACCTTAACACAGAACCTTACTTTTGGAGTGAAAGCATGGTATGGCCATCCATTGGCTATCCCAACATGCTGGAATCAGGCACTATTCCCGCCAAAGAGCGATTTGAGACGGGAATACCGTTAACAATTTGTAACGATTCGATTTACACGATTATTAATAAGAGACAGAAATTAATTAACATTTCTGTTGTTCCCAATCCCAACAAAGGTAACTTTATGGTGTATGTGGATGATAATCTTGAAAATGCTACCCTGTCTATTGTTAACACTAGCGGTATTACAGTTTATAATGCCCATATTCCGCCAGGTAGATTATCTGTTATACCGGTTTCGGTTAATTTACCTCCCGCCATGTATTGGGTAATTTTCCGAAATAATGAAACGATGGCATCAAAAAAGATAATTATCATTAAACGAAGCTCCTAATTCGCGAGGGAGGTACGACCGTGGCGAACTCCCCGAATGAACGACAAAACTACATAAATACTTCCCCAGCCCTTCAACCTGTCAGGTCTCTCCCCTCAAAGCCAACCCCAACCTGGCAGGTTCGCCACCTCGCCACCTCGCAACTTCACAACTTCACATCTTCGCGCCTTAGCGTCTTCGCGGTTCACTCTCCCCGCATTCCAAAAATCACTTCGGATTTATACACTATTAAAATTAATTCTAAATTACTTAAAATTGTAGTACCTTTGTTGACTCAAATTCACGACAATACCCATGGACAACCTGAATTATTTAAATAATATTGACCCCGACATCATTGAACAGTTGTATTCACAATATCAATCCGACCCAAACAGCGTTGATGAACAATGGCGCAAGTTTTTCGACGGCTTTGAATTTGCGCGAAAATTGTATCCTGTCAAAGCCTCTTTCGGGCTGCAAACTTCCGACGAATTTAAAGTGATCAACCTGATAAACGATTACCGGCGCAGGGGACATCTTTTTACCAAAACCAATCCCGTTCGGAAAAGAAGAACATACACCCCGACTCTCGATATTGAGAATTACGGACTTACCAAGGCGGACTTAGACAGAACTTTTCAAGCAGGTAACGAACTGGGAATTGGAACAGCCAGTTTAAAAGAAATCGTACATTTTTTACAAGAGACCTATTGCAACAGTTTTGGTGCTGAATACATGTTTATCCGCGAGCAGAAGACCTTAACCTGGTTACGGAACCGGTTTGAAAAAACCAGAAACAAGCCCGATTTTAATAACGATGAAAAAAAATACATCCTCACTAAACTGGAAAGAGCCGTATTTTTTGAAAACTTTTTACAAAAAAAATTCCCCGGCCAAAAGCGTTTTTCGCTGGAAGGAGCCGAATCGGTAATTCCGGCGCTGGACGCCGTGATGGAGAGAGGATCAGAACTGGGAGTAGAAGAATTTATTATTGGTATGCCGCACCGCGGAAGGCTCAATGTTCTTACCAACATCATGCGAAAACCTTTTGAAGATGTCTTTTCTGAATTCGAAGGCAAAGAGTTTGATGAAGAGGGTTTGCTGGGTGATGTTAAATACCACCTCGGTTACACGGTCCGCCGTAAAACCAGCAAAGGGAAAGAGGTTCAGCTAACCCTCACTCCCAACCCGTCGCATCTCGAGGCTGTTGACCCTGTAGTAGAAGGCATTACCCGCGCCAAAATCGACACCACCTATCAGCATGATTCGGGTAAAATTGTGCCTATTCTACTGCATGGCGACGCTTCTGTTGCCGGGCAGGGCATCGTTTATGAAGTGCTTCAAATGGAAAATCTAAAAGGCTACTCTACCGGGGGAACCATTCATTTGGTTATTAACAACCAAATTGGATTTACCACCGATTATCTCGATGCACGCTCCTCAACCTACTGTACCGATGTAGCAAAAACAACCCTCTCCCCGGTTTTCCATGTTAATGGTGATGATGCTGAAGCTGTTGTTTACGCGGTTCAAATGGCCGTTGAATTTAGAAACAAGTTTCATAAAGATGTGTTTATCGATATTTTAGCCTATCGTAAATACGGCCATAACGAAGGCGATGAGCCACGGTTCACGCAACCCATATTATACAAGGCTATCGAAAAACATCCCAATCCGTACGAGATTTACAAGCAGCACCTCCTTGAAGAAAAAGTTGTAACTGCCGGCTACTGTACCAACAATGAAAAAAAGTTTTTAACTACCTTGGAAAAAAATCTCACCAAGGGTAAATCGCATAAAAACAACAGTATAGATAACTTTTTAAACGAAACCTGGAAGGGAATTAAAAAAGCGGAAGATAAGGACTGGCACAAACCTGTTGACACCTCCATCACTGAAGAAAACTTGATGTTGATTGCCGAAAAGCTTGGCAGTTTGCCCGAAAACAAAAAGTTTTTCAGAAAAACCGTGCGGCTTCAGCAACAACGCAAAAAAATGGTGCTGGAAGAGAAAAAACTGGATTGGGCCATGGGCGAACTGATGGCTTATGGAAGCCTGTTAACCGAAGATATTCCAGTACGCCTCAGCGGGCAGGATGTGGAGCGCGGAACATTCTCGCACCGCCATGCCGTATTACGCCTTGAAGACTCTGAAGAAAAATATATCCCGCTGCAAAACCTGATGAAAAATCAGGCCCCTTTTTACATATACAACTCACACCTTTCGGAGTATGGTGTTTTAGGCTTTGAGTACGGATACTCTCTCACTTCACCCTATTCTCTATCAATTTGGGAAGCTCAATTTGGCGACTTTGCCAACACGGCTCAGGTTATCTTCGACCAATTTTTAAGCAGCGCCGAAAACAAATGGAATGTCATGAACGATTTAGTGGTACTGCTGCCGCATGGATACGAAGGACAAGGCCCCGAGCACTCCAGCGCACGCGTGGAACGATTCCTTACCCTGGCTGCTGATAACAACATGCAAATAGCCAACTGCACAACACCCGCCAATTTTTTTCATATTTTACGCCGACAGCTTAAAAGAGATTTCAGAAAGCCACTCATTATTTTTACACCTAAAAGTCTGTTACGGCATCCTCGCGTTATCTCACCTGTCGAGGATTTTACAAAAGGCAGCTTCATGGAAGTAATTGACGACCCCGATGCCAATCCCGATAAAGTTAAACGTGTTGTTTTCTGTACGGGTAAACTCTATTACGAACTGTTGGAAGAAAAAGAAAAATACGGACACGATTTTATTGCCCTTATCCGTATTGAACAGCTTTACCCCTTTCCCAAAAAAAGAGTCTTGGAGCTAACAAAAAAATATCATCTGGCAGAAACCTTTATGTGGTCGCAGGAAGAACCGGCCAACATGGGAGCGTGGGATTTTGTTAGAAAAATATTAAGCGATGATATTCGTATTATCCATATTGCAAGGCCTGAAAGCGGAAGCCCTGCCACCGGATCATCCAAATTTCACATAATCCAACAGCGAAAAATTATTGAAAAAACATTCCATGCCTGCGATTGTCCTTACATCGACTATGAATGTGAGATGGCATGTATCGGCAATAAATGGCAATCGTTCGAGAAAGAGATTGAAGAGCTGCAAATCGACACCATTGATGCCGCTTTACACAACGGCCTTAAACCATTAAAATAAAGAAATTTAACCGGCTAAACAAAATAGCTATGATAGAAATAAAAGTCCCTTCACCGGGCGAATCAATTACCGAAGTACAAATTGCAGCCTGGCTGGTGGAAGATGGCCAACAGGTGGAAAAAGATCAGGATGTGGTGGAAATAGATTCCGACAAGGCCACCCTGCCCGTGGCAGCTGAAGCCGATGGGAAAATAAAAATTATTGCCCAAGAGGGCGACACAGTTGAAGTTGGCTCCATTATCGCAACTATCGACACGGAAGCCAAAGGAACCATTCAGAAAAAACCTGAAAACAAAAAGGTTGAAACTACTGCCAAACAAGAAGAAGCAAAACCGGCTGCTGTTACAAAAAAACAAGAGCTGCCCAAAGCCGATATCAATTTAACGGTTTCACCATTGGCACGCAAGCTGATGGAAAACGAAAATATTTCGGAGCAACAGTTAATCGACTTTTTTAAAAGTCACCGCATCGGGAAAAAAGATGTGGAATTTTATCTGAACGAGAAGGATAATTTTACTCCGACTGCCACAACGGTTCCTACTTCCTCAACATGGGACGGAACTCGCAACACGGATAAGAAAAAGATGAGTATGCTGCGTAAAAAACTTGCCCAACGGCTGGTTTCTGTTAAAAACGAAACCGCCATGCTCACCACCTTTAATGAGGTAAACATGACCCCCATCATGGAACTCCGGAAGAAATACAAAGAGAGTTTCAAAGAAAAGCATGATGTAGGACTTGGATTTATGTCGTTTTTTACCAAAGCGGTTACCGAAGCCATTGCACACGTTCCATCTATTAATTCTCAAATTGATGGTGATGAAATTGTACAATTCAATTACGTGGATGTTGGTATCGCCGTAAGTGCACCCAAAGGATTGGTGGTTCCAGTAGTTCGCAACGCCGAGATGTTGACCCTGGCGGAAATTGAAAAGGAAATTAAGCGACTGGCTGTTAAAGCCCGCGAAAACCGCATTACCATTCAGGATATGGAAGGCGGCACTTTTACCATCACCAATGGCGGCGTATTTGGTTCCATGCTCTCAACGCCCATTCTTAACCCGCCGCAAAGTGCCATTTTAGGAATGCACAACATTGTTGAAAGGCCCATTGCTGTTAACGGCAAGGTGGAAATTCATCCCATGATGTTTATAGCATTAAGCTACGACCATCGGCTGATTGACGGCCGTGAGTCAGTGGGCTTTTTGGTAAAGGTTAAAGAGATGCTCGAAAATCCCGAACGGATGCTCTTTGGAGCGAAAGACCCATTGGAAGTGCTGCTTGGCTTGTAGGTATTTTTGTTGATTGATTTCTTGCTACAACAAGTATGTTTTTTTAAGTTTCGACAGTTTGAAGCTATCGTAGTTAGCAGTTGCTCACGGTTACAAACCGTGATCTGAGAGAGGTAGTTAAACTGGCAGTTCGGTAAAAAGCCCGCGGGTGAGCGACCTGACAGGTTGTTGCGAACGTACCAAACCTCTCAAATTGAGCGCCGCCACGCGGGAAGAGATTTGAAAGGTTGAAAGCCATTCTCCACTTTTCCGGTCGCCACGCGCGAGCTTGCCTCGACCGAAAAAGAGACGATGAACAATTGAAATCAATCACTACTCAATTCCTCGCGTAACCAATAATGACACCGACCAACGGGAGGCAAATAACCATTGAATGACGGCGAAGCCAAATCACGCGACCAACGGGAGCCAATAACGTGAGCCTCCCGGCGAACAAATAACAAATTTTTCGTACCTTTGAGCTCAACAACAAAACTTTACCTCGAATGAAACTTATGGCTACTATATTGTCAAACCGAAAAATGAAAAATGATAAAAAAAGTAATTAAATTTACAGCGCTTATAGCGTTTATAGTAGCCCTCGGCTTCAGCTTTATGGCCAACAGCCACAAAACCGAAACCAATAAAAAAAGTGAAAACCCGCCGCCGTGTTGGATACAGCCGACAGTTACTCTATCCGGTGAATGTGTTAAGTACAATGAAAATGCCGATTATGTGGTAAACATGAAAATCACTGATATCTGTTCTAACCCTAACGTTGTATTGTACGACTCAACCAAATCATTTTTATCCGACCAAAGTTCAACAACCTTTTGCGTGCCAAATCAACTTTGCACGGTTGATCAGGTAGCAAAATGTTTTGTTGTAACAATTACTGCTATTAAGAAAGATAACACTACAAATACTATTATTTGTAGTGGGCAGAGACAGGATGGACCATTTACCTGTGAAGAATTAATGACCTATACAAGAACCATAGTCCAATTATATTAACAAATTTGATACAACACATGAGCTAACGTTAGCTCATGTGTTGTATTTAAAACTATTTGTATAGTTTTATGAAAAGGATATCCTTTGTAATTCTATTAATTTTGTTGCTCTTTGATGCAACTTTTTCCCAAAACCAAGCTAATCTTTGGTATTTTGGTGCATATTGCGGGTTAGATTTTAATGCTGGTTTTCCCATAAAAGTAAACAGTACTATCTATACCGGAATGGGCACCGCTGTTATGAGCGATTCTTTAGGCAATCTTTTGTTCTACTCTGATGGTGATAAAATTTATAATAAAAATTATTCTCCCATGTTAAATGGGGAAGTATTAATGGGAGATGATCCAGAAGTAACACAACGTGTAGTTATTGTGCAGAAACCGGAAAGCAGTCATCTTTTTTATGTGTTTTTTGTTGGAATTGGATCATGGTCATCAACTGGAATTTTTGGATTTTGGTATTGTTTAGTAGATATGAACGGAGATAACGGCTTAGGTGAGGTAACTAAAAAAAACATTTTAATAAATGCGGCTTGGGATGCCCAAGAAAAATTGTTTGCCGTTAAATATTCTAACAATAAAGATGTTTGGATTATCACACATAAACTACAAGAAAATCAGTTTGCATCTTTCTTACTTACAAAGAACGGCCTTAATACAAATCCAGTTCTAAGTAGTGCTTCCGTAGTTCAGCAAACTATGAACCGACAAGGGTACATGAAGATATCTTATGATAAAAGATTTTTCTTCAACGCATACGAAAATACTCAACCCTATTTTTTTGAAGTGGGTAAATTCAACGATACCACGGGAGAAATCAATATACTATACTATTTAACAAAGATTGATGCGCAAGGAAGAACCCTTTTCCCCTATGGCATTGAGTTTTCTCCGGATTCTAAATTGGTTTACATAGCTTTTCGGACAAAAGATAATGATGTTGAAATATATCAATACGATATGCAATATGTAGAGAATCACTCTTTGTTTACACAATCGGCTATTTTAATTGGAAAAGGAGCAGGTATTGCCCTTCAACTGGCTCGTGACGGGAAAATATATTGTTCAGGAACAGGCTTGCAACAATATCAATATGTCAGCGTAATTAATAAACCATGGATACGGGGAGTGGGATGCAATTACCAAAAAGATGTAATTTATTACGCACCTTTGGCCTCTGTTTACTACTCCTTCCCCAACATCCTGCTCGATTACCTCTACCGTTTCGAGTGGGTGGGTGAGTGCTCGGGGCCGGACAATGTTGTGCAGTTCAAGCCCAATTTCATGTTTCCCGATTCCATCCACTGGAATTTCGGTGACCCTGCTTCGGGAGTGGACAGCATCTCGCACAAGCTTGCCCCCACGCATATCTTTTCCTCCGGCGGTGAGTTTGAAGTTGCTGCCGACGTGTGGTATCCGCCCGACACGACCAATCCTTTCGGCAGATACGAGCATACCTTGAGAGTGGTTACCATCAAACAATCGCCCCTGCCCGATTTGGGGTCGGACACGCTTGTTTGTAAAAACAATGAGATTGAACTTAACGGCGGTGCCGGTGCCGGAAGCTACCTCTGGAACACCGGCGAGTTTGGCTTTAACGACAGCCTGATTACCGTTTCCGACACGGGTACTTACTGGGCTTACTGGGTAAAGGTAAACGCTCCCAACGGCTGCACCACCATTGATTCCGTTTTCGTGGGATGGAATCCGCCTGCCGTTTTTGACGAAACTAATCTGACCATAACCCCTACCTCCTGCGGCGGCAGCTCCGGAAGCATTACCGGGTTACAGGTGGTTGGCGTTCCTCCCCTCTCTTTTTCCTGGCAGGATGCCGATGGCAACGTACTGGGTAACTCGTTGGACATCTCGGGGCTCGGCGTGGAAAACTACTACCTCTCGGCATCAGACGGCAACGGTTGTTCCACCCTGTCGGGTTCCTATACCATCACCGATGCCGGCGATATTATTATCGACACGGTTACTTTTACGCCCGAGCATTGTGGTCAGGATGACGGAACCATGACCGTTATTGCTCACTCGGGAGGAAGTTCATATTTCCGTTATTCCATTAATGACGGGGCTTCTTTTCAGGAAAATGATTCGGTGTTTATAGCACTTGCTGCCGGGAGTTATGTTGTCCGCGTGAGCGATACCAACGGCTGCCAAAGCGTGTACGGGCATAATCCAGTGGTGATTGATAACAGTAGTGCTCCGCATATCACCAACATTACCACCTTCGACGAAACCAATCTTGACCAAAACGGCGAAATCATCATCACTGCCGATGTTTTCTCGGGTAGCATTCATTACTCCATCAACAATGGTAACTCCTTTCAACTTGATGATGGTGATTTTAGCAATCTTTCAGCAGGAACATATCCTTGCATGGTAGCCGATGACTTTGGCTGCGATACAACCTTTATGGTGGTGGTCAACCGGGTGAGTACGCAACAGTTAGAGGCGTTGGCAGGCGATGATCATTCCTGTTTGGGTGATGCCGCCGTGGTGCCGCTGGTAGTTTCGGGCTTCGACAGCGTGGTGCGTTTCCGTACGGAGCTGTTTTACGACAGCTCGGTGTTATCGTGCACAGGCTATCAAAATCCCGATGCTTCCATTGCCGATAAGCTACAGGTGCAGCTGGTTCAAAACGATAACCGCGTGTTACTATCATGGGAAGGGGATAATCCGGTTTCTGTTGCTAATGGAAGCCGTCTCGCGGAGTTGGTGTTCGATGGTAAAAAAGAGGGATACTCGCTGGTGGACTGGGCGCACTCGGCAGGGGAAAGCTATTTTTACAATACCAACGGGCTTCAAATACCGGCCTTGTATAACCCGGGTAACGTGAGGATATTTTCTCGTCCCGGTATTTTGCTTGAAAGCAGTAAAAAAGTCTGTGAAAACGATCAGGTGTTAATCTCGCCTTTCGTATCGGGAGGAAGTGGCACTTACGAGTATTTGTAGCAGGGTCCGGAAGGTTTTGAATCTGCTAACGACTTGTTGTGGATTAACAACATCCCGCTGTCCATGTCGGGTAATTACACTTTTACCGTTACCGATACGGTCAACTGCGTGGAACAAAAAAATATTGATATTATCGTGGAGCCTGCTCCGGTGGTTTCGTTTGCAGAGATAGACACCCTGTTTTTAAATCCCGGCGACGTTTTAGATGCACGAGCTGATGCTGCCGCTTACCTCTGGAGCACGGGCGACACCACGGCAGCCATCCGTATCGACACCATGGGATTGTATTGGCTGCAATCGCTGTCGGACAACGGCTGCAAAAGTCTCGACACGGTTCGGGTACTTTGGGGTGGCGTTCCCTTTTGGATTCCCAACGCCTTTTCGCCCAACAATGACGGGCTGAACGACGTGTTCAAAGTCATTCCTAAATACGACTACGTACGTGATTTCGTGTTGCAAATCTTTAACCGTTGGGGAGAGCAAATTTTCGAGTCTCGCGGCAGCAACAGCGGCTGGGACGGGAACTACAAGAGCACACCCGCGCCTGTTGGCACTTATGTTTACCGTATTGTTTACCGTGATTTCCAAACGGGTGACACCAAAAGTACGCAGGGAACGGTGGTGCTGGTGCGGTAGCTAAACCTGACAGGTCGGACAAAAGCCCGCGGGTGAGCGACCTGACAGGTTGCCACGAATGTATCAACCATCATCCATCCTCACGTAACTAAAAATGACAGCGACCAACGGGCAGGGTTTTATGATTATCAAAATAAATGTTCAGGCAGAAAACAGAGAACATTCTCTATTTCTTATCCTTTAGCTGATGCTCGAGATTGTTAATTTGTTTTGCAAGGCTATCCAACTTCCGAAAATAGACGTATGACCTCTGAAACTTACGCGCGTTAAATGCGGGCGACCCTTCAACAACAGTACCTTTTTCGGTTATACTTTTCCCAAGCCCCGACTGAGCGGCAATTTTAACTTCATCGGCTATGGTAAGATGGCCGCTAATTCCCACCTGTCCTCCAAACATACAATTTTTGCCAATCTTGGTGGAACCTGCAATTCCCGTTTGAGCGGCAATAACCGTGTTTTCGCCAATTACCACGTTGTGTGCCACCTGAATCAGGTTGTCCAGCTTTACCCCTCTTTTAATAATGGTCGAACCCATGGTGGCTCTGTCGATAACCGTATTGGCTCCAATCTCCACCCTGTCCTCCAACACCACATTACCAATTTGCGGTACTTTCTTAAAGTCGGCATCCTGCTGAGGGGCAAAACCAAAACCATCGGAACCAATTACCACACCGGCATGTAGTGTACATTCGTTGCCTATCACGCATTCGTCGTAAACTTTAACCCCTGAAAAAAAGGTGGTATTATCTCCTACTTTTACATTATCACCCACGCTTGTGTTGGGATATATTTTACAATTATCACCAATTACGCTATATTCGCCAATCACGGCAAACTCACCAATGTACACGTTTTCACCTATGGTTACCGTATCGCTAATAAACGCTTTAGGAGATATCCCTGTTTTTTGAGGTTTGCTTTGTTGATAAAGTTCCAGCAGTTGTGCAAAAGCCATATAAGCATCTTTAACCCGGATAAGGGTAGCAGAGACCCTTTTTTCAGGTTTGAAATCGTGATTAACAATAACAATAGATGCATTGGTTTCGTAAATGTATTTTTCGTAAGCCGGGTTAGCCAAAAAGCTGAGAGACCCCGGTTTTCCTTCTTCAATTTTGGAAAGATCCGAAACCATAATGTCAGCGTTGCCCTCCACTATTCCCTGCAACGCATCTGCTATTTGCTGTGCTGTAAATTCCATAATACTAATTTTGGGCTGCAAGATAATGAAGAATAAAGCATGATTTTATAGTTTTTAGCTTTTTTTAGAAGTTCGATTTTTGAAAAACTATTTCAAACATAGAAGTTATTTAAAGTTAATTTTTATTATGCACAATAAGACATTGAAAATCAGAAAACAACTTCACAAAAAAAGCCACTTCGAACGAAGCGGCTTTTTTAATAAAGAAACTGTTTTTAGATAATTCCCTGATCATACATGGCGTTGGCAACTTTAAGGAAGCCGGCCACATTAGCACCTTTAACATAATTGATGTATCCATCTTCTTCTGTACCGTATTTAACCGACACTTCATGGATTGATTTCATAATTTGATGCAGTTTGGCATTAACCTCCTCGGCAATCCAGCTAATTTTCATTGAGTTCTGAGTCATTTCCAATCCGGAGACAGCAACACCACCGGCATTAACAGCTTTTCCGGGACCGAATAAAATTTTGTTTTTGTGGAATGCTTCAACAGCTTCAGGAGTACAGCCCATGTTTGAAACTTCGGCAACAATTTCAACACCGTTTTTAATAAGGTTAGCGGCATCGTCGCCATTTAACTCATTTTGAGTTGCGCATGGCATGGCGATGTCACATTTAACTTCCCAGGGATGTTTACCGGCTATAAAGGTAGCGCCCGGAAATTCCTCGGCATAAGGAGCCACAATATCCTGGTTAGAAGCGCGAAGCTCCAGGAGGTAATCTACTTTTTCGCCGGAGATACCTTCAGAATCATAAATATACCCGTCAGGACCCGAAATAGTAACAACCTTAGCACCCAGCTCGTTGAGTTTTAAAGCAACACCCCAGGCAACATTTCCAAATCCGGAGATGGTTACGGTTTTTCCCTCAAACGAATCATTTTTGGTTTTTAACATCTCCTGTGTAAAATAAACGCCACCAAAGCCTGTAGCTTCAGGACGAATCAGACTTCCACCCCAACCGGTACCTTTCCCGGTAAGCACACCGGTATGCTCGTGTTGAAGCTTTTTGTACATACCATAAAGGAAACCAATCTCTTTGCCACCAACACCAATATCACCGGCAGGAACATCGGTTTCAGGACCAATAATTTTCCAAAGCTCCAGCATAAATGATTGGCAAAAACGCATGATTTCGTTATCCGATTTCCCTTTAGGGTTAAAATCGGAACCGCCTTTGCCACCACCCATGGGTAAAGTAGTAAGGGCATTTTTAAAGATTTGCTCGAATCCTAAAAACTTAAGGATACTCAAGTTAACACTAGGGTGGAAACGAAGGCCTCCTTTGTATGGGCCAATGGCACCATTAAACTGAACACGATAACCGAGGTTAACATGTACTTTTCCTTCGTCATCCATCCATGGCACTTTGAAGGATAGAATACGGTCGGGTTCCACCAAACGGTCGATAATACCGGCAGTTTCAAAGTGAGGATTGTCGTTTACTACGTCCTCGATAGATTCCAAAACTTCGCGAACAGCTTGCAAATATTCAGCTTCACCCGGATGCCTTGCTTCCAGGGCGTTCATAATTTTATTTAAGTTCATCAATAATGGTTTTAAAGATTATTTGTTAACAATATAACAATTGTTAATTATTCGACAAAGATAATGCCGATTTCTCGAGATAAACAAACTAATTATACAAAATATATTAAATATAGAATCTATTAAAATAATAATTGTACTTCGTTTATTATCAGACAGTTTATCTACTCGAGAGCACCGCGATTCCAATGCATGATTTTTTCTAACTTTCCGGTTTCATCAAACCACTTTTCCGTTCCGTCTTTTTTATTATTTTTATACTGGATCTCGCGCTTCACTTTCCCGTTTGGCCACCATGCCCGCTGAATACCGGTTCCCTTTAAAAAATTTCCAATTCCCACAATATTGCCGCCTATATCGTAATACATCCATCTACCCTCAAATAGTCCGTTACTGTAATTCCCTTCAATTTTCAACGTGCCGTTGGGATACCACTGTCTGGAAAAACCGTTGAGGGTATCATTTTTGTAATGTTGCTCAACAACCTTATTTCCATTATCATCGTAAGTAACAAACACCCCCGATTTCAGTCCCTCATGATAAAGTGCTTTTGATTCGAGACTCCCGTTTCGATGCCATCTGATCATCTTCCCCTCCAGAATATTGTTCTTATAGTTGGCCTCCTGCTCCTTGTTTCCGTTATCGAAAAACCAGACTGCTTTTCCGTTTAGCTTATCATGTTGATACTCCAACTCCGACTTTACCATCCCGTTTTCCCAATAAGATTGCTTTTTATTTGAACAAGAGGTTAATGTTGTTACCAACATCAATAAAAAAAATATTGTTTTACTATTCATCGTTTATTATTTATACCAACAGGGTAATAATAATGGCAAAATTACGCAACAAAAGGATTGCATTACACCCTTTAGAAATTAATAATAAAGCTCTGATTTTTTTGATTACACAGCCTTACGAGACGGAAGAACTTTATACATTAAAACCCTCTATTAAAAAAACACTTATCAGTTACAGTGATATTCGATGGATATAACACCATAATTTTCATGCACTTCTCACGTTTCGGCATCGATTTTTGTTTGAATATACGAAACCGGGTAATTGAGTGAATTATATTGGTAATCCTTTTTTAACATCAAAGAACTCCTAGCGGTATTGAAAGTCATCCTCTCTGTAACAGGATTGTTAGCAGAAATTGGAAATATTGAAAAATCAAAAATCACCGACCTGATAGACAAGTTTCTCCAGGGATTTATTTTGGTATCGTATTCATATAAGTGGGTATTAATTTTCTTAAATTCTTTTTTTTCACTATCTCGTGTAAAGAACTCTGTGCTAACAAGGTTACCTTTATTCCAACAAATTTCAATATAGCTACTAACAAACCAGTTTTCATTCTCATCTTTCTGATAAAATTCTCGTTTTATCTGATTACCGTTATCATTTAACTCAATTTTATCTATATCCTCAAGCCATGCGCCGTAATTTACACTATAATAATAGCTGTAGGAATCAACGTGATTATTATCCACCCAATTAAAATTGGAATATCCTTTCAAGGTATTATCATGCATAGTATAGCGTTCCATTTTAATTATCCTTCCGACCTCGTCGTAACCAATGATAATTTTTAGGTTTGGTGGTTGGTTGGTAATAGAAATAATTTTATCATTGTCATCATATTCAAACGTAGAAACACCATCTTGTGTAGTAACTGTAACTACTTTACAATTAATGTCAAAAGTATCATGTAATTTATTACAGGATAGCAATATCATTAAAAAACCTAACAAAATAAAAACGATCTTTTTCATCTGTTTTTCAATTTAGTATTAATCTGTTTATCTTAACGTTTTGTTACGTTACAAACGTAATACAAATTAAATTGCTTTTTAAGCGTGAGGGAAATAATATTAAGCACTTTTTACTGTTTATTAACATCCATTTTTAATTACATTTGTTGAACGTAATAACCTAATAACTAATCACCATGAACACCACAACGAGCCTATTTGAAGGAGTAATCATGATGGTTGCTCTTATTTCGTTAACCTACATACTTAAACAATTAAAGGTATTGAAAAAAGAGGACAGCTTGCTTTTTAGCAAAATGGTACTTCAGATAACTCTGCCTGCCATTATTTTCTCGTCATTAGCCGTAAAAACGTTTAACAGTAACTTTTTTATCATGGCACTTATCATGGCTGCTGTTGAAACCTCAATGATGGCTCTTGCATGGGGAATTGCGAAAGTATTGAGATTTGACCGGGGTGAAACCGGCGCCTTGATTTTAGTTTCTGCCTTTGGCATGACCTCGTTACTGGGTTATCCTATCATACGACAAGCATTTCCCGGAAGTGCCCTGGCTATGGAAGAAGCGGTAGTAACTAGTGAATTTGGTGTGGGATTGCTTTTGTTTATCATGGGGCCGTTAATTGCCATGTATTATGGCGACTCAAAAGTAGAGGGAAAGGAGATTTGGCTTTCGGTTAAAAAGTTTTTCGTTTCTCCCATATTTATTGCTCTGATTGCCGGAATTGCTTTTTCGATGATTCCTGTCGATAAAAATTCTTCGTTCTTTTTGCTGTTCATTCGTTTTTTCACGCTCATCGGCCATGCCAACCTGTTCTTTGTAGCTTTGATAATCGGACTAATTCTAGAGTTTAAAAAAATTAAGCACATTTATCTATTTATCGCTTTAGCCATATTGCTAAAACTTATTATCAAGCCCTTAATAGCATATTTATTAACTGATATTTCAAATATTACCGAGATGATGCGCGAGATTGTTTTAATCGAAACTGCTCTGCCCTCTGCCATACTTACCGTGGTGTTTGCCAGACAATACAAGTGCAGACCCGACTTGGTATCGATGGCAATAATGATAACCTTGGTGGTAAGTATTGCCAGTGTTAGCTTACTGTTTATGAGTATCTTTTAATTCCCCGCTTCCTGCTCAACCGGAATCAAATCGCTCTCGGGCAACCGGATAGTTTTAAAGTTAT
>QMPP01000053.1 GCA_003650425.1 Bacteroidota bacterium | reverse complement strand
TTCAGCCTTTTCTTTAGCCTCTTCGAGGATGGCCTGACTTTTTTTCAGTAGGTTTTTCTTCATTACCGTGGCTGCTATTAAAGCACCCACCGCCAACGAAGCCATTGCTACAATAATGTATAACGAATATTCCATTACGATAATTTTTTTATCGCTTCCCAATGCCTCAAATACAAAAAATGCCCGCAATAATTCGGGTTTAGCAAACCCCGGATAACATGGTTAAGGATGCCGGGATTTTCAGAAGTCCAGTGTCCGCCTTTCGGCGAATCCCTCTAGGGTAATCAGGCCTTTCTTAGAACCCATCTAAGCTTATCCTTAAATGTATTAATGTTGAGTTTGCAAACAGTGAATTACGCGGGCAAATCTTTATTTTTTTTCAAAGAACGTGGTCAAAATTGCTTAAATGCTCAGTTAAAATATCATCCAGTTCGCGAAGCTTAACCTCCAACTCCTTGTCCTTAAAACTTTTTTCAGCTTCCAAACGAACTGTCTTTGTCGTATTCTGCAAAGCCACCATGGCAAATAAATCCTGATGGTCTTTGTAATTAAACGATTTTGAGTATGATTCTATTGTGTTGTTAACTAACTTTGTTGCCTTCCTCACGTACTCCTCCTGCTCTCTTACAACAGCCATTTTATAAGGCCTTTCGGCAATAACAACACGTATGTTTATTTTTTCGCCCATTAACAGACTTAAAATTATCAATCACTCAAAACGATGATGCATCTTTCAATTTCTTCAATAAGCTCAGCGAGCTTTTCTTTGCCCTTATCAACACCAATTTTGTATTCAAGCGCATTTGCAAGCGAAAGTTTAATAGCTTTGTTTTCTCTTTCCTGCAAACGTTTGGTAAGCGACAAAACATCGTTAGTTAAATCGCCAACCTTTTGCTTTAGCCTTTCGTTTTCATTGCTCAAGGTCTGGTTGATTTCTATTAATTTCCTAATCTTGTATTCAATACCGGAAATTAAAAGTTGCTCATCGGCCATCGCTTTAAAAACTTTAGGTTGCGACAAAAATACTCTTTTTGAGTACAAGTTGCAACAACATTTTTATTTATCTTAGAGGATTCTTATTTTAACTCTGAAAATTAATTAGTTATGAATGAAGAGTTTTTATATTATCTATGGAAGTTCAGGAAAATAAAAGAGCCTCTGTTTACTACCGATAACCGCGAACTAACCCTTATTGATATTGGCGAAAGAAACAGCGATAGCGGTCCCGATTACTTGTTTGCAAAAATCAGAATTGGTGATACTACCTGGGTGGGAAACGTGGAGATGCATCTGCGCTCTTCCGATTGGTACCGGCATCATCACGAAACCGACAGAGCCTACGATACCGTGGTATTACACGTTGTTTACCAGCACGATAAGGAAGTTTTTACTTTTTCCAACCAAAAAATTCCAACGCTCGAATTAAAGGGAAAGTTTGACGAATCGCTTTACGAAAACTATTTGTCACTACTACAGTCGGGAGAGTCCATCGCTTGTGGCAACCTT
Organism: Bacteroidota bacterium; assembly: GCA_003650425.1. GTDB lineage: Bacteria > Bacteroidota > Bacteroidia > Bacteroidales > F082 > B16-G9. The sequence continues at coordinate 14,367 of QMPP01000053.1, read as the reverse complement.
GTTCAGACGGTGAGTAATTTGGAAAAACTTTTCTGGCTGGAACGGATGATGGCCGAGCGACTGGAGATAAAAGCATCTCAAATTGAAAGCGACATAAAAAACAGCTTGGGTGATTTTCAGGAAACCTTTTATCAAAAGCTGGCACGAAACTTTGGTTTTAAAACCAACAGCGATGCTTTTGAACAGCTTGCTCGGGTGCTGCCTCTTAAAATTTTGCTTAAACATATCGACAACAGGGTTCAGCTGGAGGCTCTTTTGTATGGACAAGCAGGGCTGTTGCGAAAGGTTTACAAAGACGAGTATCCGGCTACATTGAAAACGGAGTACGAATTTCTTGCTCAAAAATACAACCTAAAACCATTAAAAGTTGGCGTTTGGAAATTTATGAGAATGCGTCCCAGCAACTTTCCAACCATTCGCATCTCGCAGTTTGCAGCGCTACTTTACCAGTCGGGAGGCCTGTTTCATAAAATCCCCGAGATGAAAAGAGTAACCGATATAACCTCTTTGTTGTCGGTCACCACTTCCGCTTACTGGAAAAATCATTACCGTTTTGGCATGAAATCGATAGAACGCACCAAAACGTTGGGGACATCGTCGGCACAGCTAATACTGATTAACACTATTATTCCATTTGTATTTGTGTTCGGTCGCCTGATGAACAAACCTGCCATGCAGCAAAAAGCACTGTCGTGGCTCGAACAAATCAAACCCGAAAACAACAAAATTGTCAGACTTTACCTTCAGTTGGGTTTTCCAATACACAATGCCATGCACTCACAGGCAGTAATACACTTAAAACAAAACTATTGCGACCGGTTAAAATGTCTTGATTGCAGAATCGGACAAAAAATACTCAGCCAATAACAGAATTGGTACTTTTGTACCATAAATTTATTTCATAAGGAGTAGTAATGATTAAGGACACCCATCAGCAAGCAAAAGCCTTCAATATAGATATTGAAAAGGTGCTTGAAGAAAAAAATGCATCTCTGAAAAAAATGTTACCCGCTTTTGTAATCAACTATATTAAAAAAATTGCCCATCAGGATGAGGTAAACCATTTTATCAACACCTACTATGATAAGGAGGGTGTTGACTTTATTAAAGAAGTGCTGGGGGAGATGAATACAACCGTAAACACCATCAATCTGAAAAAAAACATACCCCCTACCGACAGGGTTATTGTAACTTCCAATCATCCCCTCGGCGGTCTCGACGGATTGGCATTGATGCTGGCCGTTGGGCGCGTGCGGACGGATATTCAGTTTCCTGTAAACGATATCCTTACCAACATTCCCAATTTGCAGGTGCTTTTTATCCCTGTTAACAAGCATGGCAGCAATACCGACAATATCAGACTTTTTAATCAAACATTTGAGAAAAATAATATCATCTGTTATTTTCCTGCCGGACTGGTTTCTCGAAAGCAAAAAGGTAAGATCATGGATTTGGAATGGAAGAAAACCATCATATCAAAAGCCAAACGCTACCGGCGTGATATTATCCCAACCCATATCGACGGAAGCAATTCCAAATTTTTTTATAACCTGGCACTTTATCGAAAAAAGCTGGGGATAAAAGCCAATGTTGAGATGTTCTATCTCTCTAACGAGTTTTTTAAACAGCGCAACAAAACCCTCACCATCACCTTTGGAAAGCGAATTCCATACACCGTTTTCGACAAACGATATCGTGATAACCAATGGGCAGAAATTCTCAAGCAATATATTTACAAACTTAAAAATAACCCGGATGCCGAGTTTATAGTACCTTAATTAATTTTCGAGTTTCCATTGCAAATGGATTTAGTATCTTTGTGCTGAAATTCCAAAGCTATTTTATGATGAATATTGAAACAGTAATTCCTGCAGTTGACAAAGAGCTGTTGGTTGGAGAGCTGACCAAAGATAAGCTTCTGCGTGAAACCAATAATGGGAGTAACGAAATTTATGTTATTACCGCCGAAAATTCACCCCACGTGATGCGTGAAATTGGACGCCTTCGCGAAATTACTTTTCGTGATGCAGGCGGCGGAACCGGAAAATCGATTGATGTTGATGAGTATGATATGGAACCTCATGGCTTTAAACAGATGATTGTTTGGGACGACGAAGAACAGGAGATAGTGGGCGGATACCGCTATCTGCATGGTAAAGACATTGAAGTAGGAAAAAATAACGAGGTAAAGTCTCCCACCTCTCGCTTGTTTAACTTTTCAGATAAATTTATTAAGGAATACCTACTTAAAACGATTGAATTGGGTCGTTCATTTGTACAGCCGCTGTACCAGCCGGCTTTTAACCTGCGACGAGGCATGTTCGCACTAGATAACCTTTGGGATGGCCTTGGTGCGCTCATTATAGAGCATCCCGATATTGAGCACCTGTTTGGAAAAGTAACCATGTATACTGATTTTGACCTACTGGCAAGGGATTTAATTTTATTTTTTATGCAAAAATATTTTCCGGATCACGAAAACCTGGTAACACCTAAAAAATCGCTACAACTCACCACTTCAGATAAAATATTGAACAATGTTTTTTCGGGCGACAATTACGATGAAGATTACAAAATTTTGGTTCAGAAAGTGCGCAAACTGGGCGAAAACATTCCACCACTCTTTAATGCTTACATGAACCTTTCGTCAACCATGAAAACCTTTGGTACTGCCGTGAACAACCATTTTGGCGATGTGGAAGAAACCGGCATCCTGATTACCGTCAGCGATATCTACATAGGCAAAAAGGAACGCCATGTTTCCACCTATACAAAACCCGAATAAGCATGAAAATTAACTATGCCGATTTTATTATCAGCTCGACAATCTGGTCAAAATGCCCTGAGCCCGATAAGCCTGAATATGCCATGATTGGACGCTCGAACGTGGGTAAGTCTTCCTTAATTAACATGATTAGCGGCCGAAAAAAATTAGCCAAAATATCGGGCACACCCGGAAAAACCATCACCATCAACCACTTTCAGATTAATGGCGAATGGTATCTCGTTGACCTGCCGGGATATGGTTACGCCCGCAGGAGCAAGACCGAGCGCGCCAAATGGGAAAAGATGATAAAGGGCTACATCTTAAACCGCGAGAACCTGATGACGCTTTTTGCATTGATTGATGTACGTCATGAACCCCAAAAGAACGACATGGAGTTTATCGAGTGGCTGGGTATGTCGAATATTCCTTTTGTAATGATTTTTACCAAAGCCGACAAACTTACCCGAAATCAGCTGGAAAGCAATCTGGCAGCCTATAAAAAGACCCTGTTAATCAACTGGGAAGAGCTTCCTCCAATGATTGTTACCTCCTCGGAAACGGGTATGGGAAAAGAGGAATTCCTAACCTATATTGAAGAAACCAACAAACTTTTTGCGCAAATACCGGGAAAATAGTTTCAATAAAAGATTTCAACTACACTTGCCCTTAAAAGCACACTCGCTATGGGACTTTATCATCCCTGTCACAGACGCGGACGAGACTTTCCCCGTAGGGGAAAGATGAGTTGTAACTCAGGCATAGCTAAAAACATTCCCCGTAGGGGATAATGAAAAAAACCTGACCGGAAAAGCAAAATTCGCATCCGGTCAGGCTTTCTTTTACAAGGTTATTTTAGGTTGTTTTAATCGTTATCACTATCGTGATTATCGCCTTCATCGGTATCGCTATGATAGTGTCCTTTCATTTTAGATAGATTACCCATCCCTTTCATGTTCATCATTTGTCCAAGCTGAGCTACCGATTTCATATCAATGTTGCCGGCAATATCCAATACCACTTCCTGGCCTTCCCCTTGAAGCGTCATCAATAGTTCCGAAACCTTATCTCCCGATTTTTTAACGTAAAATTTAATGGTTTCTCCATCATCCTGAACGGTCATCATCTCGGTGTAGCTGTCGATTTTCAATGCTTTTCTTGCTTTTTCAATAAGCGGAAACATCTTCACTCCCGGTTGTGGCTCATAACTTAACATTTTGAGTCTAGTGAGTTGTTTCATCATTTGGTGTGCCTCTTCCATTTGCCCGGTACTGTCGTTAACCTGCATAGAAGCAAGCATTTCAAACATTTCGGGTGACACGCTCACGCCCGTAAATCCCTTTTCGGCGGCGTATTTTTCATAAAATTTATCCATGGCTGTTTCTTGTGCATTAACGACCATTGGAATGCTGAACATCAGCAGTGCTAAACTTACAAATAGTTTTTTCATTGTTTTAATTATTAATGATTATTATTGTATTTAATTATTTCCATATTATCTATCTTACTCATAGGCTGAAGGCTTTCCAATCCCTTGTTAATCATCCCGACATTATCAAGCATTTTTAAACTGGTGTTAAGTGGTTTGGCAGCCTGCTGTGTTTTAGAAAGCCCCTTATCAAAGTTAATGGCAAGCAATGACAGTGCATCGGTAGCTTGCCGGTAGGCTAACGCCGGATTATTGTATTGGTTGATGGGGTGTTTGATTTTAAAAATATCGGTGGTTGTCCAAATCGTAAGCAAAATGAGCAGCGTGGCCGCCACACCACTTAATAAATAGTAAAAACTGCGCTTGTTACCAAAAGAAGTGCCAACGGAATGGCTATCGTCGGTTACTGTTTTAATATCGGTGTTAACAGCCTCCCAAAAAGATTGTTCAAACGTATTGGGTAAGCCGGTTTTAGAAAATTCCTGAAAGGCCAGAAATTGACTCTTAAGAGGGAGTAAATTTTCCGGGACATCTTCATGAAGAAGATAATATTGTAACTCTTGCTCTTCCACCACGGAAGATGCTCCGTTAAGGTACTTATCCACCAGCTGATAAAGTCTATCGTAATTCATTTTCTTCCAGTTTTATAAGTGATTCTCTAATCGATTTTCTGGCTCTTGACAGGTTAACCCTGATATAATTTGAATCAAACCCGGTAATTTCCTGAATTTCTTTATACTCGCAACCTTCCACATCCCTCAAGTGAATAATGGTTTTTTGCTGCTCCGGAAGCTTCGTCATCAGCACTTTAACCTGTTTTACCATATCTTGTTGAATTGATTGCTCCATAGGGCTTGTGTAAGGTTGATTGTTAATACTTTCATTTAAACTGGCAAATTTCTCGCGTTTGGTTTTAAGTTTATCCAAACACCGGTTACGAGTCATGGTCATCATCACCGCTTCAAGATTGTTGTATTTTCCCAGTTGCTCTTTCATATCCCAAAGTTTCAGATAAATCTCCTGAACGGTATCCTCTGCTTCCTCCCTGTTTTTTAACAGGAAAATGGCCAATCTGAACAACTTGTCCTTTTTAGGCAACAACTCCAACTTAAACGCTTCTGTGGTCATTTCAATGATTTAGACGATGCATTCTGTATTTTATTACAATGATACAGTTTTTTTACTGACGAGAAAAGCATCAATTACTAACGATTACACATTCTATTGTTTACACTATTCTTATTTAGAATTAATTTTAATTACCTTTGCCCATCTAAAATAAACAAGACAAGTAGCAGATGAGCAAAGCAGAAAGCATCCTTAAAAAAATAAAATTAACAAAATCAGAAATTCTTGAAGATTATCGCATTGCCAACGAAAGTCGGCAGGCCAGTTTACTGGGGCGACGCGAGGTATTAACGGGGAAAGCCAAATTTGGGATTTTTGGTGACGGAAAAGAGCTTCCGCAACTCGCCATGGCACGCAGTTTTAAAAATGGTGATTGGCGCTCGGGATATTACCGCGATCAGACTTTTATGCTGGCCGCCGGAATGATGACGTTGGAAGAGATTTTTGCTCAACTTTATGGCGATACAAATATTAATGCCAACCCTGCTAATGGCGGCCGCTTGATGAACAACCATTTTTCCACGAGAAGTCTAAATGAGAAGAGCGAATGGAAGGACCTTACCAAACAAAAAAATTCATCACCTGACAGTTCCCCTACTGCCAGCCAGATGCCTCGTTTACTGGGACTTGCCATGGCATCGCACTATTTTAAAAACAACAAGGCGCTGCATCAACACACACGTTTTTCAAACAAAGGGAACGAAGTAGCTTTCGGAACCATTGGCGACGCCTCCACCTCTGAAGGTCGCTTTTTTGAAACACTCAACGCTGCGGGAGTAACCCAGGTTCCGATGGTTATGTCGGTTTGGGACGATGGCTGGGGCATCTCGGTTCCCAACACCAAGCAAACAACCAAAAATAATATCTCGGAAATTTTGAAAGGATTTCAAAAGGAGAAGGAAACCAACGGTTTTGAAATCTACCATGGAAATTGTGGCGATTACGCATCACTAGTACTACTTTATCGTATAGGAGTTGAAAAAACCCGCAAAACACATGTTCCTTCCCTGTTTCATATTCAAAGTTGCACCCAGCCTCAGGGTCATTCCACCTCAGGCTCGCACGAACGATACAAAAGTAAGGAGCAGCTCAAAAGCGAAACCACGCGCGATGGCATCGCTAAAATGCGACAGTGGATTATTGAAAATGATATTGCCACTACCGCCGAGTTGAATGAAATAGAGCAGCGCGCCACGCGCCGGGTGAGAGCAGCGAGAAAAAATGCCTGGAAGCATTTTATTTCACCCCTCATCGAAAAACGAGATCAATTTGTGAAAATGGTAGAAACAACCAGTTGCCATTGTGCTTCCACCGATGAAATTCAGGATATTAAAAACAGTTTGAAAAAAATTGGCGAACCCATCCGTAAAGACATCTATTCAGCAGCGAGAAGAATACTTTGGAAGCTATGTGATAGTTGCAGTATTCCACACGATTCGTTAAGGGTTAAGATTACCCGCTGGTTGAAAGAAGAGCTTGCAGACAGCCGGCAGCGATACAGCTCACATTTGTATAGCCAATCGGAATGGTCGGCACTAAACATTGAACCTGTTGCCCCAGAGTACAATAAAGATCAAGTGTTTGTCCCCGGCAGAGAGATTCTGCGTGACAACTTTGATTTTATTTTTAAAAACAATCCGTTGGTGCTGGCTTTTGGGGAGGATGTAGGAAAAATTGGCGGGGTTAATCAAACCTACGAAGGACTTCAGGAAAAATATGGCGAAAACAGAATTTTTGACACTGGCATCCGCGAAGCAACTATTATTGGGCAGGGATTAGGTATGGCCATGCGTGGTTTACGGCCTATTGCCGAAATTCAATATTTCGATTACCTGCTCTACGGATTACAGGTTATCAGCGACGATTTAGCGACGTTGCACTACCGAACCCGTGGGGGTCAAAAAGCACCGATGATTATTAGCACACGTGGTCACCGGTTAGAGGGGATTTGGCACTCGGGGTCACCATTAAGCATGGTTATCAATTCTGTTAGAGGAGTACATGTAGCCGTTCCGCGCAACATGACACAGGCAGCCGGGTTTTACAATACTTATCTGGAATCGGATCAACCTGTGATCATTATTGAACCCCTTAACGGCTACCGGTTACGCGAGAAAAGACCTCTCAATATTGGTCAATTTAAAACCCCGGTGGGGATCCCCGAAGTACTAATCGAAGGCAATGACATCACACTGGTTAGTTATGGATCCTGCATCCGTATTGCACAAGATGCCATCAAGTTGTTAAATGGTGTTGGAATCTCAGCCGAGCTTATTGATGTTCAAACCTTAATACCTTTTGACAGAACCAGCGTGATACTTGAGTCGTTAAAAAAAACCAACAAGATCATCTTTTTTGATGAGGATGTACCTGGAGGTGCAACGGCTTATATGATGCAAAAAGTGCTGGAAGATATGAACGGCTATCGTTACCTCGATGCCAAGCCGGAAACAGTTACCGCCAATGCCCATCGTGCCGCTTACAGCACCGATGGCGATTATTTTTCAAATCCCAACGAGGAGGATGTTTTTGAAAGGGTTTATGCTGTGATGCACGAGTACAACCCGGCTAAATACCCTGTCATCTTTTAGTTTTCTGGTACGACACACCGAAATGTGTTACTGTGAATAGCGTAAACTACCCTTCCATTTTTAACTACATATTTTTATAGTTCACAAAATCACGCTGCGACTTAAACAAGTTAACAACTTGCAAGCCAAGATTCTTACTTTCGTTAAGAATAGTAAGGTACAAAATGGTATTTTTAGTTCCAACCACATTGTTTTTAACCCGTTTAATCTGTCCTTTGCGGAGCGATTCGATGAGCTTAAGATAATCTTCAAGCATCGAAAGCAACTCATCCTGATCAGAAAAATCACGTGATTTAACGCTTCTCGCTACAATCTGAATCAATCTTTCAAGTTTGGCATAGACCTTTCTCAATTCATTCATCTGCTCTTTTTTCAGCGGGCGATGATTATTATCAACATGATTTAGCACAGGAATGACAACATACTCCACACTATGCACCATCTCGCGCAAATAGTCAACCACCTGCACAAAATAAGACCCTGAGCCGATGGAGTCTTCATGGAGTTTTTCAACGATGACATTAATATGATCTTTCAGGTATTTGGTCTTTTCCGTCATGTTTTTAACATCCTTCTTTGCCTTTTTAAGCTTTTTCTTATCCTCTTTTTCAAGACCTTCCAAAGCCAGCTCACTGGTAATTACCACTTTGCCTAATGTAAGCAGGATAGTGTCCATCGATTTATCAACAATCGTTTCATCAGAAAAAGAGCTCAAATCTTCGGCAGTTTCCTCTTCTGTTTTTCTTTTATGATATACATGTGAGCGATAAACCACGACGGCAGCAACAATCACCATCAGCAATATTCCGAAGAAAGAGAGATAATTTAGGATATACAAAATAATAAAGGAGACTGTAAAGGCAATTAAGGCAGTTAAAAACCATCCACCGATTACAGCAAACATACCCGTAATACGATAAACAGCACTTTCTCTATCCCATGCATTATCAGCCAACGAAGTACCCATAGCCACCATAAAAGTAACATAGGTTGTGGAAAGCGGCAGTTTAAGTGACGTACCAATGGCAATTAACACACTAGCAACTACAAGGTTCACCGAGGCTCTAACCAAATCGAACGCTGGAGCAACTTCTGTATCGGGCAGCTCTTCACGGTAAGGAACAAACTGTTTTTCCATTACCGCTAATACAGGTTTTGGCACCACGCGCTTTATGCTATTACTGGTTTTAATACTATAACGCACCAACACTTTAGCCATCCATGAAGACCCAAAACGCTCTTCCCCTTCATCCTGGCGACTTAAATCGACCGAAGTTTTAATAACAGACTTGGCTTTTCTGGAAAAGTAAAGAGTAAAAATCATGATAATACCGGCAATGATTAAAAACAGCGTGTTGGTAGGAACTTTACCTGCCAGTCCGGTCATTAAGAAACTGTTAGGGTCAGCGCCCTGGGCAGCATGAAAGAACTGCCACGAGTTGTATCCCGCGATAGGCACACCAATAAAGTTAACGAGATCGTTGCCGGCAAATGCCATAGCCAGACCAAAGGTACCGGCCAACACGATAAATTTTAAAATATTGAGCTTAAACAAAAAGTTAAGCAGCTGTAAAAGGATGGTCCACCCAATAAAACTGTAAAGCATAACCTGAAAGGTGTTTTGCTGAACAAAAGTTTTAAAATCCTGCGGGATAAACTCTACATTTTTCATCCCCTTGATAACCAAAAAATAGGTAATTACCGACAAAGAAATACCGCCCCAGATAGCCCCAATGTATTTCATCCGTTTATGAAAGTTAAACGAAAAGGCCAGCCTGACAATATACTGAATAACAACGCCAACGGTAAAGGCAATGGCCACCGAAAGCAGTATTCCCGCGATAATTGCCAGCGCTTTTCCTGAATTGATATATTGGCCAATAACGCCTGGATCACCACTCATAATTTTAATGGTAGCCATGGCCACGGCCGCTCCCAACAGTTCAAAAACGATTGAAACCGTTGTTGAAGTAGGCATTCCCATAGTATTGAATGTATCGAGCAGGATGACATCGGTAATCATTACTGCCAGAAATATCAACATAATTTCGTTGAAATAGAACATCTGAGGGTGGAATATTCCTTTTCGTGCCACCTCCATCATTCCGCTGGAGAATACTGCCCCAAGCAAAATTCCAACTGCTGCCACAGCCATAACAACTTTAAAGTTGGCCACTTTTGAGCCTATGGCTGAATTTAAAAAGTTTACCGCGTCGTTACTCACCCCAACAATCAGGTCGGAGGCTGCCAGTAAAAACAAAATGACAACAATTCCAATGTAAAGTGTTTCCAATTTTTTACTTATTAATGATAATTAATTTTACAAAGATGAATAAACTCCCAAAGGAAACCAATGTATTTCGTGTTAATTAATTGTTAAATCAGTAGGAGTAATTAACATTGCGTGCATAAGTAGCCGGTAACGGGCATTTACCTGTTGCTTGGGAAATGCCCGCCCAGATGCCCCCCTTCCCCGCTCTGCTTACATTCATTAACCAGAAAACAAGACCGTTACAGTATGAGTGCCAGCTCATAAGCCTGATGAATGGCCTCCTGAGCTTTACCTACCTTAAAAGCATCCCCGATTGTATAAACAGCTGTTTTTCCTTCAACATCAAACGGAATGTAAGGTTTCATTCCGGTGGCAACCACTATCCTGTCAACATTCTCAAAAACAGTCTGTCCGTTCTCGCTCTCCACCATCACTTTATCATCATCCACTTCAACCACTCTGTGATTGACCAACATGGTAGCGCCTTTTTCTTTCATTTTTTTCAAGGTCATAGCTTTTTCAATCATCTCCATTCCCCGAGCCATTTCTTCTAACATTTCTATTACAATAACCTCATTGTTGTTATCTATTAACTTGCTGGCCACTTCCAACCCGATTAATCCTCCTCCAATGACCACAATTTTTTGATGGTGAGGCAACTGATTATCGTGTAGAAACTCTGTCCAATAAAACTCCTTTAGCCCTTTGATGGGTGGAAAAGCAGGTACTGCCCCGGTAGCCATGATAATGCCATCATACTGTTTATTCTTCAAAATATCGGCCGTGGCCTCCTTTTTCAAAACATTAACTTCCAGACGATCCATTTCGGCAACATAATAATCCACAAGCTCTTTCAAACTCTCTTTTTTAGGTGGCAGCCAAGCGAGGTTGAACTGTCCTCCCAACTCATTCTTTTCAAATAAATCGACGTTGTATCCTTTTTTCCGCAGAGTCAGCGCTGCTTCCATCCCTGCCAATCCTCCCCCCACAACAGCATACTTTTTCGCGATAGTGGCTTTTTCAACATGTTTAAGTCCGGTGTTTACCATCGGGTTAACGACACAACCCAGCCCTTTGCCACTTTTAACACCGCCTAAACAGCCTTCGGAACATGCCAAACAAGGTCGCAGCAAATCATCCATTTTACCCAGGTACTTTCCCACGAAATCGGGGTCGGCAACCATGGCTCGTCCTAAAGCAATAATGTCTCCGTCATATTTTTCTTTAATGAACTCAACATCTTTAAAAGAGTTGATTCTACCCACAAAGATGACAGGAATACTTAGGTTCTGTTTTAGTTTTGCGGCCAGTTCCCAGGTTTTACCCTTCGGAATAAACATGTGCTGAAAAAACCAGGGAGGGGTTGAACAGGCTGTTCCTGCTACAACATGTATGGCAGCAGCACCAGCACCCTGAAGCATGGTTGAAAAGGCAACCATATCCTCTACATGAAAACCCGAAGGAATCATCTCATCGCCACTTAACCGTACTAACAGGGGAATATCAACAGCTTGTCTGACAGCGTTAAAAACCTCCATAGGAAACCGGGCACGATTCTCAAAGGAACCACCATATTCATCATTTCTATCGTTTACAGCTGGCGAAAAAAACTGAGCCATCAAATAGCCATGGCCAAATTGCAGTTCAATCATATCAAATCCTGATTTTACTGCACGCAAAGCAGCCTCTACATGCATGGTAACAACCTTATCCATCATGGCACGATCCATTTTTAAAGGAGTTGCACCACCATTTTCGCATGCTTTACCGGTCGAGGACCAATGATAGTTACCCGGAATTTTCGGGTTAGCCATTCGTCCGGGGTGATTTAGATGAGCTATGGCTTTGGCGCCGTTGTTATGCAATAACTCCGTTATTTTTTTCAGCCCATCTATCTTGTTATCATCATCAATCCCCAGCTGTGTAGGCAACTCTCTTAAACCGGCATCCATATATAACGGCTCCAACGCAACCGCACCGATATGCTTGCTGCGTTCATTGTAAAAATCAAGATGCCGTTGGGTAACCACCCCACTCCCGTCGCTATAACCCAGCTTCACAGGAGCCATAATAAATTTGTTTCTTAAATCCAGCATGATATTATAATTTAATTGAAAAAAATTAACACATCTATTATATATAACTATATAACATACAAATGTACATTATTTTTTCGTTCGGAGAGTATTAACCGTTAAGACGCCATGACACGAAGATATGCTCTCGTCTTCCTTTTGCGACGAAGCCTTCTCCTGACGCCTTTGTAGTAAAGTTTTCTTAGCAATTTTGAGTAACAAAAAAACACCAACAACCTTTTCTGTAAGTTAATTGTCTTTCATGATTAAATCATCTATTTTTACATCGAAAAAATATTGTTGGTTTCAATTGGACAATATCAAAAAATATTGTTCCTAACTTAAATTGTTGATTATGAAAAAGATCCGGATTGTTTTAACAACCTTATTTTCTGTTTTTTTATTCTGTGGAATCGTATATAGTCAGCCAAACTTATCGCGGAAGATGATTACCAACATTTACCCGAAGAACCACTCTAAGTTTGTAAACAGAGAAAGTGTTTTAATTTTTCACATCAACCAAACTATTGACAAAAAGGAAATTCAAAACATCTCTTTCCAGTTAACGGGAACAAAAAGTGGTAATATCTCCACAACAAAAAAAATTACGAAAGACGGCAACACTTTAATTGTAAAGCCCGCCAATAGTTTTATGCCAGGCGAAGAAGTTACTGTTGAAATTATCGAAGGAGTATTTCCAAACTCTGTTTTACACTCCTATTCGTTTTCAGTTAGTCCAAACAGCCATCCTCTTTTATCAAACAAAGCAATGTCAGAACAAAGTGAGGGAGTGATGAATTATATTAAGCATTTTAGCAGAAATAATCAAAGAAGTATTGAATCCGATCCCAATTTACCGGAGGATTTTCCACAATATTACGTGAGTGAAACGAACAATCCCGGCGCGGGTCACTATTTTGTAAATGCCCTGGCGAGGGATACTGCTCTACCGGAGTACAACCTGATTATCGACACGACCGGTTTCCCTGTGTTTTACCAGCATTTTCCACCTCATCACCGCGAAAACTTTTTCACTTATCACCCACAGGTTGAACTGCTAACCTATTATGATGAGTCGCTATATAAATTTGTAGCCCTTAACAATAATTTAGAACAAGTTGGCACCTATGCTGCCATTGGTTACTTTACCGATATGCACGAACTAATTTTGGATGAAGATGGCTCCTATTGGCTGTTTGGCTACGATACTGAACCGGTTGACATGAGCCAGATTTATCCGGGAGGTTGCGAGTCAGCACTGGTTACCGGTACCATCATTCAAAAAATTGATGCCGATTCAAGCCTCGTTTTTGAATGGTCGTCGTGGGATCATTTTAGCATTCTGGATGCAGATACCGATTTTATCGACTTGACAAGATGTCGGTTCGACTACTGTCATGGTAACGCGCTCTCTTTTGATTCATTTGGAAACATACTACTCTCGAGTCGTAACATGTCGGAGATTACTAAAATTGATGCACAAACAGGCGATATCATTTGGCGGATGGGAGGAAGCAACAATCAGTTTAGTTTTACCAATGACACCATTTCTTTTAAAGCTCAGCATAATATTAAATACCTTGGAAACCAGCTCTACTCGATGTTTGACAATGGCAACTCCAGGATACCACCCTTTACCAGAGCCATTACTTACCAGCTTGATGAGGTTAACATGACGGCTATGCTTACGGAAGACTTCCGACAAAGCAACCCGCCCGATTTTACGCCCTTTATGGGTAGCAACCAACAGCTCGAAAATGGGTCTCATCTGATAGGATGGGCTTTTAATTTACAAAAGTATTCCCTCACGCAATTTGATATTAACGGCAACATCGAGTTTGAAATAAAACCGGTTGACACCTTTAGCCTTATTAGCTACCGGGCTAGCAAGTACAATTGGGAAACGTCTCTTTTTAATTTTGAAACGGACACCATTAACTTCGGAGATAACGTGTTAATTGGCGATTCGGTTTTTACCTCCATTTACCTTGTAAACCATTCCAACGACCCTATTGAAATAAACGGTTTCTATTGTACCGATACCACCATCACCCTGGCCACACCCCTGCCCTTTACCCTTGAGGCTAATAGTTACGATTCGCTCAGGG
>QMPP01000052.1 GCA_003650425.1 Bacteroidota bacterium | reverse complement strand
TGTTACCTTCCTGATTAGGGAAATACTTGTTGTATTTGTAACATATATTTTTAAACAAAAGTGGGTGATTTACCTCCACCCACTTTTGTTCCCTTTCTAACAGCACACTTGTATTTTGATATGAAAAAACTACTTATATTATTGTTTATTTTAGTATTACCAAATTTTTTATACTCTCAAAATGAAATCACTATCACAGGGTATATTTTCAATAAAGAAAATATACCAATAAGTGATGTAAACGTATGGGTTGTTAAAACAAATATTGGAACCGTATCAAAGAAAAATGGATATTTTAACATAAGCTTTAATAAAAATACCAGCACTATTTTAAAGTTTTCTCATTTAAACTATAAACCATTATTAATCAATATTGACACTATAATTGATATTCTACACTTACGAATTCATTTAGAAAAAAGTGTTAATAAAATTGATGAAATAACTATCTCCGCAAGTAATTTACCTAAAATAAAGAATGATTTTCAAATATTGGATTATAATTTTATTAATGACACATTAATTATTTTAAGCAAAGACATCTATAATAAATCTTATAAAATTGTTTTAATCAAAAATGAAATAGATACAATTACAAAATTTATATTACCCTCGCGTTATAAGTTAACAAACATTTTTCTTGATTGTTTTAATAATGTAAATGTTATTGGTAAAGATTCTGTTTTTCTCTTACAATTCAAAAATAATAAAATCTTAATACTATTTTCTTTTGACAAACATCTGTTTATGTCTACAATAGGCAGATTTATTTTTGAAACAACTAAATATATTATAGTAAAACAACAAGTGAGTAAATATTTTGTTAAATATTTAGCTTATAATAAGAATGATAAAACGTTAATCAATGTTATAAACATCAATGAATTACCAAAGGAAAGAGAATCATACCAATATATTCAATGGTTGAAAAAAAATGGATTTAAAGGAGACATTACGGCAAGGCTGCGTTTTGAAAAAGAAATTATGAACCCTCCATCAAATCAACCATTAATAAAGCTAAAAGATTCAATTTATTTTATGGAATACTCAAGAAATCAAATAGAAATCTTTAATGACAACTTGCAAAAAATAGAAACAATAGATGCTAAATATAATTTTGATAAGGAGTGGAAACCTATTTTTATAACCGATTATTTTCAGAAAAAAATTTATACAATCTATGAAAGTAGTGTATTTAGGGTGGCAAACATTAACTTAAGAACGGGAGAAATAAATTACAAAAAGGAAATACCAGTTTTATTTCCAATAAATCCACAAATAAATAATGGCTACTTCTATTGTATAAAATATAATCACATTCATAATAAAAAAGAATTATTTCGGATTAAATTAAACTTCAATGAATAATTCATATAGAAGTTGTTTAAAGTTACAAATTGAAAAATGAAAAATGATTTTTTTATCAAAAAAATATACAAACAGAATTGTTCTCTGTGAAAAATACAATATCTGATTTAGTGAGTTTTTTAGGAGGCACTTCCGGTATTTCTCTTTTCCTTTTCTACGCCTCTCAATTTAACAACAGTGAAAAAGATTACAACCGTGCTTTTAGCATTCTCGAAGAAACCGTTGCCCTTTACAGTCAAACAGCGGTCGCTCCTCCTTCTTTGGCTAAAATGGGCTGGATGCTTAATCATCTTGACTAATAACGGAAGAGATACGTTTATTGTACCAAATCGTTCAACCGATACGGTCGTTATTTACTGAAAACATGTAATAATAAATCAAAGAATTTAGAAGTAAGAAAGTCTGTACGCACCATAGCAGTATCGTCCGCTGAGCCTGTCGAAGCGGACGCACTCGCACAAAACAGGAATATTAAGCTTACCTATTTCAAAATACTATCCCAGATTTTTTATCTGCTCTTCCAGTACTTTGATGCGTGCTTCCGCATCAGCAAGCTTCCGGCGCTCTTTGTCAACTACAGCTTCAGGAGCATTGTTTACAAAGCGTTCGTTAGAAAGTTTTTTGGAAACGGAATTCATAAACCCTTTGGTATATTTTAGCTCATCATTAAGTTTTTTTAACTCTGCTTCCACATCAATGGTGCCGGCCAGCGGGATGTAAAATTCCTGCGATCCGACAATAAAGGTGATGGCTCCCGAAGGTTGCTCAGCCACTTTTTCAATGCTGTTGAGGTTGCCCATTTTGGCTACAACAGGATAAAGCATACAGTCGGCAGTTGCCCCCTCTTTTACTTTCAGTTCAACCTGCTCTTTATTGGCAATATTTTTATCCTTGCGTACGTTACGAATGCCCAGAATAATTTCCGAAGCCCGGGCAAAAGCGTCAATAATTTTTTGGTCGAAGGGCATGGCAGAGGGCATCGTAGCAATAATGATATCGTCCCCTTCGTTTCGATCTGTTAAAAGATGCCAAATCTCTTCCGTGATGAAAGGCATAAAGGGATGAAGTACCTTCATCAGTTTTTCAAAAAAACCGATGGTAGCTTCGTAGGTGGCTTTGTCGGCCGGTTTCTGGTAGGGAGGTTTAATCATTTCGAGATACCACGAGCAGAAGTCGTCCCAAATCAGTTTATAGGTTGTCATTAGTGCATCGGAGATACGGTATTTTGAAAAATGGTCTTCAATGGATGCCAAAGCCTGATTAAACCGGGCTTCAAACCATTGAATAGCCAGCTTGCTATGCTCGGGTTGTTGAATCGTGTCATTCACATCCCAACCTTTTACCAGCCGAAGTGCATTCCATATTTTGTTACTGAAATTTCTTCCTTGTTCCGATAAGGCAGGGTCGAAGGGGAGGTCGTTACCGGCAGGAGCGGTTAAGAGCATGCCAACCCTGACACCGTCGGCGCCATATTGGTTAATTAGCTTGATAGGGTCGGGTGAATTGCCAAGAGTTTTCGACATTTTTCTGACCAGCTTATCACGGACAATACCGGTGAAGTAAACATTTTTAAAAGGAATCTCGTTCCTGTACTCTTTGCCGGCCATAATCATACGGGCAACCCAGAAAAAGATAATGTCAGGACCCGTTACCAAATCGTTGGTAGGGTAGTAGTAGTTAATCTCTTGGTTGTCGGGGTGGCGAATTCCATCGAAAACGCTAATGGGCCACAGCCATGATGAAAACCAGGTATCCATTACATCTTCATCCTGTTTTAAATCGTTGGCGGTAAGCTCCGGCCGGTTGAGTTTGGTTCTGGCTTTTTCCAGTGCTTCCTCTTTCGATTTGGCCACCACCATTTCGCCATTGGAGAGGTAATAAACCGGGATGCGCTGTCCCCACCACAGCTGACGGGAAATACACCAGTCGCGTACATTCTCCATCCAGTGTTTGTAGGTGTTTTTAAATTTGGCAGGATGAAACTTGATTTCATCATTCATGACCACATCCAGCGCCGGTTTGGCCAAATCATGCATCTTCAGAAACCATTGCAGCGAGAGTTTTGGCTCGATAACAGCGTTGGTTCGCTCGCTAAAACCCACATTGTGGTTATAGTCCTCAATTTTAACCAGGTTGCCGGCTTTCTCCAGCTCGGGAACAATCTCTTTTTGAACAACAAAACGGTCTTTACCCACGAACAGCTGAGCCGCTTCGTTAAGGGTTCCGTCATCATTAAAGATGTCGATGGTCTCCAGCTTGTGTTTAATGCCAATTTCGTAGTCGTTGATATCGTGGGCGGGAGTAATTTTTAAGGCTCCTGTTCCAAACTCACGGTCTACATATTCGTCGGTAATAATTGGTACGGCACGATTTACCAACGGCACGATTACCTTTTTGCCATGAAATTTTTTAAACCGTTCATCTTCGGGATGAACACAAACGGCAGTATCTCCCAAAATGGTTTCGGGGCGTGTGGTAGCGATGGTAATATAATCCTCTTCACCTTCCACCTGATAACGCAGGTAGTAAAGCTTTCCGGGAACCTCTTTATGGATAACCTCTTCGTCGGAAACGGCTGTTTGGGCGCTTGGGTCCCAGTTAACCATTCTCACACCACGATAGATTAGCCCTTTGTTGTACAGGTCGATAAAGGTATCAATGACCGATTCATACAAATCGGGATCCATGGTAAATTTTGTTCTGTCCCAATCGCACGAAGCTCCCAGCTTTTTGAGTTGTTCCAGGATGATGCCACCATGTTTCTCTTTCCATTCCCAGGCATGCTCCAAAAATGTGTCGCGGCCGATATCTTCTTTTTTAATACCCTCTTCTTTCAGTTTGTTTACTACCTTGGCTTCGGTGGCAATGGAGGCATGGTCGGTACCCGGAACCCAGCAGGCATTTTTGCCCTGCATCCGTGCACGGCGAATCATTACATCCTGCAACGTGTTGTTGAGCATGTGGCCCATGTGTAATACGCCGGTAACATTGGGAGGCGGAATTACAATGGTGTAGGGCTCGCGATCGTCGGGCTCGGAATGAAAATATTTTTTTTCTAACCAGTAGCTGTACCACTTATCTTCGGTGTTGGCAGGGTTGTATTTGCTGGGAATCTCCATCGGTTATTGTTTTTATTTTTAAGAGGTGCAAAAATAGTAAACAAACGGATATGAAAAGAAGAATATGAAACGGGGATTAAAGTTTATTGACGGTTGACGGCTCAACAATAAACTCCTTGATTTTATTGAGCACGATATCCGTGGCTCCGGCATTATCAGTAACATACTTTTTGGCCTTGTTGCCAATCCCGGCCCTAAGGGCATCATCACCCAATAACAAATCAATGGTTTTCAGGGTCTCTTCCTTGTTTGAGATTGGATAGCCTGCTTTAATATCAATGAGGTCGTGGGCTTCCTGAAACTTCTTGAAGTTAGGGCCAAACAGCACGGGTTGTCCGTAGGTTGCCGGTTCCAACAGGTTGTGAATGCCAGCGCCAAAACCACCACCCACATAACTGATATCGGCATAGCGATAAATTTGTGACAGAATACCGGTGGTGTTTAGGATAAGAACGGCTGATTCCTTTGAAAAGGAGCTGTCAAAGTCGGTAAACAGGATGGGGTTCCATGGAGCAAATTTTTGTTGTAGTTCACTAACGTGCGAGTTGTTTACCACATGGGGTGCAACAATCAGCTTGAAAGGTTTAGCTGACTTCTCCAGGACATATTTCAAAATATCTTCATCGGGAGGCCATGATGAGCCGGCTACCATTAAAAGATTTTTGCCTTTAAAACGCTCTACCGCCGGGATGTTGTGCTGCTCATTGGCCAACGCTTTTACCCTGTCGAAACGGGTGTCGCCACTCTTGTCAGCATGATAGATGTTGATATTTTTTAGCAGATCAATGGACTGTTTGTTCTGTACATAAAACCATGTAATCTTGCTGAGTTGCTTGCGGAACCATCTTCCCCAAAACTGAAAAAAATGTTGTGATGGCCTGAAAATGACCGAAATCATCAACAGGGGAATTTTGTTGATGTATAGTTCGTTGATGTAGTTAAACCAAAATTCGTACTTAACGAAGATGACCATTTTCGGTTTAACGATGGAAACAAATTTTCTGGCGTTGGATTGGGTATCCATGGGAAGATAAAAGATGTAATCGGCGCCTTTATAACTTTTCTTGACTTCATATCCCGAAGGGGAGAAGAAGGTTAACAGAATTTTATGGCCCGGAAATGATTCTTTAACCTTCTCCATAAGTGGTCTTCCCTGTTCAAATTCACCAAGACTTGCCACATGAAACCAAATTATTTCATCCTCATTGGTGATGCTCTGCTGCAACTCTTCAAAAAGGTTTTTTCTTCCCTGTAACCATTGTTTTGCCTTTGGATTAAACAGGGCCGCCACCTTGATGGCTAACAGGTAAAGCTGAATGGATATGTTGTAAATCAGATGCATCGATGGTTAATAATAGTAGAATTTGCGGGGTGCTCTTTTATAAACCGGTATCATCCAGCCTATTTTAAAACCGAAAAAAAGGTCGGTGTACTTTTGAGTATCTTTTTTCATCAGGTCGAAACTGTAATCGCGGAGGCTTCGGGTAAAAGCCTGATAAAACTCAAAGCCGGCATAAAAATTCAGGATTCTTGAGTTCCCCAGAAAATAGTATCCGATAAACTGATTGAAGGCTAAACCTCCTCTTAAGTGGTCGTAGCCCAGGGCGTAATCGCCGCTGATTTGCGGAGCCGTATGGTGCTGATTATCAATTTTTACAAAATGGGAAAGATAACCTGCCCCACCCATAATCATTATGCCCGAGTTAGGATTAACACTTAACAGGTTCAATATTTTACCAATTCTTGCATTAAAGGAAAATCCGCGTTCGTACACGGCGTATAGCGCGTAAGTACCGTTACCATCAATGATGTAACCGTCGCTGTTAAGCACCATCGAGAGTATCTGTTGTTCATTTTTGATGGTTCCTCCAAAGAGGTAATTGAAGTCGAGCGAAAGCAATACATTGGTTTTGCTTTTATAAAAGAACCCGCCTCCAATGGTGGCGTTGGAGCCAAAATCAGCTGCCATATCCTTGCCCGGAAACTGGTATGCAAAGGTGAAGTTGGGAATAAATGCTCTAACCGCCGAATCGCCGGGATTGGTTTGTGCCTTGATTAAGCTGCTAAAGCTCATCAGCGTAAAAACAGTTGCTATAAAGATGTAACGCATACAATATTTATTTGATGGTTAACAATTAACGTTGAGGATGAAGATTTCGTTTGTAGCTGCCCGCTTCTTTTATAAACAGTTTGGCGTAAGGTGCCGAAAAGGGAGACAGGGTGTCCATGTGCTCAGGGTGCCACTGGGTGGCCATTAAAAAACCTTTGCTACCGCGGGTTGACCATTCAATGGCTTCGGGAATGCTGTCGGGAGCATAGGCAGATATGCGGAGCTCTTTCCCAAGTTTTTCGATAGCCTGGTGATGGCTGCTTGATACGGTTCCATGGGGTTGGCCGCTAATAGCTGCCATCAGAGTGTTGGGAACAATATTCACTTCGTGCCATTGCAGTTTCCAGTCTTTGCTGGCGTGTTTTACCACGGTATCCCAATCGGTTGGAATATCAATAATTAATGAGCCTCCCAGCGCTACGTTGATAATCTGCTCACCACGACAAACACCTATAAGCGGTATTTTGTGGTCAATGGCATAATGGATTAAAGCTATTTCAAGGCTGTCGCGGTAGCGGTCAAACTTTCCGCACCGGGCGGTGTCGTTGATTTTTCCATAGTATCCGGGAAATACATCGGCACCACCGGTTATTAAAATACCATCCACTGTTTTTGCAAAGCCAATGGCGGAGTCAACTCCCAGCGGATACATGTTGTAAAGCTGAATGGTGGTGTCGTAACGATGGAGCCAGTTGGAGTAGGTGTGTTTGCGGTGCATTTTGGATATGGCGATGCGAAGCGGTTTTTTTTCGGGTTGCCGGACGTTGGCGCAGGAAAAGAGTCCCGCGACTATCAGGATGTAAAGAAAGGGCTTAATAATACTTTTCATGGTTTAATCGAAATATAATAATTACTCAGCAAATCTACGTATTGTTGGGTAAAGTTTCCGTTTTCGTTACGAATAATAAATTTTTCTTCTTCTGTATTACCGGGTTTGTTTTTAACAAACTCCATATTAACGCGGTTTGGCCGGCTGCAAGGTTTTGGAAAGATCAGCATTTTTTTTGCAAGAAAGAGGTTGTTCTGTAGTGCTATATCAATAAAATATTTGCTTTCGGTGTATGGCAGCACCACACAAAACCGGCTGTTTGAACTTAACAGGTGTGCCGTGCCCTGACACAAATCTTTATAAGAGAGGGTGTCGGTATGGCGGGCATTATTTTTTTGCAGATTCTCCGATTTCATGTCGTTGATGAAAAAGGGCGGGTTGCTTATTATCAGGTCGTAACGCAGGTTTGTTTTTGATGCAAATGTTGTAAAGTCTTGTCTGAATAATTTAAGCCGATTGTTAAAAGGCGACCGTGCAAAGTTCTCTTCTGCCTCATGGCAGGAAGCCGGGTCAATTTCTACGGCATCTACCCCGGCTTTGCTTCGGGCAGCCATCATCATGGCGATAATTCCGGAGCCGGTACCCACATCCAGGATAGAATCAGCATTATTGACATCTGCCCAGGCCGACAGTAAAACGGCATCGGTGCCCACCTTCATGGTTGATTGATGGTGAAACAACGAAAATTGTTTAAAATGAAAAGGCTTTTGCTTGTCCGATTCTTCTTTCATAATCAGGCGTTGAGATAAATCCCGATAAGGCCCTCCGGAGCATTTACAAAAATGGTTTTGCTTTCGCGATCAACCTTGGTAATGATATCATCGTTAACCGGAATAAGTACCTCTTTATCGTTATGAAAAACCTGCATAACCGATTGGTTGGGATAATCAAGAATCTCTTTTAACGTGCCGATTTCTCCAAATTGTTTATCAACGATGGTGAAACCTTCAACCTCATGATAATAAAATTTATTACCGGTTAGTTTGGGAAGCAATGTAAGAGGAAGATAGAGTTCGGTTTTAACTAAATCGCTCGCTTTTTCCATGTCGTCGATTCCTTCAAAAGCAATGAAAGCTTTGTTGTTAAGGATTTTAATACTTTCGATAAAATAGGGTATCAAGGCATTATTGATGCTTAGAAAAGCCATGTCGAGTGATGCGTATTCCAGCGGGTTATCCACATCCAGATAGGCTGTAATTTCACCGTTATTACCGTGTACTTTGGTAATCCTGCCCAAATAAAAATAGTCGTCGGTGGGGTTCATAAATCATTAATTAGGGTACAAAAATACAAAAAGTGATGTCGGGTACAACATCACTTTTGCTTAAACTGATTTTAGCCGGTTAATCATCAAACAGGCTTTCGGCATAATTGTCAGCCCAGGCCGCAATCTCTTCCCTGTCTTTTTCTGAAAGCTTTGAGCCGCTGTGCAGGTAGGTGTAGATTACCATGGGCATCTCACCTTCCGAAACTTCTTCGGTGATGTTATCAAGGTATTTTGCTTTTTTAACTTTAGACAGGTTATTCCAGATGGAGAAGTTCAGCTTTCTTCGTCCTTCGCGGGTATCGTGGCTAACCAAAAACGAAACAGGGGCAACATACGAGTACCACGGGTAGCTTGTTTCGTTGGAATGGCAGTCGTAACAGGAAGTCTTTAGCATTTGGGCAATATTATCCGGTACATGGACTGTGGCCATTAAATCATCTCGGTTTTTCTTTACAATAACCGGTAAATTGGCCGGAATAAACTGAATAATTACAAAAACGGCAAAAAGGGCAACCAGGAGCTTGTTCATGATCAATTAGTTTTGATTGACAGACAAATATAACATTATTCTCCGGCAATTTTTGAAATTAGCCCGTTCGACCAAGCAGAAAGTGTTTTTATTTCCTCAGCTGTCAGTTTTAAATCCGGATACTTTTTGATAGCCTTTTTCGGTGGCATATCGCCTTCGGTAACGGCTTCCGATATGTTATCAAGCTTTCCGATCAGTTTATGGGTTTTTAATTCGGCCATTTTATCGAACTTAAGCTTCATTTTGCCTTTCATGTTTTTTGAATTGGAATTATGGCAATCGAAACATTTGTTTTCAATAATTGCTTGTACCTTTTCAGGAACAACATATTTTTCATTACCGGGAATAGTATTGTTTACAATATCTTCGGTGGCAGAGATGCTTATAAAGATGGCTGCGGTAAAAAGCATGGCCGATAACAGAATTATTTTTTTCATAGTTTTAAAGTTTTTATCATTATTTTGCACAAAGATAATAATTATTTAGAATAATTATTGATTAATATTGAACTTTTAATGGCGATGACCTGCTGTTTTTGGTTTATGCCTTGAGAAATGTGTATCGTACCAAAGAGATGGCAGGTAACTGGTCAAATTACCAGGTTATCAGAACCCGGCTTAATGGTAAAAAAAGAGATGTTTAAAAAAATAGTTTAGTTTCGTGGTAAAATAGTAATATGGATAGCAGGAGTAGTTTCAGGAAAAGGCTTCACGAAATAATTTTCGAGGCCGACACGCCCATGGGTAAAGCGTTTGACATTGTTTTACTGATTGCCATTCTTCTCAGTGTTGTGGTAGTTATATTAAGTAGCGAGTCTGCCCTGAGTGTAAAGTACGGCGACCTGTTTTATTATATCGAATGGGTTTTAACCATCTTGTTTACGGTGGAGTACTTTCTGCGTATCTACACGGTGGATAAGCCTTTCAGATATATTTTCAGCTTTTTTGGTATCATCGATTTTGTCGCTATTGTGCCAACCTACCTCGCTATCTTTTTGACCGGTTCGCATGTGTTGGTAATTATTCGGGTACTGCGAATGCTTAGGGTGTTCAGGGTGCTTAAATTAGCCCGTTACGTAAAAGCTGCCGACACGCTGACCAGTGCTTTGAAAAACAGTCGGGCAAAAATTATTGTTTTTCTGGAAGCGGTAGTTGCTATTGTAATTATTGTTGGTTCGCTTATGTATATCGTGGAGGGACCCGAACACGGTTTTACCAGTATACTGGTTTCTATCTATTGGGCCATTGTAACCATTACCACGGTGGGATACGGTGATATCGCACCGCAAACCGTTTTAGGGCAAAGTATTGCAGCCCTGCTTATGATTGTGGGGTATGCCATTATTGCTGTTCCTACCGGGATAATTACTGCTGAAGTGTACAGCAGTAACAAGAAGTCACATTCCAATACGCAGGTTTGCCAAAGCTGCCTGTTCGATCAGCACGATGACGATGCTGTTTATTGCAAAAAGTGTGGTGCCAAACTTGATTAAATTAGTCACAATCAAAAGTGCCTAGAGTACTTCGAGTGCCTAAAATGCCTAAAGTTAAGAGTTTGGAGTTGCTTCTAAAATTGGTGTTTGATATTCGGTGTTTTACATCATAAAACTCTGCTAAATAAAACTATTGGATATCGTACATCGTAAATTTTAAGCACCAAAATACAAGCACCAAAAACCAAATAATGTCGAAATACTAATTTTCAAAAAACCGAAACTCCCTCGTTCAATGGGTTTGGGTAATTTTTATTTTGATATTGGTACTTGTTTGTTTTTTGGAATTTGTGATTTGGAATTTCATGAAAAATCGGATATCGTACATCGAATTCGTACATCGTAAATAGTAAGCGCCGAAATACCTCGTTTAGTGGGGTTTTTGTAATTCTTATTTTGAGATCTTAAAAGTAATAATTAATGCCAAAGCTGGGCATAAAGGGTAACTGGTAAACCACCTCGCCTGAAACCAAATCAACATAAAAAATATTTTTTCGGTTGTAAACGTTAATGATGCTTAAATCGACAACCAGCTTGCTGTTTTTGCTAAAAAAGAAATTGCGTTTAAAGTCAAGGTCCAGGCGATGATAAACAGGAAGCCTGCCACCATACAGCTCGCCATATATTAACCCCAGCTGTCCGTTTTCGGTAATGTAGTCGGTATTAACGCCGCCGGGCATAGATAGATGTTCGTAAAAGCCCTGCACCTGTGTAAACGGAAATCCGGTACCGAGATTCCAGCGCGCATTCAACTCCCATTGTTTTTTTGAACCGGTAACGTATGAAAACACGAAATTAATGTTGTGACGCCTGTCGAAATGAGGCGTGTAACTAATCAAATTAGCTTCATCGTTTTCAAACATGCGATGAACATAGCCCAACGAGTAAACAAACCATACGTTAACTTTTCTGGCATTGTATTTTAACAGGAAATCGAGGCCGTAAGCATTTCCCTTTTCCAAAATATAATCTTTGGTTTGCAGGTCGGTGGCACCGGGAGGGGCACTGTTCTCGTTGTAAATTTTTTGTCGGTTGATGTTGGTTAGCTGAGGGAAGTATTTGTAATAACTTTCGAGGTTAAGATTAATATGTTTTCCCAAATCAAATTCGGCACCTAAAATGGCGTGGTCGGCTTTTTGAAGTTTTGAAATTACAGGTTTGCCATCAAAATTGGATGGGATGTTGGTAGGGCTGGTCAGGAATCCATAAAACAGGTTAACCACATCGCGGTCGGAGCTGGCAGCTACGAAATTCTGCGAATACATCCCTCCGGCAAATTTGAGTCTGAAATAGTCGGTAACGTTGTATTTTATCGAGAGGCGCGGTTCGGGCGACACTTCCGACATAGAAGCGTACCATTCAACTCTGAAACCCGGTTCAATAATCAACTTACCGATGGTAGTTTTGTATTTAATGTAGGCTCCCAACTGGGTGGAGTTTTCTATTTCGCTGATAGAAACATCGTTGGCTCCCTGAAACGAGTAATCGGTACGGTAGCCTTGTAGCTCTACCCCGTATTTCATTTCGTTTTTCCCGAAGAAATAGGTGAAGTCGATTTTGCCGTTAAAGCCACCGATAAAACTACTTCGTGGTGAAAGCGCTGATGAGTTTATACGGCTTTGGTATTCGGAGTAAGCAAACAGCCCTTCGATAAGTATGGGTGAACTACCCGGTATTACCACAAAGTTACCCCCTGCTCCCCATGAGTTCCATCCAAAATCGGAAATGGATTTGTATTGCAATACGTTATCCTTGAAATTAAAACCAAACAGGCTTACTTTACTGCCATTGGATCCGTTGAGGGTCATCTTGCCATACAGATCAGTATAGTTAAACGGCAAACCATCTTCGTTAATGTATTTGTAAAGCACTTTGGAGCTTTGAGCAAGATAAGAGTTTTTTGCTGACAGCGTAAGTGTTAAGCTGGTTTTGTTTTTGTCGGTGGCCTTGATAATGGGTCCTTCTAACAGAAGTCGTGCGCCAAAAGTACTGGCGCCAACAGCTCCGGAAATTCGGTGTTTATTTCCATCTTTATAGGTGATATCAATGATGGAAGATATTCTTCCGCCATAATTGGCGTTGTAACCTCCGGTGTATATGTCGGCGTTTCTGATGAGGTCGGTTTCAAAAACCGAAAACAGCCCGATAGAGTGAAACGGATTGTAAATGGTCATGCCATCCAGAATTACTTTGTTTTGAATGGGTGAACCCCCACGAATATAAAACTGTCCTCCCTGGTCGCCGGTAAAAACAACACCCGGAACAACCTGTAAATATTGAGCAATATCGGCCTGCCCGCCGATACTTGGAATCTGCTTAATGGCTTTGGGAGCAATGCTTACTACCGAAGTTTTTGTCTGGGTACGGGAAGCTTGTCGTTCAGCATTTACTTCAACCATTTGCAGTTGTACCGAGGAGGTTTTAAGGTGATAATTGCGTGTTAGGATTTCACCATTTATTAAGTTAACGTTGCTTCTAACGGTATCAAACCCAAGGTAAGTAACCACCAGTGTATATTTTCCGGGAGGAACCTTTGAGATAAGAAAATAGCCGTTTATATCGGTAGAGGCTCCGTAGGTTGTTCCATCCAAAGATACGTTGCAAAACATGGCCGGTTCACCGGTTTCGGTTTCGTAAACAAAACCCCTGACGGTGGCGTTGTTTGTTTTCTGGGAAAACCCACGGTTAGAGAGTAATAATAAGGCAACGATAAAAATAACAAAACGAACTTTTCCCATAATAGTATCTCTTTTCAATCAAAACATTGCATTAATGACAACAACTATGCAAATAAAGGTGCAAAGTAGTAAAAACAAATGATGAAAAAGAGGGATGAGAAAATTTATTTTTAAGTGATAGCTTAAGCGTTAATCAACTTTAGTGTTGAAAAACACTTTTCCAGTAATAATCAACCCCATAAACATAAAAATACCAAAGGTGAAGCTGCTAAAGGCCATCTGTATGCCTCCCGAAATAACGTGGCCACTAGTGCATCCTCCTGCCATTCGTGCGCCAAATATCAAAATAAAACCACCAACAAAAGCCCAAATCGCTCTGGAGCCGGCTGCATTATTTTTGTATTTTTTCCAATTATCATGTACCAGAATTAATTTAAAATCACCCTTTATCAATGACCCGATAAAGGCAGCTACCATGGCTCCCAGTAAAAATATTGCTTCCCACGATCCCGGTGTGCTTATTTTTTGAAAGTAGTTATTGTTGGTTAACCCTGTAACGGCATCTGCCAGCCAGGGATAACTGGTGGATGCTCCGATGGGCCGGTTGGTGGTTGCAGACAAAAATACAATTACGTCGAGAAGTGCCAGTGCGACGCCGGCATAAATCCATTTTTTGTCAACCGATTTTTCTTTAAGATGAATGTAAAAGGCAGCATAAATAATTAAAAGGCCTATAACAATTACCATTAAATAATAGATGAATGAAAAGCTTCCTGCAAGTGTGTACGCCGAGAGTTTTCCCAGGTCAGGTCCTAAAACAGGTTTAATGGCTGGCAGCACTAAAGTGAAGACTAATCCGCCAAACAGCCCGCCAATAATTCCAATAAGTGCATCCATCGAACCTTCGCCCAGCGATACGGCCATTGTTCCCGGGCAATAGCCCAAAATGGCCATCCCGGCGCCAAAAATCAGTCCTCCAAAAATCAGCCCGCCGGTAATAAAGGGCTTTACATGAAATTGCGATAACCCCAAACCTGTGGTTATACTAAGTAAAATAGCACCCAAGCCAATGGCAACCAATATTGTTTTAACAACAGTGTTGTTTTTTAGTAGTGCCTGCCCGCTGATGGTGTTGTACCTGTTAAGCCCGGCATATTGCAGGATTAGCCCAAAAAATGCTCCGAAAACGAAAATTAATAGTGTTGACCCCATGATAATAATGTATTAAATTTGTATTTTGATGTTTTGTTAAATTGAAGTTGTTTAAGGCTGGAAATCTTTTTCAAATTGAGGTATAGGATTAAAAAATCCCCCACGGTAGCCGCGGGGGATTTTACTATTCTAAAAACTTAAAAGACTATTTTTTTTCACCTTTTTCAAGTTTTGATTTTAGGTCGGCAAGACCGGAGATGTCACCAAGTGTGGTTTTTTCAACTTTTTCGTTAAGCTTTTTAACGCCCTGGCTGGTTTGTTTCTTCTCCGATTTATGCTTGTGCTCATCTGCTTTTTTAGCAGCTCTTGGATCTTCTTCGAAGGTACGGGTATGAGAGATGATAATTTTCTTATTCTCTTTTGAAAACTCGATAACTTTGAAGTCTAACTGCTCATCAACTTTAGCGGTTGAGCCATCTTGTTTTTTCAAGTGACGACCGGGAGCGAATCCTTCAACACCATAAGGAAGCGCAACAATAGCACCTTTGTCGTTGGCACTGATAACTGTTCCCTGATGCACCGAGCCTACTTCAAATACGGTTTCAAATACATCCCAGGGATTTTCTTCCAGCTGTTTGTGTCCGAGGCTTAAGCGGCGGTTTTCAACATCAACATCCAAAACAACTACCTCAATGTCTTCACCAATTTTAGTGAATTCGGCAGGATGCTTGATTTTTTTCGACCATGAAAGATCGCTGATGTGAATTAAACCGTCAACACCCTCTTCAATTTCTACAAAAATACCAAAGTTGGTAAAGTTGCGAACCGAAGCAGTATGTTTGCTGCCAACAGGATACCTTTCGCTGATTTTTTCCCATGGATCAGGAATGAGCTGTTTCATGCCCAGCGACATTTTGCGCTCGTCGCGGTCGAGGGTCAGGATAACGGCTTCTACTTCGTCACCAACTTTCAGGAAGTCTTTGGCGGTGCGCAGGTGTTGCGACCATGACATTTCAGAAACGTGAATCAAACCTTCAACACCGGGAGCAATCTCGATGAATGCGCCGTAATCGGCGATAACAACCACTTTACCTTTAACTTTATCACCAATTTTGAGGTTGGTATCCAGCGAATCCCATGGATGAGGGGTAAGCTGTTTGAGACCAAGGGCAATACGTTTTTTATTTTCGTCGAAGTCGAGGATAACAACTTTGAGTTTCTGATCCAGTTCAACAACCTCTTCAGGATGGTTGATACGACCCCATGAAAGATCAGTAATGTGAACCAGACCGTCAACGCCACCAAGGTCGATAAAGGCTCCGTAAGAGGT
>QMPP01000051.1 GCA_003650425.1 Bacteroidota bacterium | reverse complement strand
TGACCAATTCACAACCCTGGGATAACCTGAAATTTGACCTTGGCGGCATCGACGAAGTGAGAAGAAAATTTTTTGGAACACTGTATAATACCTATGCTTTCTTCGCCCTCTATGCCAATATCGATGGCTTTACTTACCGCGAAGAAGAGATGCCTTTTGAAAGACGCAGCGAACTCGACCGTTGGATTCTATCAGAATTAAATTCACTAATTAAAATAGTGGATGAAGCTTACGCCAACTACGAGCCAACCAAAGCCGGCCGTGCCATTCAGTACTTTGTAAACGAGCACTTAAGCAACTGGTACGTGCGCCTTTCGAGAAGAGTATTTTGGAAAGGAGACTACAGTAAAGAAAAGATTGCTGCTTACCAAACCATCTACCGCAGCATGGAAGTGGTAGCACAACTGATGGCACCCATTGCACCCTTTTTTGCCGACAGGCTGTTCACCGATCTGAACAATATTTCCAACAGATTTGACGATATCTCGGTGCATCTTACCGACTTCCCATTGGTAGATGAAACAATGATTGACAAAGATCTTGAAGAGCGCATGGAGCTGGCACAGCAAATATCATCCATGGCGTTGTCGTTGCGTAAGAAAAGTAATAACCGTGTACGCCAGCCGCTAAACAAAATTATGATTCCGGTTTTAAACGGAAAATTTAAAACACAGGTTCAGGCCGTTGAAAAGCTCATCTTGTCGGAAGTTAACGTAAAATCTATCGAGTACATTACAGAAGATTCGGGGGTGCTGGTTAAAAAAATTAAACCCAACTTTAAAACATTGGGACCACGCTACGGTAAACTAATGAAACAGATAGCTGCATCCTTCAACGGTTTTAATCAGGATGATATTAAGAAACTGGAACAAGAAAAGGAGTATCACCTAACCATTAACGAGCAGGAAGTGGTAATCACTCCCGAAGATGTTGAAATCTCTACCGAAGATATTCCCGGATGGATTGTTGCTAATCAGGGAAACCTAACGGTAGCATTGGATATTTCAATAACACCGGAACTAAAACAGGAAGGGCTTGCCCGTGAACTGGTTAACCGGGTTCAAAACATCAGAAAAGAAACCGGCCTGGAGGTTACCGATCACATCGTGCTAACCATTGAAAAGAACAAAGAGACGGAGGAAGCATTTACTGCTTTCACAGAGTATATCTGCTCAGAAACGCTCGCAGAGCTCGAAATGGTTGAAAAACTTGATGAAATCACGCACGAACCCGAACTGATTGACGGAATTACCGCAAAAATTGCCATACATAAAAAGGAAAAATAAAATTAGCTGTTATTACAAAAAGAATTTTTTTATCTTTATAAATTCTTTTTTAACCAAAAAAACGATAGGATATGAGTACGACGGAAACAAAAAAGACACGATACTCGGATGAGGAGCTGGAGGAATTTAAAGCCATCATCCTTGAGAAATTGAAAAAAGCAAACAATGATTTTAAGTTGCTGACCGATGCCTATACCAACTCGGGCGATAATTCAATCAACGATACATCACCCACCTTTAAGGTGTTGGAAGAGGGGCAGAATGTTTTGTCGAAAGAAGAAAACCGACAGTTTGCTGCACGTCAGGAGCGCTTTATTAAAGGCTTGGAAGCAGCACTGGTACGCATCGAAAACAAAACCTACGGGATTTGTCGCGCCACCGGTAAGCTTATCAGCAAAGAACGACTCAGAGCAGTACCCCATGCCACCCTAAGTATAGATGCCAAGCTTAATCAGGGAAATACTCATAAGTAATACGATACCAAATTTTATAACCGCGAACTTTTGAAGAAAACTTTTCTCATCACTTTGGTCGTTTTGGTTTTAGACCAATGGCTAAAAATTTGGATTAAACTGCACTTTACGCTGGGCGAAGAAATGCCTGTAATCGGCCATTGGTTTAAACTCTATTTTACCGAAAATAACGGTATGGCCTTTGGCTTGGAATTTGCCGGTCAGTGGGGAAAATTGTTTCTTAGTGTGTTTCGTATTGTTGCGGTATTGGGAATAGTGGTTTACCTCTTTTTTCTCACCCGCAAAGGAAACCACAAGGGGCTTGAGTTTAGTGCCTCACTCATTCTGGCGGGAGCTCTGGGAAACATTATCGATAGTGCGTTTTATGGAATGATTTTTACTCACAGCACCTATCATACCCTGGCCACTTTTGCCTCGGGCGACGTGCATGGCTACGCCTCATTTTTACATGGCAAGGTGGTAGATATGCTCTATTTTCCGTTGGTTGATATCGCCCGTTCTCAGGCTCCCTCGTGGATGCCCGGCTTTCTGTTTGGCCCCGACAACCATTTTATCTTTTTTCGCCCGATTTTTAATATTGCCGATGCCTCTATCACCATTGGGGTGGGATGGCTGCTCCTATTTGAAAGGAAGAATCTGCATTTTTAATCCCGGTATTTGATACACTTCAAATATACGGTCGTGATTTCTCAGATTGGAGCAGTTAGATTTCCTCTTCTAAAAAACGATCCACCAACCTTGATACGGCAAATGATGAAAGCATGTCGCCGGAAACCAGTTGCAATGATGTTTCATGGGAAAGTGCTGGTTTTTTTTCAGATTGTATTCTGATAAATTGAGCCGTAATATCAATATGTGTTAGTTGGTGTTTGTATATCTTTGAAAAAGGAGTAGCCACTTTTATTGCTTCGGGATCGAGGTAACTCATCTTATTAATCCTTTCCAGCAAGGTTTCCTCGTCTTGTTTACTGCTGTACTCCATCGATGGAAAATCGTAGAGGCCTTTCCAAATTTCATTTTTTTTACGATGATTAAGGATGAAATGATGGTTCCACTCAACAATTAGATAATAGATAAACCGTTTTTTCTTTTTTACCTTGGGTTTAATTACCGGAAATTCCTGAACTTTTTGACTAATGTGCGCGTGGCATCGGTTCATAAAAATACACTTTTCGCAATCGGGTAGTCCGGGTACACAATAAAGAGCCCCAAACTCCATTACTGCCTGGTTAAAAGTTCCGGGATGAGTGTCATCCATAAGGGTAAGCATCCGTCCGGTAAACTCCTTTTTAGCCTGTCCACTTTGAATAACCGTTTTAATGCCAAACAGCCTGCTCAACACCCGATACACATTACCATCAACTACTGCTACCTTTTCGCCATAGGCTATGGAAGCAATAGCCGCTGCTGTATAGTCGCCTATGCCGGGAAGCGTTAGCAATTCGGAATAGGATTTTGGAAAAACGCCATCATATCCGGTGGCAACAATATGAGCCGTTTTCATCATGTTTTCAGCCCGTCGATAGTAACCCAGTCCCTGCCAAAGCTTAAACACGCTATCTTGTGAAGCGGCAGCGAGATCGTTTACCGCAGGAAAGGTTTTTATAAACCGCTGGTAGTAAGGCAGCCCTTGACTAACACGGGTTTGCTGTAATATTATTTCGGAAAGCCAGATGGCATACGGGTCGGAAGTTTCACGCCAGGGCAGCTCCCGCCTGTTTTGTTGATACCATTTCAGTAAATGCGCTCCGAGTTCTTTCATCCGGCAAGAATAGCAAATTAATAGAAGCAGTACAAAATTAGATTCTCAATTTTTCAAAAAGGCAGGCAGTCCCTATTATTAATCAAGTTACTGCCTTGTACTGCTTATCTCACAAAACTACTTTGTTTTGTTAGAGCACATTATATCTCATAAGAGATATATGATATCCATTTCTACCATATAGCTTTCACCCATCCCCTACGGGGAAGGTACTTACCTGATTCCTGATGTTACAACTCGTGAACCGCTACGCGGTATGGTGTATCATTAGTGCTATATTTGCTATCAATGGGCGGTTCTACTCACTTTGCTTTTTTGCAAGAAGTTTTTCCCCGTAGGGGAAAGATGAGTTGTAACTCATACTACTCTAAGAAAGGTACTTCCCCGTAGGGGATAATGAGAAAATGTTGACTAATCAAAAAAATCAAAGAGATATCTTTCGTCGTATTCGATTTCAAATTTCTTGAGAAATTTAATGTACTCTTTCCTAAAAGTAACTTTTTTATGATGCTCTTCCTGGTTTTGAATATACTTGTAAACATTGTCAATGTGCGACCTGCTATATGAAAATGCCCCAAAACCATCTTGCCACGAAAACTTACTTTTAAACCAGTTTTTTTCCTTTACAAAATGATCTGTCCCCCGTTTTAGTTCCCATACGGTATCAGAAATGGATACTGCCGGATTTTGTCCTATAAACAGGTGAACATGGTCATCAACCCCGTTTATTATAATCGGTTTATGTTTTTGTTTTAGAAGAATACCTCCCATATATTCAAAAAGAGTACTTCTGATTTCTTTTCTTAAGATAGCCTCTCTGTTTCTTACTGCAAAAACAATTTGAATGTAAAGTTGTGTAAACGTTCCCGGTTTCATAAGACTAAGATATTAAATATGAGCATTCTCATAGTATAACTCGCTGAATTAACTCATGTGCTACTCAACAAATACGTAAAAACAAGATTAATGGTTTCGTTAATTAGAAAAAAGATGTCAATTTCAAAATCCCCTACGGGGAAAGTGTTTACCTGATTCCTGATATTACAACTCGTTAACCGCTACGCGGTATGGTTATATCATTAGAGCCTACTGGTTTTTTTACCTGCTAATCGACGGATTTACTCACTTTATTTTTTGCAAGAAGTTTTTACCCATAGGGAAAAGATGAATTGTAACTCATACTACTAAGAAAGGTACTTCCCCGTAGGGAATATGTGACATCCATTTCTACCATATAACTTTCACCCATCCCCTACGGGGAATGTCCTTACCTGAGCTTTGATGTTATAAATCTGTAACCGCTACGCGGTATGGTGTATCATTAGTGTTTTATTAGCTATCAATGGGCGACTCTACTCACTTTGCTTTTTTGCAAGAAGTTTTCCCCGTAGGGGAAAGATGAGTTGTAACTCTGCTATGTATCACGATTTCCCCGTAGGGGATATATGACAGCCTTTTGCTACAGGATGGCCGTCAACCCATCCCCTACGGGGAAAGATTAATGATAACGTTGGATTACTATTGATTATTTGAACAGAAAAAAGGCTCTCCGAAACCGGAAAGCCTTTTTTTTGATGAATCAGGCACGTTAGCACTTAGGCATTGCTAAGAAATAACTTACCATTCAGACTTGCTCTTGAATTTACTTAATCTCGCTGAAGTAACGCATAAACTGCATCCTTTCAAAAACGTTGTTGTTGTCGTTAGCATCGTGAGCCAATTTACCACGGAACTGGTCAATATAACGGAAGCCTTTTTTGTCCATCCAGCTGTGCATGTCGTTTAGCATGGTTGAAAGATAGCCAACACCATTTTTGTACAATGTTGAAGAAACCTGAACGGTAGCAGCACCTGCCAGCAACATTTTAATAGCTGAAGCACCATCGTGAACACCGGTAGTAGCCGAAAGGTCAGCATTCAGCTTGTTGGCCATAATGCCTACCCAACGCAGCACGTTGTACATTTCGTTTGTGTGACTAAATATTTCAGCATGGCTGGTTTTGATGTTTTCGATGTCGATGTCAGGAGCCGAGAAGCGATTAAACAGAACCAGTCCGTTGGCACCCTCTTTTTCAAGGTTTAGCAACACTTTGCCGAGGTTTGAAAAATAAGGACTTAATTTAACGGCAACAGGAATGGTAACAGCCTCTTTTACCTTTTTAAGAATTTTGTAATAAACCGCTTCGTTTTCGTTACACTCTTTATCAGTACCGAAAGGCATTACAAAAATATTCAGTTCGATAGCATCAGCACCGGCAGTTTCAATTTGTTTGGCAAAGCTGGTCCATTCCAAAGGAGTTACCGCATTAATGCTGGCAATAACTGGAATAGAAACTTTACTTTTAACTTCGTGAATAAGGTTGATGTAATTGCTCA
Organism: Bacteroidota bacterium; assembly: GCA_003650425.1. Taxonomy (GTDB): domain Bacteria; phylum Bacteroidota; class Bacteroidia; order Bacteroidales; family F082; genus B16-G9. Next base: position 9,998 of record QMPP01000051.1, on the reverse strand, counting down.
ACTCTTTTTCTTTAATGTGAACATCGATGTAGTCCATCGTTTCGGAGTACTCATCGTAGGTAAGACCATCGGCTTGCATTTTACGGATATTGTGGTCAGCTTCAAGATGAATTTGTTCTTCAAAAATAGATTTAAGAACAACAGCACCAACACCGTTTTTGTCGAGTTCAACAATGTCTTTAACAGTGTCGGTTAGTCCTGAACTGGCTGCAATAATTGGATTACGTAAGTCTAAGCCGAGATATTTTGTGTTAAGATCTGCCATGATATTTTTAATTTATTGTTTTTATAAACTATTAATTAGCTTTTACTTTTTCCTGTATATACTGGTCGATTCCAACAGCAGCTGTACGGCCGTCGCCCATGGCAAGGATAACAGTAGCACCACCACGAACGATATCGCCACCGGCAAAAATATCGGGAATAGAGCTTTGCATGGTTTCTTTGTCAACAACGATGGTTCCCCAATCGGTCATTTTCAAATCTTTTAAGCTGGCAGGAACAATTGGATTTGGCGAAACACCAACAGCAACTACTACCAAATCAACATCAATATCAAACTCCGAGCCTTCTATTGGAATAGGACGGCGACGACCCGATGCATCAGGTTCACCCAGCTCCATTTTCTGAACGCGCATCCTGTTAACACGGCCATTTTCATCGGCATAATATTCAACAGGATTATGAAGGTTCATAAACTCAATTTCTTCAGCTTGTGCATGATGAACCTCTTCAACACGGGCAGGCATCTCCTCGATGGAACGACGATAGATAATCATCGATCGTTTGGCACCAAGTCGTTTTGAAGTACGAACCGAGTCCATGGCAGTATTGCCACCACCAACAACAGCCACATTTTTACCTTCTAAAACAGGAGTATCATAATCATCATAAGCAGCTTTCATCAGATTAATACGGGTAAGGTACTCGTTTGATGAAAATATTCCGTTAAAGTTTTCTCCGGGAATATTCATAAATTTAGGCAATCCGGCACCGCTACCTACAAAGAAAGCCTGATATCCTTGCTCTCTTAAATCTTCAAAAGAGGCAGTTTTACCCACGATAAAGTCGGTGCGGAATTTAACGCCCATTTTACGCATGTTTTCAATTTCAACATCCACAATATCGTTAGGAAGACGAAATTCAGGAATGCCATATTTAAGTACCCCACCAATTTCGTGAAGGGCTTCAAACACGGTTACATCGTAACCCATTTTGGCAAGATCGCCGGCAGCAGCAAGACCGGAAGGGCCTGACCCTACTACAGCCACCTTAATACCGTTTGATTCGGCAATGGCAGGAACCGACATTTTGCCGCTGTTTCTTTCGTAGTCAGCAGCAAAACGTTCGAGGTTTCCGATGGCGATAGCCGGTTTGTGTAATTTCTGCGTATAGAAACATTGGAGCTCGCACTGTTTTTCCTGAGGACACACACGGCCACAAACTGCCGGTAAAGCATTGGTTTGTTTAATTACCGCCGCGGCACCCAAAAAGTCTTTCGATTCAATTTTTTTGATAAAATGAGGAATGTCAATTCCTACCGGGCAACCAATAGTACAGGTTGGCTCGGGGCAATCGAGGCAACGGTGCGCTTCAACAACTGCCATCTCTTCAGTAATACCAAAGTTTACCTCTTCTATATTTTTGTTTCTAACATTTGGGTCTTGCTCGGGCATTACCACACGCTCGAGGCTGGTACGCTCTTTAGCTTTCATGGATTTTCTGAGCTCGGCACGCCATGCATCAGGTCTTCCCTTTTTAATATATTCTGCTATTGTTTCCATTATGCTTCAGTTTGAACAGTTTCTAAATATTTTTGATACGCTTCATGCTCTTCGGTTTTGTAGGCGCCCATACGCGTCATCATCTGATCCCAGTCAACCTGGAAAGCATCAAACTCGGGACCATCAACACATACAAACTTGGTTTTGCCACCAACACTAATACGACAAGCACCACACATACCGGTTCCGTCAACCATAATGGTATTCAAACTAACCTCGGTAGGAATGTTGTATTTTTTGGTTGTAAAACTTCCAAACTTCATCATGATGGCCGGACCGATAACAACTGATTTATCAACTTTTTCGCGCTTGATAACCTCTTCCATACCGGCAGTTACCAAACCCTGTTTTCCATACGAACCATCATCGGTCATAATTACCACCTCATCCGAATACTTGCGCATTTCATCTTCCATGATAATGAGGTCTTTGTTTCTCCCGGCTAAAACAGTAATTACCCTGTTACCTGCTTCGTGTAAAGCTTTCACAATAGGCAGCAGCGGGGCAACACCTACACCACCGCCGGCACAAAGTACAGTACCAAATTTATCGATGTGAGTAGCTTTACCTAATGGGCCTACGAGATCAAGAATTTCGTCGCCCTCATTCATGGCAAGCAGTTTGGCAGAGGTTACCCCTACCTTTTGTACAACAAGGGTGATCGTCCCTTTTTCCGGATCGCCATCGGCGATTGTCAATGGAATTCTTTCTCCTTTTTCGTCCAACCTGATAATTACGAAATGTCCTGCTTTGCGCGATTTGGCAATATCAGGAGCATCGATAACCAGCCTGGCAACATTTTCCGAGAAAAATTCTTTTTCAATTATTTTGTTCATTTCTGTTTAATATCAGTTAATTACAATGAATAATTTTTTTCAATTAAAGCGCAAAATTAGATTATTATTATTGTAAAATGAACACTCTGTTAAACAATAACAGCTTTTAACTTATTATCAATAATTTACCCATTTAATTTATATTGAATCTAACACTATATAACTAAGATTCATAAAATTAAAGTAAGTGAAATATGTAATGGGGCGATGGTTTCAACATTTGTCCCCAACTCATCACTGGTAAACGATGCTGTTACCAATGTAACTTCGGAACCCAACCGTAAAATTACCATGGATTTGGGGCTGGTGTACGATACCTCTTTCGAAAAGATGAAAAAAGCACAAGAGATACTTCGGGATATTGTTAAACAAAACAGCAATCTGGACGAGGAGTGTGTTACCGCCTTTACCGAGTTTGGCGATTTTGCCCTTAATCTGCGCTTTATCTATTACATTAATAAAGGAGCCGATATTTTCGGAAACATGGATGCGGTTAACATGGAAATCCTTCGTCGCTTTGAAGAAGAAAAACTGGAGTTTGCCTATCCTACGCAAGTGATTTATACTAAAAAGGGGTAAGGAAAATTCTGATTTAAACAGCCTCAAATTGTGGTGTTTAGAGCTGGGGTAACATCGTAAATTGTACGTCGCCTTCGTAAATCGTAAATCAAAAAAAGTGCTTTAATTTGGTAATTATCGGCATTATTCTGATATCTTAATTTTAAGGAACGATTAGATTTTTCAGGGTAAAGGTTATTTCGTTCTATTTGGGTTTTCCGAAATAAAACTTTTCCAGCTGTTGTAACTTTTATTGTCGGTCGAAGGTTTGTCACCCTGAAAGAAATGACACACAGCCACTGCCACGCCATCGGTAGCATCAAGATATTTGGGGATATCTTTAAAGTTAAGAATGGTTTTTAGCATGGCAGCTACCTGTTCCTTTGAAGCACTTCCGTTACCCACCACCGACATCTTTACTTTTTTGGGAGAATATTCAAAAATAGGAACATTTTTATGCAGCCCGGCAGCCATGGCTACTCCTTGCGCCCTGCCCAGTTTGAGCATGCTCTGAACGTTCTTTCCGAAGAAAGGAGCTTCTAGTGCCATCTCGTCGGGATGGTATTCTTCGATAAGTCCTACTGTTCGTTCAAAAATCTTTTTTAATTTTAGCGGATGATTGTCGTACTTTGCGAGTTTTAACACTCCCATGGTAATCAGTCTGATGACGTTGCCCTGCTGATGAATAAGCCCGTAGCCCATGATGTTGGTGCCCGGGTCGATGCCTAATATAATGCGGTCGGTTGCCAAATGATGCTTTTTTAATGAAAACAAAACTACAGAAAACATATAACATAGCTATCAGGTTAATCGTTATTATCCTGGCATTTTATTTTTTATACGATCAGCTGTTTCATCGTAAGGATTTGACTTCTCTGCCTGAAACATTAAGCCTGTTTTCTGACAGAAAAGGTTTTTGGCTGCTGTTAACCATTGTTATAATGCTCATCCCTGCCAACATCGTGCTGGAAACTTTTAAATGGAAGTTTTTAATTTCTAAATTGGAAAACGTTTCTTTTATCAACGCCTTTAAAGCGGTTCTGACAGGTATTACGGTGAGCATGTTTATGCCAAACCGGACGGGTGATTATTTTGGGCGGGTTTTTATTTTGAAAAAGGCGGATCGCTTTCAGGCCATCTTATCAACCATGCTTGGCAGTATGGCTCAGTTAATTACAACAATATTATTTGGCTTTGTCTCGGTAGCTTTTTTGTATCCGCAATTTGTAAATCTTGTTGACTTTAGCATCTGGCTTTACGTAGGGTTGCTAATATTATTAGTCATTGCAGCGTTCACCATTGTATTTGCCTACCTTGAGTTTGCTGCCTTTACCGATATTTTAAAGCGAATAACCGGACGTGAATACAGGAGAATTGAAAAATACGCTCAGGTATTTTCGTGGTATCATTCACGTGAGTTGTTAAAAGTTTTGCTATTTAGTATTTTTAAATATTTAGTCTTTTCGTTTCAATTTTTTTTATTGTTAAAGGCTTTTGGTGTTACCATCAACTATTTTGAATCCATGTTGCTAATTGCGATGGTTTATTTGTTAATGAGCATTATTCCAACCATTGCCCTCAGCGAAATCGGAATTCGTGGCTCCGTGAGTATTTATGTTTTTGAAACCTGGATGCAAATGACAGGCGCTTGGTCCGATAGTTCTGCCATCGGAGTAGTTACCGCTTCATCGTTACTCTGGCTGGTAAACCTGGCTTTTCCTGCATTAATAGGGTTGGCCTTCGTTTTTAGCCTTAAGTTTTTCAGAAAGGAACCGGTAACATGATAACTGTTATTGAAATATTTATCTGGTGGATGCTTCTGGCTTCGCTCTTATACCTGATAATTATTGCCGTGTTTACCTATGGCTGGTTTACCCTGAAACAAAACGGGAATCAAAAAAGCATAGGTAAAACGAAAGCCAGTGTGATTGTGGCTGTTCGAAATGAAGCGGAAAATATCCAAAAGTTATTGGATGCCTTGTTAAACCAAACCTGCAATCCTGAACTTTTTGAGGTTATCGTGGTTGACGACCACTCCGAAGATAATACAGTAAAGCTGGTTCAGGATTTTGCTGATTCTCATGCAGGGATTAATATAAAACTGTTGCACGCGGTTGGAACGGGAAAAAAGCAAGCTGTCAGCCTTGGAATAGAGTCTGCTGCCAACAATCTGATTATTACCACCGATGGTGATTGTGTTCCCGGCAGGCAATGGATAGCCAAAATGACTGGCTATTTTGAAAAACATCAGCCCCGGATTATTTTGGGCCCCGTGGTTTACATGGAAGAAAAAGGATTGTTACAACAGCTCTTTTCACTCGATTTTATCAGTCTGGTGGCTTCGGGAGCCGGATCGGCGGGAGCCGGATTGCCGTTTATGGGTAACGCCGCCAACATGGCTTTTGATAAATCGGTGTTTAGCAGTGATAGTTTAAAAGAGGACTTTTCGTCGGGTGATGATGTTTTTTTAATTCACACGGTAAAAAAACAGTTTGGGAATAGAAGTATCCATTTCTTAAAGGATGCTCAGGCCCTTGTAACTACGCAGGCTCCGGCTAACTGGAGAGCCTTTCTGAACCAACGGTTGCGTTGGGCATCAAAGGCCAAAGGATATCACGATTTTTGGTCGCTGCTGGTGTCGTGGTCGGTTTTGTTGTTTAATATTGGTTTAGTACTACTTTTTACAGCCGGTTTTTTTTGGAGATGGATGTGGGTTGTATGGATGCTTTTCATAGCTTTAAAAGCATTTATTGATTTCCCGCTGTTAAGCGGATATGCTCAATTAACAGGCAAGTCGAAGCAATTGGTTTACCTGTGGCTCATGGAGTTTATTTATCCCTTTTACATTGTGGTTGCCGGTGTAGGGTCGTTGTTTGTAAAATACAGGTGGAAAGGACGAGCGGGTCTCAAGTGATTTATTGTCTGCTTAATTTTTTCCAGTAAACGGGATGGTTATTTGGCCGCCAATCAAGCTAATTATTGCTAATGATTTTCAATGCTTTTTCTGTTTTCAAACCTGCTAAAATTTGGAACATAAACTTTGTATTTTTACCGTATTAAAACTTAAACTTTAAACCACATAGTTTTTCATTGCTTATTCTTCTATTTCTTTTGCCTCGTTATTTTTCTTCTCTTCAAGTTCTTTTGCATTAAGTGGCGTCACTACATTTTTTCCTGTTTTTTCTTCAATTTCCTTTCTTGTATTTCCTGCAATTGTCCCTCCTTGTTTGGCAATTATCTTACTTTCTAAGAATGTTTTTGGTTTCTTTTCTTTTGAAATTTCAGTTGTTGTTGCTTCAGCCAACATATTTAAAACTAATTCAAGGTTTGTCATATTATCCCTTAAATTTTCTTTTTTTAAATCTTTAAGATCTTTATATTCTTTAGATGTCAATCCGGCCCAGGCTTTTGTAATCTCGTCTGTTAATATTGCATATTCTAATCCTTTTTTTACACCTCTGACATCCCATTCGTCAGTTAATTCTTTTCTTACTTCTATACTTTTTAAGCGCTGGTTAATCCAATTTACTGAATAGCCTTTTTTCAGATAAGTTTCCATTGCCCGGTCAAATGCTTTTTCAGGATCTTCTGTTTCTTCTATTCGTTCATAGCCCACTTTTGCTAACCAAATTTTAAATGGTTCTGCTTTTGGAGAAGGAATCGATTGAATTAGTCTAAGTATTTGTTCTGTATTTGCTACATCCGTCATTCTCATTTTCCCGTCCGAAGATTTCATTTTCAACTGTCCGATTTTTTCGGACACTTCGCTTCCTTCAGATTTTAGCTTACCTTTTAAATCTGACCAATATTTTCTTGGTCTTCGACTTCCTGTTAAAACACCAATAACGTCAATAATTGAGAAGAACCATTTTTCTTTGTCATTATCCCAAAAAACCCTGACTCTTTGATTCTGGAATAATCTTATTGCTGTTTCTTTTGTCATATTTTTAGAGTTTGAAAATCCAAAGATAAATAAACCTTGAATCTGCAAGGCTTTTTCTACTGCAAAGCCAAACTACCCACTATTACTGACAATGCTCGCTTTAAGTTCCTCACCGTAATTATGGCTACGCTTGCAGTACTTATATGCTGCGCTTCCCAACACTAATGCACATTTCGACCTTTCGTTACAAAACAACCTAACGAATTTAAGGTATTATTTGATATTAAAGTAAGTTACGAAAGTTCATTTGCCTATTTTCGCAGTTGGATTGGTAACAAATTTATTGAAATACAATTTCAAAATAAAATGGCTGAAATTTTACTTTTATTGTTTTTTGGAGTCATTCTGCTGATATCGTTTTATCTGCTTTACTTTTTCTCGGAACACTACTTTATTCCCTCGTTGGACGATATTGGCAAGCGGTTTAACCTTTCATCAGACATTTCGGGAGCTACGCTGATGGCAGCCGGATCGAGTGCTCCCGAGTTAGCGGTTGTGGTTGTTTCCTTGCTTAAAACCGGCAATCACGAAGCCATTGGAATAGGGACTATCGTAGGGTCGGCTCTGTTTAACCTGTTTGTTATCGTGGGAGCTGTTATGGTGTTGAAAACCAATAAAAAGATGGTATGGCAACCGCTGGTGAGAGATTTGGTTTTTTACGCGCTTTCCATATTACTGCTGGTTTTTTCTTTTAGAGATGGCACTTTTAGTTTGCCGGAAGCAACCGTTTTCGTGGGTGGCTACCTGGTTTACTTTGGAAGCTTGTTTGTTTGGAAAAAGCTGTTTCCCTATAAAGATATCGAGCTTCATGACCATGAGGCAGACGAACCCGGCTTGAACTCGTTTGACAGAATTTTAAAAAAGGCAATACCCAAAGTAAACAATCTTTACATCGCGTTTGTGTTCGATATTGTTGTAATCGGGTTGTTAAGCTGGACACTCGTATCAAGTGCTATTGAGGTTTCTGCCATACTGGGTATCCCCGAAATAATTGTCGCTTTAACGGTTATTGCTTTGGGGACTTCAGTCCCCGACCTGGTAGCCTCCGTAATTGTTGCGAAACAGGGTAGACCCGGCATGGCCATCAACAACGCGGTGGGATCTAATATTTTTGATATTCTGATTGGGCTGGGGCTTCCTTTTATGTTGTTGTTTTTGTTTTCACCGGGGGGTGTTCCGGTTGATAACAGTTCCCTGTCAGTTTCGTTCATGCTGTTGATGGGTTCCATTATTTTACTGGTATTTGGTTTTTTGTTTAGCAGATGGAAAACCAAAGGGTGGCTTGGATGGACTTTGATTTTGCTCTATCTGGGCTATCTCTTGTACCAAATTGCCATTGTTGCCGGGTTTGGGACTTGATGAGGCAGGGGCTGGCTTTACTGTGGGTTTTTAACTTTCGCAAGCCTATAGATATAGGAAAATAGCCGCGTATGCGTTCATAAATAAATCAAGTCTTCGTTTCTTATTTTACCTCCTTTTCAACAGCCTGAATAACGGTTTTGGTTTCGTTGTCGTAAACATAAGCTACCACATGGCTGTTATCGGCATTACCGGTAAGGGTGTACTGATACGATTTGGTGTACTCTTTACCCACTTCAACAGCATCACCAAAAATGTTTTCACCCCAGGTGCCGTTAACGGCTCCGCGAAACATGTGCATAAACACGTAGTTGTTAATGATGGGTGTTTCACCCACGTCCGGATTTTCGTTTTTCTGGGCGGAAACAATACTGTCTTCGGTAATGCCCACAAAAAGGTTGTAAGTTCCGGTCATATTTTTTAAAAACTGAGTAGCTACGTCAATAGAAACCACTCCTCCTGAAAAGGAGGTTGTGAGGGTTATTTTTGCTTCGGCTTCTTTTTGCATCTCTTCGGCCACTTTGGTGCCCCATTTGTCTTTTACAACAATATAATCTCCCGGCGCGTTGGGAACTCTGTTGATAAGCCCGCTGGGATAATTCTGGAATCCAAAGAATGTATTCCACTCGTTGCCTGCCTGAGTTCTGTAATCATTTTCAAAAATACCGGCATGCGGGTCAGCAAAATAGCCGGCATGAACAGCCATAACAACAAGCCTGTCGCCATACAGGTTTTTCAGGTCATGAGCAATAACAGCTGCCGTGGGACAGTTAACACAAGTGTGGCCGGTGTAATCTTCTAACAGCACATTTTTTAAAATTTTGGTTGTATCGTTGCCGCCACTGTTGTTTTCCTTAAATGGAGGTGAAACTTTCTCACAAGCACTGAACATCACAATAAGCGCAACAAAAAATACTATTATTTTAAAATTTTTCATAATGAGATTCCTTCTCTTTAAAAGCTGCTTGAAATGGTTAAATAAAATCCGCTGGAGGCGGGAACCTGACGGCAAACACCACCTACGCAAACCACCCCTTCGCGCTGACGGCCGTAGGTGAGGGCAAACCTTGTGGTTTTGATGGAGTATCCACCGGCTACCGTGTAATAATGAAGTTGTTCGTCGGCAACAGAATTTCCATAATTCCATTGGTCGGAGGCAGTGATAAACCAGTGAGGCGAAATGGTGTACTCGACCAAAGCGGCCAGCCAGTCTCTTTTATCCTGGTCGGTAAACAAAGCCTGAGCTTCCCAACGCAATGATTTTCTGGAGGTGAACTTGTAGGTCATATCCAAAATAAAAATATTGTCATGAATAACCGGGTCGCCGGCATGACCCTGGATGGAGGCAATATCAAAAATCTGATTTAAATATTCAGCGGTGGCGTGAAACTTTCGTGAGAATTTTTTGTGCAAATGGATTTGTATGTCGCGCATGAAAATATGGTCGCTAACCGCAAAAAAGTCAGAGGTGTATCCAAGTGTTCCGGGAACATTAATGGCGGTAGTATCGCCGGCAGG
>QMPP01000050.1 GCA_003650425.1 Bacteroidota bacterium | reverse complement strand
TTCATCAGCTTTCTGTTTTAACTCACTACGATATTCCGTTTCAATGGAGGGAAAGAGAAGTCGCTGGACACTATCTTTCAACGCCATCTCTTTTTGTTCGGTGGCATCTCCATAACCCTTTATGATAAACCGCTTTAGCTTTTCAATCGCCCACTCCTTATCGGGGCTGATCTTTAGTTTTAGGAACCCCTCTTTTTCTCCTCTGAACATAGCCAAAATCCGGTGTGACGGGGCTCGCCCGGCAGCTTCACTCCACTCAAACCAGGCTTTGTACTTCTCGCCCTCTTCTTCTTTGCCTTTGGCAACTTTAGAAACGATTGTTGCTTCCGTTTCAAAAAGTCGTCGTATGGTGTTTCTGGCTTTAATGTTTTCGCTAATCCATTCGGCTATAATATCGCGAGCTCCCTGAAGAGCGTCGTTAATGGTTTCGACTTCGTTTTTCTTACTGATAAACTGCGAGGCAGCGCGCTCAACCGAAGTTACCTTTTCGAAATAAATTATTTTGGCAAGTGGTTCCAACCCTTTGGATTTGGCGATGGAAGCCCTGGTTTTTCGCTTGGGTTTGTATGGCAGGTAGATATCTTCCACTTCGTGGATGGTTTCTGCCAACCTGATTTGCTCTTTCAGCTTGTCAGTCAGTACCTGCTGTTCTTCCAGACTCTTTAATACGGCTGCTTTACGTTCGTCGAGTTGTATTAGTTGTTTCCATAATTTCTCCAGTTCCAGCAGCTCAAAGTCAGCCAGATTACCGGTTTTTTCTTTTCTGTATCGTGCAATAAAAGGGATGGTGGCTCCCTCTTTCATCAACGAAAGGGCATGGTCGATTTGCCAGGGTTCTTTAGCCAGTAGGCGGGCTATCTTTTTAATTGTCTTTTCCAAAATGGTTCTGTTTTTTGCAAAGATAAATTTAAAGGGATAACGTTGATTGGTGAGATTGTTTTTAGTATACTTGTACTTTATTTTATCAATTTAAGTTTAGAGTTTGAAAGAGGGTTTTAATAAGGAAAAAGTCGGGTTAACCGATATTGCTCATGAGTTGAAGGTGTCGGTGTCAACGGTGTCGCGTGCATTAAATAATCATCCTAGGATTAGTAAAAAAACCAAAGAGAGGGTGCGCCAGGTTGCTGTCAGGTTGGGTTATTTTCCAGGGATTCCCGAGTTGATGACGCCCGACAGAACCGATGCCGTGGCCGTGGTAGTGCCTTCCATTGAGACTTGTGTTAATCGTGAAATTATTGCCGGCATTGAAAAGGTGATGGAAGCGAGGGGATATCAAACTTTATTGGTTAATCTTAAAGGCGATGAATCTCAGGAAGCAAATTTTTTTAAAACCTCCAGAAACTATGGTATTAGCGGAATCATTCATTTAAATTCAAGGCGCGTTTTGCCTGAAGGGTTTTACGCCACCATACAAAAAGAGGCGATTCCGTTGGTTACTATTTTCGACTCGGAGTATGATGTAAAGGTTAACAGGGTTGTTCCTGATATGTTTCAGGGCGTTGTAACAATGGTAAATCATCTGAGAGCGAATGGCATAAAAAAGGTTACACTTGTTCTGGAAGATGAAAATGATTCTTTCGATTATCATCTGCTTTCTACGTTCGGAATGGTACTTGATAATTCGGAGCTTTCTGATATGGTGTTAAAGGTTAACTGTTTAGGGTTAAAAAACAGACAGTTTACGAAAGAAGCAGAGGCTTTGGTCAATGAGATTAGTTATGACAGCGCGATAGTTGTTAAGGAGATTGATTTTGCTCTTGAAATTAGTTTGACGGCTCAAAAAAGAGGGGTGCGTATTCCGGAAGATTTTATGTTGATAGGGATTGGTGCTGATTGTGTTCCCCGAAGTTTGGCAGCGGGAATCTCCATATTGAAATTGCCTGCCGTGGAGATGGGAATGGAGGCTGCCAGGCTTTTATTGTCCGGGCTTCAGGGGCAGGATTCTTCCGGCAGCACAGTTGTTACCCCGGTTAACTTTATCCTTAAGCAATCAGCCATACGAGTTAAAAGGTAGCATGAGCCATCCTTGCTAAAACATAACTGACCTTTGTTCAAAGGTTTTAGAGCTATAAGAATGGGTTAACTATTTGAAAAGTCGTGTCAAATCCAGGTGGCCTATTTCAATATAAATTTTCTTTTTCCTAAGCAAACGCCATCCTCCGATTTTAAGAGAATAAAATAGATGCCCTTAGGCTTGTTGGAGAGGTTGATTAAAGTTGAGTTGTTATTTTGTAACCTTTTGTTGCAGACTGTTTGCCCCAGGTTGTTAACAATTTCTACGGCTTTTCTGCCGGCTGTTAGTGATTCGTTTAGTTTAACGGTTAAAATGCCCCTGGAAGGGATTGGGAATAGCTCAAATGGTTGAGACATACTGCCGGGTATGTGGGGCGTGCTGTTTAATATGTCGCAGGAGGGAACCCAGTAGTTACCTGAAATAGTAATCATTGATAACAACCTTAATGTATTATCGTAATAGCCGCCATTGGCAGTATTGGCTTGTAATATTCTCGAGTAGAGTTTGTTCAGCCACTCCTGGTTAGCTGTATCAAGCATGGCGCCAACCGTAAATGGAGCCGTGAAAGAGTTGTCGCTCCATCCTGCAGCCACGCTCCCATCGAGGTAGTAGCCCGCGTGGACGTTGTTGGTGCTTCCTTCGGCTGATTCAACCAGCCAATGGTCAATTTTCAAAACGGCATCTCTGGCGCGCTCATCACCGGAAATCAGGTAATCGTTGGCTAAACGCCAGGGATCGCGACAGGCGTTGTATGAGTAGTTACCGTCAAGATCACCTTCCAGATAGTTGGGGTTAGCCGGTTTGGGGTGATTGTCCACGTCAATAATAAAATCAGGTAAAAGTCCGGTTTGTGGACTGTAACTTGTTTGGATGGTGTCGATTAGGTTGTAACATTGGTTAATAACATCGTACCATGCCGTGTCGTGTATGGCGCATCCAAAAGCTCTAAAATGGTCGGTGATAAAGTCGGAGGTTCTGGTGCCGGTCATGTAACTACCACTCTGAACCCAGTCGCCCAGCTTTATGGAGGCATAATCCTGATTGATATCGCCTTCCGAAGCGTTGTCGCCCATTAAATCCTTGATTATCAGCAATGCCTCCTGAAAATAGTTAATGGGGCCGTCGCTTCCCCACTGGGCATGTGCCAGCAACAAGCCGAAAGCAATATCAATATCACCATCCGTAGCTGAATCGGGACCATTTGAATTAACACATCCTGTTATCTGTTTCCAGGCCATCAAGTGTGGCATAATATGACTCGGGTGTGCTTTGAAATAGCGAAAAAGCCCGTCGAAAATAGTTTTTGCATCAGGGTCGTAGCCGGCCATCAACGGCACAATCATCATTCCGTAACCCATGGCTTCCGAGACGGTATTCGTGTTGCCGCTGTCAAAAAACACGTAGTAATGATTGCTTTCGCACCCGTTTATCAGATACTTTGCTTTCCAGGCATCGTAATACGATTTTACCTGACTATCTAACTGATCCTGCGTAAACTGATTGGGTTTGATGTGTGTATGATAGCTGGTGTGCTGTGGAAAGGGATAATGCTGAGCCTTTGCCGCTATGGCAACTATCACCAATAAAAAGGTAAATATTTTTTTCATTGTAAAAGGTAAATTTTATTCTGACAGAGGTTGATAATCTTAAAATCCGGATATTATTACGAAAGTATTTTTAATTGTTGATTTACCGGTTTGATAAACCCCGAATAGCCATACTATTTCAGGCCTTATTAACTGTTTTTCAATCAGGTTACAGACAGACATCTCTTTCATGCATCTTAACAAGTTTAATATGGCAAAGTTACGTTTTTAAACCTAAAAACGCAGGTCAATTCTTCGTTTTAGGCTTAATTCGGAGAGTCGGTTCTTTAATTTTGGCCAAATGCGGATAGTATCGGGTTTATGCTTAAAGTAAGGCTTTATACAAAAAAGGCTGTCTGAAAAGTCATACATTATGTCAGTTTGCGAAGTCGAAGAGCGTATTACACTGGTAATAAACAAATTTCGACTTCGCTCAATCTGACAATGGTTATTATTAAGGACTTTTTAGACAGCCTTTTTTTGCATTAATTAATATTATTTCTTGCGAACCAGTTTCAGGTAAGCTTCGTCAGGGTCGCCGGGAGCAGCACCTTCGCTCTCCAGCTCGTCAGGATCGTAATAGTTTCCTAAATCTTCAGGGAAAGTGTTGTCGTAACGAATCCATAACGTATCAGCGGTAAGTTTAAGGATTTGATAATCGTAGCCAGCTGATTCCATACCTAAAGAGGCATTATTAGTAAGATGAATTACGTAAGCACCCGGCATCATGGTTCCGTTGATGTTGGTTTCAAAAGTCAGGGTGTCGTTAATGTTGTCAATATGTTCAACACTCCAGCTTGCCTGAGGAGCTTCGTAAGCTTCGTAAGCTACATCTTCCCAAATACCAGGTAAAGCGTATCCTCTGGAAGCAGCCCATGCCCAGTTTACCATAAAGGCAGCTCCGAAGTTGTTCACGTACTCCATTTTTTCGTTAAGTTTGAACGAGTACTCATCGTCTAGGCCATCTTCAGGAAGATCACCTTCTTCACTCTGCCACCAACTATCGTCAATCGGATTAAAGTAAACGGTATCAGGAACGCTTTCACGTGGACCGTCACCCATGGTTCCGGGGTCGGTAGCCCAAACCCAAACAGCTTCACTTTCGCCGGTTGCGCTGTTGTACCCGGAAAGAGTAACATTCACTTCGTTAAAGATATCAGGATCGCCTTCGGCAACCTCTACTTCAACAGTTGCTTGCGAATCTTCGTCACGGCCTTTAGCAGTACATTTTACAGTATAATTACCGGGAAACAGGTAGGTGCCGGTTACATCCTGTCCTGAAGGGGTTTCGCCATTGGCTAAATCCCATGCATAGCCAACTGCATTTTCGGCAGTTGCATGATAAGTAACAATATTTTTATCAATGGTAAAAGTAATTGTTACGGGGCCTGCTTTACCGGTGTCAACAGGGTCGTCTTTTTTGCAAGCACTCATCGAGAGGATTGCAACGGCAAGAATTCCAAAAAGAAACTTTTTCATAAAAACTAAAATTTAAGGTTTATAATTCATTTATTTGTAATTAACTAATAATTATCTTGGTAAATTACCAGATATCGCTTAAGTCAAGCTGATCCTGTGAGATTGGAAAATGGTTGTGAACTCCTTCAATAAATCCATATTGACCGTAAAGTTCTGCACCACGTCCCTGACGGACGACATCCCAAAAACGATGACCTTCCATAGCCAGTTCTACTCTGCGTTCATGATAAATAGCTTCAATACCACTATAAGGGGTAGCACCTAAACCCACGCGATCGCGTACCTGTTGCAATGGGGTTTGCCAGTCGCCACCCGATTGAAAAGCTGCTTCGGCATTCCACAACAAAACTTCAGCATAGCGGATTACAATCCAGTTTTTGGAAGCATCCGAGAAGTCACCCGGTTGTTGCGAAGCCGGCAGGACATATTTTTGGTTGCTGTAGTGGTCGATGTTAGTTGGAAAGGTGCAATCAAAGGTTGATTCGTCGGAGGTTCCTGCCCACAGGGTTTCTCCATCATGAATAATGGTGGCTTCCATCCTCGGATCATTCTCTTCGTACTGGCCAACCAGTTCCTGCGTGGGGCAGTTAAACCCCCAGCCACCAATTCCTGAGAAAGGATGATTACGGGTTTGCATATAAACTTCCAGCATGCTTCCCTCATTTTCATCGCCATAATCACCGTTACCGGTTTCTTTAAACTGAATGGAAAAAACTATTTCTTCGTTGTTTTCATTTTCCAGTTTAAAAACATCTTCATAATTGGGTAATAAGGCATATTCGCTACTATTGATTATCTGATCGGTTGTTTCTTTGGCCTCCTGCCATTTTTTCTGGAAGATATAGGCCTTGGCAAGAAAAGCTTTGGCAGCTCCTCTGGTTGCACGGCCGATGTTTTCGGCACTTTGTGCAGTACGGGTAGGCAGCACTTCGGCTGCTGCTTTAAAATCATCTTCAATAAATTTCCATAAATCGGCTTCTTCAGCCAAAGGCTGCTGGTATTCGCTGGGTGCCAAAACATGGTCAACCAAAGGTACTCTTCCCCATGTTTTTACCAACTCGAAATAAAAGTAACCTCTTACAAATCTTGCCTGCGCCATCAAATGGGCTTTGGCCTCATCGGAGATTAAATCAGAACTCATCTTCCCGATGTTCTCGATAGCAGTATTGCAACGGTTAACGCCTATATAGTAGTTTTTCCATGCGGTGTTCAACATGTAATTGTCAGGTGTATATGTAAAGTTAATCAGGTTGTTCATCCAATCCTGGTCGCCACCTACATCACCGCCCTTCCATCCATCGCGTCCAATGATATCGCCGAAGAAAAACGGAATGGTATTGTGGTTACCATCCCAACCCATCACATCGTAACATCCGGTAATGGCCAGATTTGCATTGGCTTCGCTGGTAAAGAAATCTTCCATCACCTGGGTAGGCGGTTTAACATCCAGAAATTCTTTTTTACAGCCGGTTGTCAGAACCGACAAAACAGTTAATAAACTCACTAAGTATATATTAATCTTTTTCATTGTTTCCTAATTTTAAAATGCCAGGTTTAATCCAACATAAAAAGTACGAGGGCTTGGGTAACGGGCACGGTCGATGCCACGATCCAGCGGATTATTGTTGTATCCGATACCAATTTCGGGGTCGAATCCCGAGTATTTGGTTAAGGTAAACGCATTGTCAACGCCAACAAAAACTCTTAATGAAGAGATATCGATTTTGCTAAACAGTTTTTCAGGAATATTGTATTCCACCTGAAGGTTTTTTAATCTTAAATAGGAACCGTCTTCAACAAACCGGTCGGAACGCAAACTGTTGTTGGCATCATTCAGATTTAGACGTGCCATATTCGGGTCGTCAGTATCTCCTTCCAGTAGCCATCTGCCCATTAGTGATGCATCTACATTGTAACGAACACTAGAGTTAAAGTTGTAAAACTTGGTGGCATTGAAAATCTCGTTTCCGTAAACACCATAGAAAAACATCAACAAGGTAAAGCCTTTGTATTCAAAGTTCATGTTCAATCCGGCTGTAAAATCAGGGAACGGGCTTCCGATAAAATCAGTTATCAGTTTTCCATCAGCGTCAGCTTTGTAACGAATGTCTCCGGGTGCCGCGTTGGGCTGAATCGGGTTCCCGTCAGGGTCAACATAAGCATCTACCTCAGCCTGATTCTGGAAAAGGCCATCGGTGAGGTATCCGTAAAATGAAGCCATAGGGTGCCCCACTTCGGTGTGAGAAATATAACCCAACTGCATAAAGGTAACGGCAGGAATATAGGTGGCACTACCCAGACTTAAAACCTCATTTTTAATCTGACTGAAATTGAACTTAAAGTTATATTTAAATTTCTTGTAATTGTTTTTATATCCTACTACAAATTCATAACCGGTATTTTTCATGGATGCTACATTGGTAAACGGCATCTCCTGTGTTCCAACATGTCCCGGTAAATCAGGGTCGTACAACATCTGCCCTGTTTTATCGATAAAAAAGTCACCGGAGAAAGTAAAGCGGTCATCCCAGATGGCCAGATCAACCCCCACATTTAAAGAGGTTTTTTCTTCCCAGTGCAATTCGCTGTTTGGAATACGCGGGAAAGAAACACCATCAACAATTTTATTGCCAATTACATAGCGCTGTCCGGCCTGCGACGTAGCATAATATGAATAAGGCTGTAAAGCCATATCGTTACCTGACATTCCGTAACCAACTCTTAGTTTCAGGTTGGTAACAAGGTCAATACTTTTCATAAAATTTTCACGATCGATACGCCAGCCCACTGATGCTGAAGGGAAATTACCCCAGCGGTTATCAGGTCCAAACATCGATGAACCCTGACGGCGGAAGTTGGCAGTAAGAAAATACTTTTCTGCAAAGTTGTAATTCAGTCGTCCGAAGTAAGAAATATAGCGAACATCGCTGGCCAGGCCATAGGCTGATGCGGCTTGGTTTCCTGTCGCATTATCAATAAAAATAAGATGCTCGGCTTCCGAGATTAAATCAGATGCCGTAACTCCGAACCACTCACCGTAATTGCGCTCAGCCTCAGTACCGGCCATCACTTTAAGGTCATGTTTGCCATAATCATGACGCCAGGTTAAAAAGTTTGTAAATACCCAGTCTTTACCTTCATAATAATCGCGCGAAACTGAGGTCTGCGAATTTTCTTCACCGGTTTTCACAAAAAAGGTAGGTTTCCAGTCGTAACCATTGCTAAAGGTTTGATAATAACCGAATCGGGAGGTGAATGAAAAATCTTTTAAAAATGTGATGTTGGCAAAAACATTGCCTCCTAACGAATAATCTCTTGATTCATTCTTGGTTCTATCTAAATGAGCTACAGGGTTGGCAATGGTGTTAAATTTAGAGCCATCCCAACTACCGTCTTCTTTTTTAACCTTTGTAATCGGGTCGATGGCAATGGCTTCCATCATCACGGCATTCCATTCATCATCTTCGTTAATCAAGTGAGTTGTTCCTCCAGAAAAAGAGAAATTCTCTCCAACTTTGAGCCATTTATTCATTTTAGTACTGGTGTTTAGTCGTATATCAACAGTTTGTGCATCCGACTTTTGAATGATTCCTTCCTGATCGTTGTAGTTGGCACTCATAAACCAGGTCAATTTTTCAGCACCTCCTGAAAAAGAAAGATAATGATTGGTGGAGGCAGCGGTTCGTGTAATGGCATCCTGCCAGTCGGTTCCGTCGCCAAACGGGCCGTCCAATGACGGAGGAATGGGGAGGCTCGCGTTGCTGTATGCTTCCGACCTGAGTTTTGCCCACTGCTTAGCGGTGGTAAGATCAAGTTTTTTATAAAGTTGTCCCCAGGAAAACCTGTTTTCATAATTGATGTGCATGGCACCTTTGCTACCTTTTTTAGTAGTTATCAGGATTACCCCGTTGGCTCCTTTTGAGCCATAAATGGCAGTAGAGGAAGCGTCTTTGAGTATCTCCATGCTTTTGATGTCTAGCGGGTTAACTCCGGCTGTGGTAGGAACGCCATCCACTATCCATAAGGGTGGTGAGCCGTTGATAGAGCTGATTCCGCGAATGTTTATCTCTTCGTCACGTCCCGGAGAACCACTGTTTGAAGTAACGGTAACACCGGCAGCCCTACCTTGTAATATAGAGGCGATGTTTTGTTGGTGAGATTCCTGCATCTCTTCTCCACTAATGGAAACAAGTGCCCCGGTAACATCACTCTTTTTCTGAACACCATAACCAACAACCACTACTTCATCAAGAAGTTCGTTGTCGATTTCAAGTATCACTTCCAAGGAGGTCTGTCCGTTTACCTGAACCTCAACCGGTTTATACCCAACATAAGAAAACTTTAGTGTTGCATTAGGGTTAACAGTCAAAGCAAACTTTCCATCAAGGTCAGTAATAGTTCCCTGATTGGTTCCTTCGGCTAAAACCGTAACACCAGGCAGAGTCTCTTTCGAATCTTTCGAATAAACCGTACCCGTAATTTGAATCTGTGCCATCAACGATGTGCCGGCAAGAAACAAAAGAAAAGAAAAGAATAAATTTTTCATCATATTCTATTTAATGCTTTAGTTGTGCAAAAATGTGCATACAAAGATAGTGTAAATTGTCTAATGCGCAAATAATTACACAAGATAAATTTTCAGGCTTAGCGGTATTGTATAATGATATTTAAAGCAAGGTGTTAATGAATCTATTTTGTAAAAGATGAAATAAGAGGTGATTAACTGTTATCAGTTGATGATTTTTCTGTAAAACAGATAGTAGAATATTTACACTATTTGTTCGTCTTCTAAATAGTAGTTAACATAAAATAATAATAAAAATACAAAGGGTAAATAAAAAGTGCAAAAAGTTGCATTATTAAATAATCGGTTGTACTTTTACCTCCTCATTGAGAATTGAGTTTTTACTGCTATATAAATAAGGAGTGTCGCATGAACATTTTTAACAGGTTTGTAAAGTTGGTTACGTTACTTATAATGGTGTCGATCATGTCGTCATGCATTAAACCATCGTCGAAAGCTGTTTACCGGAAAAAGTTAGCCGACGGATGGTTTATACAAAGTAGTGATTCTGTTTCTTTATCGGGAGATAAAATCAGTTCCAGTAATTTCAAACCCGATGGCTGGTTTGCTACCAAGGTTCCTTCTACGGTAATGCACTCCTTGGTTGAGAACGGTGTTTATTCCAACATCTTCGTGGATGATAACATGAAAAACATCTCTTCAGAGCCTTTCGGTACATCATGGTGGTATCAGACCAGATTTGACCTGGATGAAGTACCGCAAACACTTTTTTTAGATTTTGAAGGGGTTAACTACAAGGCCAATGTATGGTTAAACGGAAAACGAATTGCTGACACCATGCTCCTTAAGAATGCTTTCCGTCAGTTTAAGTTTGACATTACGCAAAATGCAACCAAAGGAGTCAACACGCTGGCTGTTGAAATATTCCCTCCTGTATCCGGAGATTTCTCAATCGGATTTGTTGACTGGAATCCTGCTCCTCCCGATCACAACATGGGATTGTTTAGAGGAGTATATCTGGAAGCCAATGCAGGAGTTGAGGTTTTTAATCCTTTTATAGTTTCCAAGCTAAACGAACCGTTAACAAATGCCAGACTAACTGCTTCGGTTGAGGTAACAAACCATTTGAACAAAACCCAGTTTGGTGAGATTGTATTGACTTTTGACGGGAAAAAAATAGTTAAACCGGTGGAGTTGATGGCAGGTCAGACTAAAAAAGTTGTTTTAACAGCCGTAGAGTTTAACGATTTAGATATAGACCATCCCAAACTGTGGTGGCCGCATACTTTAGGAAAGCCAAATCTTCATCATGCAACTTTTGAATTTCATGATGGAGGTCAAACGCTAGACCGAAAATCCATTGATTTTGGTATCAGAACCGTTTCCGACTTTTTTACCAAAGAGGGGCACAGGGGATTTAAAGTTAATGGTAAAAAGATATTAATTCGCGGTGGCGGATGGGTTGACAGACTTCTGCTTGACGATACACGCGAAAGCGTAAGAAATCAGTTGGAGTATGTTAAAGATATGAACCTTAATGCTATCCGTCTAGAAGGTTTTTGGGGTAATAGTCAGGATATTTATAATCTGAGTGATAGTCTGGGTATATTAATCATGGCCGGATGGAGTTGCCATTGGGAGTGGGAAGATTATTTGGGCGTTGCCTGTAATGAAACCTATGGTGGTATTTTAGAAGATTCGGATATTGACATGATGAGCCGTGCCTGGCAGGATCAAATAATATGGTTACGAAATCACCCGTCGGTCATTGCCTGGTTTGGTGGCAGCGACTGTAAGGCTAAACCTGAGCTGGAGAGCAGATATTTTAAAACTTTCGCTGATTACGATTCAACCAGGGTTTATCTGGCCTCGGCCAAAGAGTGGAGCTCACTGGCTGGCCCTACCGGTGTTAAAATGCGCGGGCCTTATGCTTATGAACCGCCTATTTACTGGTTTGCCGATACCCTGTTTGGCGGTGCTTTCGGGTTTAACACCGAAACCGGGCCCGGAGCGCAGGTTCCTCCTTTGGAGAGCATAAAAAAAATGATTTCCAAAAAGAATCTCTGGCCAATGAATTCCATTTGGGATTATCATTGCGGAAAAAATGAATTTAACAACCTTAGCAGATACACTATTGCTTTAGAGAAAAGATACGGCAAAGCCAATTCGGCAGAGGATTACACTAAAAAAGCACAACTGCTCAATTACGAATTGATGCGTCCCATGTTTGAAGCTTTTTCGGCTCATCGCTACCGCGCCACAGGGGTAATTCAATGGATGCTCAACTCCGCCTGGCCCGAAACCTACTGGCAGCTTTACGATTATTACCTGATGCCCAACGGGGCTTATTACGGCGCTAAAAAAGCTTCACAACCTTATCATTTAATTTACGACTATTCAAAACATTCGGTTTACGCGGTTAATGACAAATTGGAAGTGCTAAAAAACTGTAAAGTAAAGGTTAGGGCTTTTGATATCAACTCAAAGTTGAAGTTTGAAAAAACACTGACCATAGATATGGCTGCCAACAAGGAGGAAGGAATTCTAAAACTTCCAAAGTTTACATGGAATAAGAGTGTCTGCTTCCTCGATTTAAGATTAATCGATGAAAGCGGCAAAGAAATTGACAATAACTTTTATTGGCTTTCGTACAAAAACGATGTGTTAGACTATAAAGCCGATGTTCAGCCCTGGTATTATTACACCCCTTCAAAACAATATGCCGATTTTACTGCCCTTAACAGCATGCCTAAAGTCGATATTAAAGCCTCCATGAACCGTGTCAAAGGCCGGAATAACAAAGTACTGTTTAAAGTAAAACTGGTAAACAACAGTGATAAGATTGCTTTTTTCATCAATACTAAAATGGTGGATAAAAAATCCGGAAACAGCATTTTGCCAGTTCTTTGGTCGGATAATTATGTATCGTTATTGCCGGGCGAGACAAGGGTTTTAACGGCAACCGTTAATAAAACTGATTTAAAAAACATAACTCCTGAGCTTGTACTGGAAGGGTTCAATGAGTAAGGAAATGGATTAATGAAGAAATTATTTTGACTGAATTTTCCCCGCTGGAGGGGGATTAAGGGGGAGGAAAGAATCACGACAAAACACAAACAATAGAATAATAAACCCATGAAAAGAAATTACACCATCGTTGTCCTGATATTGATTACCTTTTTTGTAATCTCGTTTTTAACAAACATACTCGGGGCACTCAATCCCAATGTTTCGGCCGGGTATCATCTTACCGAAACCATGGCAGGATTTTTACCTTTTGCCTTTTTTATTGCCTACGGTGTGATGTCGATTCCATCAGGGTTTTTACTTGAAAAATGGGGCGAGAAACGGATGATGATTCTTGCTTTCTTGCTGGCCTTTTCCGGCGCTTTAGGCTTTGCCCTGTTTCCAAAATTCAATGTATTTATTATTTCACTATTTACCATCGGAACGGGAATGGCTGTTCTTCAGGTGGTCATCAACCCGTTGTTAAGGGTTTCGGGTGGCGAAGAGCATTATGCTTTTAACTCGGTGCTGGCGCAGCTTATCTTCGGACTGGCCTCCTTTGTAAGCCCACAGGTTTATTCCTATCTGGTTATCAATATCGACAAAGGAAATACTTCAGAACCACTTATCGGATTGATGTCGGGGCTGGTTCCCGAATCTTTTTCATGGGTTTCGATGTACTGGATTTTTGCTGTGCTCAGCATCCTGATGATTGTCATTATAATCTTTGTGAAATTTCCGAAAGTTGAACTGCAGAAAGATGAAAAAGTTGGTTCAAAAGAGAGCTATCTCGAACTTTTTAAAAATAAATATGTAATTCTTTATTTCCTTGGTATCTTTATGTATGTTGGAACTGAGCAAGGCATCTCCTACTGGATGTCAAAGTTTTTATCCAATTATCATGGTTTTAATCCTGACACCATTGGCGCCGATGCGGTTTCCTATTTTTGGGGACTGATGACCATTGGCGGTATTCTGGGGTTGGTATTATTAAAACTACTCGACAGCAAAATTGTACTGCGTTGGTTCACCATTTTAGCTATGATTAGTTTGGTAGTAGCCTTGTATGGCGGAGACAATTTATCGCTGTGGGCTTTCCCGATTTCAGGATTTTTCCTTTCGGTAATGTATCCTGTAATTGTTTCGCTTGGGCTTAATTCGGTCTCAAAACATCACGGGTCGTTTGCCGGTATTTTAATGACAGGTATTGCCGGAGGTGCTATTGTGCAAATACTTATCGGCGGACTCAGCGATATTTTCTCCTTAAAAACGGGAATGCTATTCCTGTTTATCACCCTGGGCTATATTTTAAGCATCAGCTTCTGGTCGAAACCAATAATCAGTAATAAAACGGTAAGTTTAAAATCAATCTTTAAATCATAAGTTAATATGGAGCAACGAACAGTAATAGGTGTCGATCTTGGAGGTACCAAAGTGGTGGCGGGGCTGATATCCGATAATCAACTGGTTGATACAAGTTATAAATTGATTTCTGCCAACAGCAACAACTCAAAAGATATCGTTGACGAACTAATAGCGGTTATTGATGATTTGTTTAACGATGAGGTTGTTTCAATAGGTGTGGGAATTCCGGGATTAGTGAACCGTGATGAAGGGGTAGTTAATGATGTCCAGAATATCCCTTCCTGGAAAGAAAT
This sequence comes from Bacteroidota bacterium, assembly GCA_003650425.1. Classification (GTDB taxonomy): domain Bacteria; phylum Bacteroidota; class Bacteroidia; order Bacteroidales; family F082; genus B16-G9. The sequence goes on along the minus strand of QMPP01000050.1, from coordinate 1,829 downwards.
TCCTCTTAAAGCAATTTTAGAAAACTATTTTAGCATCCCGGTTTTTTTGGATAATGATGCCAATTGCTTTGCTTTGGGGGAAGCCCATTTTGGCACGGGCAGAGGAGAAACCGATTTCGTGGGTATTACCCTTGGAACCGGAATGGGTAGTGGAATTATAAAAAATGGTTTCCTGCTTCCTGATGCTCATGGCGGCTCCGGGGAGTTTGGTAATATTCCCTATCTTGATGCTACGTACGAAGATTATTGTAGTGGTAAATTCTTTAAAAGTAAATACGGTTTAAAGGGTGAAGAGGTGGCTTTGTTAGCCGAACAAGGTGATGAAATGGCGTTGAAAGCTTTCGGCGAGTTTGGAAAGCATCTTGGAAATGCCATAAAAACCATTAAAATGGCGGTTGACCCGGAAAAGGTTATTATTGGCGGCTCGGTGGCACGTGCTGCAAATTATTTTGAGATAAGTATGTGGAAAGAGCTGTTGGATTTTCCTTTTCCCGGAGCCATGAAAAATTTTGAAGTGGTTTTTTCATCTATCGAAAATATTGCCGTTATGGGGGCAGCCTCTCTCTATCTCAACCATAATAAATTGCTAGAATTGGTAAAACATGATTTTAAAAACAATTAATATACAACCATGGAAAATGCAGTGATAGGTGTTTCGATAAGCGGAAAAGTGCTCGTGGCCGGAAAGGTAAAAGAGGGGAAGATTGAAAACAGTATCTCCCGCCGCATTAACAACAAGGCTTCGGAAAACGAGGTGTTGGCAGAAGTTTTCGATATTATTAACGAGGTTAAAGATAATGAAGTAGCAGGGATTGGTATCGGGGTGCCAAGTCTTGTGGATGTGGAAAAGGGAATTGTTTACCAGGTGCAGAATATTCCGTCGTGGCGGGAAGTACATATTCGCGAAATTCTTGAAAGCCATTTTGGAATGAAGGTGTACGTTAACAACGACGCCAACTGTTTTGCTATTGGTGAGATGTATTTTGGCAAAACGTCCGGTTACGAAAACAGCGTGGGACTGATACTGGGAGCAGGTGTTGGTGCCGGAATTATTTTTAAAGGACATCTCTATTCAGGAACAAACTGCGGAGCCGGCGAGTTTGGCGATATTCCTTATCGTAATGAAAATTACGAGTTCTACCTGAACGATGCCTATTTTGAGTACAAGTACGGCCTCTCGGCAAATACGCTTCTTAAAAGAGCCAATAAAAAAGATAAAATTGCCCTAGCCATTTTTGAGCAGTATGGTTACGATTTGGGAAATCTTATTAAAACGGTGCTCTTTTCGGTGGATCCGGAAATTGTTGTGATTGGAGGTTCATTATCCAAAGCATTTCCTTACTTCGAGAAAAGCATGACTGAAAAAATGACCACCTTTCCTTATAAGCACGCTGTTAATAAGCTAAAGGTGGTCGCTTCGGAGCAGGAAGATATCGCGGTACTTGGCGCTGCCGCGCTCTATTTTGATGCCCATAATCAACAATTGAAAAAGTAGTGAAAAAATACAGAAATTGAATTTAACATATTATGAATGACCAATTTACTCGGTTAGATGTGGCTGAACGGCTTGAGCGCAAGTACGAAAAGCTGTTTACCAATGTTTACGATGATGCTGCCACAGCTTCGGCTGTTGTTGCCGCTGAAATAGCTACATTAATTGAACAAAAAAACAGAGACGGCGAGAAGTGTGTACTTGGTCTTGCTACAGGCTCAAGCCCTATCGGGGTTTATCATGAGCTGGTACGAATGCACAAAGAGGAGGGGTTGAGTTTTAAAAACGTGATTACCTTTAATTTGGATGAGTATTATCCGCTGGAGCGGGAAAACGC
>QMPP01000049.1 GCA_003650425.1 Bacteroidota bacterium | reverse complement strand
TCGGTTGAAAAATAGTCGGATGTATAGAGGTAATAATCACTTTTTTTGTTTCCGTAAACAAAGGCAAAATCAACGCCAAAATGGCCATTACTGTATCCAAGTCCACCGGTAAGATACTGTTTTTTGCCATCGTTCAGGTTGTTTTTATAAGGACTTCCGTAGAGTGCATACCCGCCTCTAAAGCTAAACATCCCGGCTCTAATTTCGACACCACCTCTAAAGTTGCTTGTTCCCTGATAATTGTTGCTGATATCGGCATTGGTACCTGAAGCATAATCGACACCGGTAGCTTTAAATTTGGCTCTTCCGTAATCCACATATTCGTATTCAAATGTAAGAAAACCGTACTTTTTAAAGATTAATGCCACGTCGCCAATAGCGCGCATGGGAGTATGTAATTTATAATTAAAGGTGCCTTGGGGTGACGAGCTGGAAAACGAATCCCATTCCAGACTTGACTCGGTAATTGTACTCCAGTTATCAGTCATCGAATACCATGTGGGTGAGTGAAAGGCACCTCCAATACGCAGCCAGTTTACAGGACGGTAAATCATACCCAGCTTAATATTAAATCCATACCCGGTGGTGGTGAGTGATTCGTAAACCGACCATGAATTAAAATAAGGGATGGTATCGGCCACGTCCTGCTCACTATAATGAGTATCGCTGTAAAAACGAGTATAGGGCATGCCCAGCGTGATACCGAAATAGAGTTTGTCATCAAAATTTGTCCCCATCGAAATATCCCACTCATTGGTTGAACCCCTCGTAGCCAACACTTCTTTTTGTTGAACACCGGCAAAAGGGACAGGTGAGTAATAGGCGTTATTATATCCCGGAATAGTGTCTATTAAAAATGTGTTCCAAGCGGGTGTTAAGTCGTATGAGTAGTAACCATTAAAGTTATTTTCAATATCTGTATAATCAATACCATCAGCATTTTCGAGATAAACATCCAGTTTTGAACTATTTACGTTATTACCTACAATAGTACGATTCGAGTTAAAATTATTCAAACGGTTCATGCCAAAAGCAAACTGAATAAATTTAAATCCTCCACCACTTTTTCCAAGATAAGTGGTACTAACCATTCCAAAATTACTTAAATCAAAAATAGTTCTTGAATCGTTTACGCTTTGACCCAAATAGTCAGCCGTTATACTTCTAGAAAAAACCTCAGGCGTAATGGTGTACTCGCTGTTTCGGTACAAACCCAATCCTGCCGGATTAATGGCCAACGAAGAGAGGTCGGAACCCAGGGCACCAAAAGCACTTCCTACTGACATATTGCGCGCTGTACCCTGATAGTATTGTTGCGAAAATCGCAGTGCGTCGCTGGCATACTGGGCATAAGTGCCCATGCTTGCCAGGAGAATTGTAGATATAATGATAACTCTTTTCATGCTCGTTTGAATGAAATTTGACGATAAAAATAACTGAAAATAATCGGCTGAGCCTATCGGCGGCCACCACCACGATAGCCACCACCTCCACTACTGCGTGAGCTGCTACCACTAGACGACCCAGAGCTTCTGCTCGAGCTGCCATTTGAATAGCTGTGACTCGAGCTGCTCGAAGAGCCTGTGCTTTTCCTTGCAGGCGAAGAGTACGACCGTGATGGAGAAGTACTTCTGCTTCGCGAAGGGCTACTGTAACTCTTGGCTCTTGCACTTGAGCTGCGGGTAGTTGTTCTGCGATGCATTGTTGAACTCGATGAAGTTCTTGCTCCACTACTTACCGTTGCTTTTTTGGCACTTGATCCGGAAGGACGTGTTCTATAGCTTTTGCTACTTGAAGGTTTAGTAGCCGGACGAACATACTCTTTACTTGACCGGGGCTGCTGTGAAGGCAAACTTCTGTAAGCTTTTGGCTTACTGTATCGTTCTGATGCCGGTCTTTGTCGGTTCACGTAAGTTCTTGTTGAAGGTTTTGTATAACGACTTGTTCTTGCTTTAGACGGCATGTTTTTTGCCGGCCTGCTGCTTACATGTTGTTTGGTGGCAGCCGGTTTAGTATATCTTCCGTTGGTCGTTTGCGGGCGCGCCTGTTTTGGATTAACCGTTTGTTTTTTCTGAGTAGTCGTTCTGCTTTGAGGTTTATTTTGACTATTAACCCTAACCGACCCTTTTGGACGCTGGCGAGTATTTGCGGCTGTTGGGTTTTCTGCAACACGTGCTTTTGTTCTTCCCGTGCTGGCTGTTATACTACTGGCGCTTGTGCCTCTGTACCCGGGCGAGCTGCTTCCTGTAGCACTTCTTCCTGCTCCCGGCACATCCGAACCTCCAATCCTGCCACTACTATATCCACGACCCCCACCTCTTGGACCATACTGAACTGCGTTTCGATAACCATAATCAGGATAGTAACCACCACCTCCGTATCCAGGATAATAACCACCTCCGTAGTATCCATCCCAATAGCCATTCCAATAGCCGTTGTTATATCCGCTCCAATAGCTACCTCCCCATCCGTAGTACGGGTATCCCCAACCGTAGTACGGGTAACCCCATCCGTAAGATGGATAGCTCCATCCGTATGAAGGATATCCCCAACCAAATCCCGTTCCAAAGCCAAAACTCAACGAAACACTTGGGCTTGACGAATACGATGTGCATCCTCCATCATCGAAATAGTCATCATTATCGTTATCATCACTAAATTTACGTAAACGCGAAGCATAGTCGATGTTATAGTAGGCATCATCATCCAAATATACTGTATCGTTTGAAGGCTCTTCAGTAAGGTTTTCGTACGAGCCATTAGCCTGCGACTCCACATCACCTTCGTAAACTGTTCCGGTGGTTGGCTTTGTTTGTTTGGTAACTACAGTTGTACGAGCAGGAGCCACTTGATTACCTGGCGAATAATAAACATCGTCTTGCGGGGTATAACCCGTGGTGGCACATGAGCTTAAAAATAGAGCTGATAAAAAAATCAGTGCTGTGATATTTAATTTTATTGTTCTCATAACAGTAAGGTATTGTGCATTAATAAACATTGCTTATTTTTGCCGTTCATTGTAAAATTTGCAAATATTATACCAAAAACATAAAATGGCCAAAGAACTTTCAAAAAGAAGCGAAAATTATTCTCAATGGTACAACGATTTGGTGGTAAAAGCCGATCTTGCCGAGAACTCTGCCGTGCGCGGCTCAATGGTGATAAAACCTTATGGCTTTGCTATTTGGGAAAAGATGCAGTCGGTACTTGACGGCATGTTTAAAGAAACTGGGCATCAAAATGCGTACTTCCCGCTTTTTATCCCCAAATCATTTTTTAGTAAAGAGGCTGCTCACGTAAAAGGATTTGCTAAGGAGTGTGCCGTGGTTACCCATTATCGTTTAAAAAACGATGAAAAAACCGGCAAAGTGGTGGTTGATCCCGATGCTAAACTTGAAGAAGAACTGATTGTAAGACCAACCTCCGAAACCATTATTTGGGATACTTACAGTCGTTGGGTACAATCGTACCGCGATTTACCCTTGCTGATAAACCAATGGGCCAATGTGGTTAGATGGGAAATGAGAACCCGCTTGTTCCTTCGTACCGCCGAATTTTTATGGCAGGAAGGCCACACGGCGCACGCTACCGAGCAAGAAGCTGTTGAGGAAGCTGAAAAAATGATGAATGTTTATGCTGACTTCGTGGAAGGCTGGTTGGCTATTCCGGTAATGAAAGGGGTGAAATCGCCCAACGAACGTTTTGCCGGTGCTGTTGAAACTTACTGTATTGAGGCCATGATGCAGGATGGCAAAGCGTTGCAGGCAGGAACATCTCACTTTTTAGGACAAAACTTTGCCAAAGCCTTTGATGTTAAATTCTTAAGTAAAGAAAACAAACTGGAATATGTGTGGGCCACTTCCTGGGGTGTTTCAACCCGATTGATTGGTGCTTTGATTATGTCGCACAGCGATGACCAGGGGTTGGTACTTCCTCCAAAGTTAGCGCCTATTCAGGTGGTAATTGTTCCTATCTATCGCAAAACTGAACAGCTTACCGCTATTTCGGAAAAGGCTGATGAGATAATTAAGGAATTAAAAGCCAAGGGAATTTCGGTAAAGTTTGATGACAGAGACAGCTTTAAACCGGGCTACAAATTTGCCGAGTGGGAAATGAAAGGGGTTCCTGTCAGGCTGGCCATAGGCCCGCGTGATTTGGAAAACGGAACTATAGAGGTTGCCCGCCGCGACACACTTGAAAAAGAGACCCTGCAAATGACCGGCATTGCCGAAAAAATTGAGCATCTGTTAGAAAAAATTCAGGATAACATTTATCAAAAAGCACTCTCTTTCCGTGAGGAGAAAACCACATCTGCCGATACTTGGGATGAGTTTGTTGAGAAAATTGAAAAGGGTGGTTTTGTTTATGCACATTGGGACGGCACCCCTGAAACCGAGCAAAAAATCAAAGAAAAGACCAAAGCTACCATTCGGCTTATCCCCATTGATAAAGAAAAGGAAACAGGAAAATGTATTCTTACCGGCGAACCTTCGGAACAGAGGGTTGTTTTTGCAAGGTCGTATTGATACGGTTTCTTCTAGTGCTTATAAGAAAAATATTTTGGGCTTAACGGTTAAAGACGAATGTTTTTAATACAAAAAAACCTATTGAAGGAGCTATTATAAGGTTAAATGAGTCCAGGGTAATCACAAAGAGTAACCCATTTTTGTCTATTATACCAAAATGTTAAAGAACAGTATAAATTATTTAATCAAGATTTTTAACGCATCAGTTGTATATAAGGAATATAAATTGCAATTAAAAATAATTAGCTTTGCATACTTAAACTGACATGATAGACATGAAGCAAATAACCATTGAAGATTTTATTCAAAAAATTGAGACTGAGTTTCCTGATATGCCTCAGGGACAACTAACTCCGACAACGAATTTTAGGGACAGCATGGACTGGGATTCGGTTAATGCCCTGATGTTTGTTGTGCTGGTTAACATTGAATATGATGTTACCCTTATGGCAGACGAGTTTATTAACGCCAACACCATTCAAGACGTTTTTAACGTGGTAAAGGGCAAAGTAAAAGAAAAGGAAGCTGCTATTGAAAAGGGAGAGGAAAAACCTGACCTTACTGATGAAGAAAGCAGGGCGGCCTTTGGTGCTCTTAAAAAAGAGGTGGCAAAGAAAGTATTATAAAAAAATAAATCTATCACTTTAAAATGATTGAATACTCCATAGTTATCCCGGTGTTTAACAGTGAGTTTACCTTACGAAAGCTCTACGACCGAACTATGGAATTTTTCAAATCGATTGACAAAACTGTTGAGTTTATTTTTGTGGATGACGGCAGCATGGACAACAGTTGGGAGGTGCTCAAGTCCATCAAAGCACTAAACCCAAAGAGGGTTGCCATCATTCGGTTTATTAAAAATTATGGTCAACAAAACGCCACCTTCTGTGGATTGGAACACGCCAAAGGAAAATTTATCATCACCATTGACGACGACCTGCAACAACCTCCCGAAGAGATTGGCAAATTAATAGCGAGGCAAAAAGAGGACGACAGCGATTTAGTATATGGCATTTACAAAAAGAAACAACATTCGATAATTCGTAATCTCGGCAGCAAAATTGTACGAAAGACAGGAGGAAAGCTCCTTGACCGGCCTGACACCATTTCCTCATTCAGACTGATAAAGCAAGCGGTAGTAAAAAAAATATTTCCTCACACCCATAACATTATTTTTATCGATGAACTGCTTTGGTGGTATACTGGTTCGGTTAATTACGCTTGGGTTGATCATCAAAAACGAACCGTCAACAAATCGGGTTACACCTATGGTAAACTATGGCGCTTTTTGGTTGAGTTAATTCTGTCGTACACCAATTTTCCCTTAAAATTTATGGTTTATGGCGGGCTCTTTTCTTCCATCTTCTTTTTATTTATTGTTGCCTACTACATAGCCGCTAAAATATTTTACGATGTACCATTGGGATACACCTCCATTATTGTAGGTATTATGCTCTCCACGAGTTTAATACTATTTAGTCTTGGCATTATAGGCGAATATATTAGCCGGCTTTATCAATCACAAAATAATAAACCCCCATACATTATCAGCGAAAAAGATGAAGATTGAGATTAACGGATTGGTAGTAGAGCGATTAAAAGAGAAGGATATAGAGTTGGTAAGGCAGTGGCGAAATTCGGACATCATCCGAAAGAACATGCTTTATCAAAAAATCATCACTCCGAAAGAACAACTGGCATGGTTTCAGGGCATTAACAATTTTAACAACTTCTATTTTATTCTTGAATATAAAGGCCGCCGTGTGGGACTGGTCAATATAAAAGATATTAACTGGGATGAACGCTCAGGTGAAGCTGGTATTTTTATGAATGAACGTGATTTGTCGGCTCTGCTTATCCCGGTGGTGGGAATTGTGGCTATAAACGAGCTACTAAGTAGTGTGTTTGGGATTAAAAAACTTTTTGCCAAAGTGCGTAAAGAAAATAAAGCCATGCAACGCCTTAACGCTTTGTTTGGGTACAAAAAAGTTACTGACATCGACACCAGCGACAAAGAATACAACTTGTATGTAACTACTCCGGGAGGCAAAACCGGTTATTCACACAAATGGATTAAACTTATCAGTTCCATGGGCTTTGAGACCGGTAATTTAAAAATTATCATGGAACCCGAAGACTATGAAACCGATTTTGGCATTAAAATGGAACAACAAATAAATAGCTGTGGCATCACCTTTAGCATAGAAACCGTTAATGGCCACAACGTTTACACACGCATCAAGCCATAACCCTTTAGTAATAAACTTCGGTTTCGATTCCGGCTTCCTTCACTCGTTGTGCAATGTTATCCAACTCTAATGCCGAAATTTTTTCCAAATTTTTGGTTGGTGTATCACGATCGATTGGATAAATCATTACATACTCGGGGTTTACTTTTTTAACAAGCTCAAGCCAATTCGAAATCTCTTCCTCCGTAGTAGCCTTCTACTCTTTACCGGCTCGAATATTAATTCATCAAATAAAAAAGTTGCCATAAAAAAAATTTTAGCGAAAATAGGATTAATTTTGAGCCTGAATACTTATGAATAGTTTAAAATACATTAAAAAGCCTGTATCAGTCCACCTTACCGAATTTAACAAGGTATTTAGGTCGGCCGTAAAATCGAACACCGCCCTGCTGGATATTATTATGCAGTACATTCTTAAAAGTAAGGGTAAACAAATACGTCCCATTATTGTGCTTTACAGTGCCGGTCTTACCGGCGAGATAAACCCATCAACTTACCGCGCGGCCACGTTGGTCGAGTTGCTTCATACCGCAACGCTTGTTCACGACGATGTGGTGGACGAATCGTATCAACGTAGAGGACGGTTTTCGATTAACGCCATCTGGCGAAACAAAATAGCGGTACTGGCCGGTGATTTTTTGCTTTCAAGGGGAATGCTACTTGCTGTTGAGAACGGTGATCACCAAATGCTGGAAATAGTTTCGAGAGCCGTGAAAGAGATGAGTGAGGGAGAGTTGTTGCAAATTGAAAAAGCCCGAAAACTTGATATTGATGAAGCGGTATATTTCGATATCATCCGACGGAAAACAGCTTCATTACTGGCATCATGTTTTGCCGTGGGAGCCGCTTCTACAGATTCTGACGATGAGGTTGTTACCAAAATGCACAAGATTGGCGAAAACCTCGGGATGGCCTTTCAAATAAAAGATGACTTACTCGATTTTGGCGCAGGTGATAACATTGGCAAACCCACCGGCATTGATATTAAAGAAAAAAAAATGACACTGCCCCTCATCTACCTGATCAACCATTCCAATAAAAAAGAAAAAAGAGAATACATTAATATTGTTAAAAATCATAGCGAAGACAAACAAAAGGTAAATTGGCTGGTTGACCGGGTTAAGCAATCGGGTGGCATGGAGTACACTATTAAAAAGATGACGGAATTTGAAGAGGAGGCGCTGGCACTACTAAATACTTTTAGAAAAAATGAATCGCGTACGATGCTGAAAGAGATTATCCGTTTTACCATCGACCGCAAGAAATAACCGAATTTTCCAGTCATCCTTTATAAAAATAGAATCAATCAACTATATAAAGCCATCTAATTTAAAAACCTTATTATCTTTGTAGCTTGCAAACTACCGTTAAACATTAAAATTATGGGAATCTTTTCATTTAAAAAATCCGACAAGAAAGCAAAGCTGAGTAAAACCACTTCAAAAAATTCGGCTTTTTACAATCGGGAGAACCATATTGTTAGTATGGACAACTTTATTGAAACTATTTTCCATGAGCCGGAAGAGGGCACAGAATTTAGAAATTCAGAAAAAAGGCTGGTGTTTGGAAAAATTCCCATTGATGAAATTACTGAAGAGCGATTGTTTGATGTAATGGATAAAGCTGACTTCACTATCGATAATTCGGAAAATATTCCGGGGCACATAATCTATTTTTACCGCGATACAGCCGGCTATTATAAATTTCTTTTCCAGTTTCATTTTTATCATGGTGAATTTTTCTTTTTAAAAAACAAAATTTCCTCGTCAGCCTCTATTGTTTCGCCCGAAGATAAAACAAAAGTAGTTTCGCAGCTTGCTAGTAAATACAAGGTTGAGGATAAGAAAAATAGCAACAGCTTTCTATTTCATATTACTGATTCTACTGGCAACATTGCCTACACCACCGACACGGTTTATTTTTACATCAACTACTTGCGTGGTGGCGAGTACATGAAAAAACTCCATACGCAATATGCCCATTACGAGCCGGAGCCGGAAAAGGACGAGTTTGGTGAATCGTTGGAAAAATATTTATAGGCAACCTCGGTTACAATATAACTTCCGGCTTACCGAACTTGTTTAACGTTTAAGCAATTTCACCTACTTAAATCGAACGAACCCGAACAAATAAATTGACAAGAATTTATTTTATGGTATCGAGTATGGCAGTATAATGGCGTACCACCGAGTCGAATGCCGGGCGATATTGTTTTTCAACAGGCCTTGCCGGGGGTGATTTAACTTTCAACGGATTCACCGCGGTACCATTTTTAAAGTATCGAAAATCGAGATGAGGCCCGGTGGCCAATCCTGTATGTCCCACGTATCCTATTAACTGCCCCTGTTTTACATGTTTTCCCACCGTCATACCTTTGGCAAAACCTCGCATATGCATGTAGCTTGTGGTATAGGTGCTGTTGTGTTTAATTTTTAAATAATTGCCTCCTCCACGCTTCTGGTATCCCTTTTTGATAATAACTCCATCGCCCACAGAGTGAACCGGTGTTCCTTCAGGTGCTGCATAATCAACCCCGTGATGGGGCCGGCGAATTTTTAATATAGGATGATAGCGGCTGTTTGAAAACCGTGAACTTATCCGGGAGTATTTTAACGGCGCTTTTAAAAAAGTTCGTTCCAAACTGTTGCCCTCTTCATCAAAGTAATCACCCTGACCATTTTGCTTAAAATAAAAAGCATACAAATCTTCACCCTCATGATGAAACATAGCTGCTTTTATTTTATCGATGTAAGCGGGTTTACCTTCTATATAAGCCTCATCATAAATAACTTTAAAGTAGTCTTTTTTCTGTAACCCGAAAAAATCAATGGTCCAGGCATACACTTCTGACAAATCATTGGAAAGATTGGGGTCGACACCGGCTGCCACCATGGCATTCCACAAGGAGGTTAATATCATTCTGTGGGCAGCCTCCTCTTTGGTAACAAGTTGCTTTTTTCCAAGGGTGGCATACACCGAATCGGTAAGATGATAAACCACGTAATCAACCCGGTTTATCTCGTAAACAAAATAGAGTGGTTTTTTAAGCGAGTCGTTGGTTTGCATAACAACGTACTTGTTGCCTCTCCTAATCTTCCTGACATCAAAAATCTGCCTTGTACCTTTCGCCAGCTTATCGATGGTAGCGTAGCTAACGTTGTACCTCAATAAAATATCAGATAAAAACTCATTTTTCTTAACAATGGCAGTATCCACCAGCAGCGAATCAACCATAATACTGTACGCTATTTTCGGCTTTAGTTTAGCGATAGATTCTTTTCTAACTGATTTTTCTGCAGGATGCCGATTATTTTGACAGCTCCAAACAAAGAGCATCATTAGGAATGCCGGGATTAAATACGATTTACTTTTGAACATACCATAAAAATATTAGCCTGCAAAAGTAACAGATATTACAACAAATTATTGTAAATATTACATGAAGAAGTTGTTTAAAGTTAACTTGGTAATTACAGAAGCAAAACATTTAAAATCAGAAAATAAATATCTTTTTAATTAATCCTTCTTTGTTTTTCCTCCAAAGGGGGGTAATGGAATTTATTTTCTGATTTACAGTATAATACATTTACTTTTGTATATCTAACCTTAAACAACATCGAATAATTTACTGATGTTTTTGGGCATAATCGAAACCCATTTTTAGCGCTTTTAGATTCATATTAATGATATCATCACCTTTTTTGGCAAAAATAGCACGAATGGCTTGCTCAAACGATTCATACTTTAAACCGATAAATGGAGCAGCAGCACCAAGGATAATAATGTTGGCTGCTCGTATTGAGCCTGCATCTTTGGCAGTCTTTTCAGCATCAATGGTGATGTAACGAGGAAGTTTCCATATCTCCTTCAGTAAATCTTCGATGGTCGGGTAATCAGGAATGTTTTTGAAAGGGTTCATGCTTGTTATCAGCCATCCCGATTCTTTATTCAGCATATTAACATAGCGAAGCGACTCCATTGGCTCTACTGAGATTACCATATCGGCCTTACCCGCTGCTATCAGGTCGGAAGCAATGGGTTTTGATGATATACGCAGGTGTGCCTGTACGTCGCCACCACGCTGGCTCATCCCGTGTACTTCCGATTGCTTTAAATAGAGTCCTTCCAGTAAGGCTGCCGTTCCGATGGTGGTAGCAATGGTAAGGATTCCCTGACCACCTACACCACCTAAAATAATATCTTTCTTCATTTGTTTATGATTATGCACTTTTTTGTTTACTCTAAAAAAAAACTATTTCTTGTTACGCTTTTCAAATGCTTTGAGCTTCATCCGTTTTGATAATGTTTGAACGCATTCCCGCCGCGGGATAATAACCGAAACACCATTGTAAGCGATCTCCTCTTCATAAATGGCTAGGTTTTCATCGTGTAAACGTCTTAGCGGCTTAACAACTCTGATGTGAGCCTCTTCTACGCCAATTCCTTTACAGATATCTTCAATGCGTCCCAACGCAGCCGAACGCTGACCACCGGTCATCCCAACAGTAGCATTATCAAGGATAAAAACTGTAATGGCTACCTGCTTAACCACAGCATCCAACAAACCGGTCATCCCCGAATGGGTAAACGTTGAATCACCAATAACAGCTATTGCCGGAGACAATCCCGACTCGGCTGCCCCAACCGCCATAGTTATAGAAGCGCCCATATCAACACAACTATCAATCGACTCGAGTGGTTTTAGCGCACTCAGGGTGTAGCAACCAATATCAGAAAAAACATGACCTCTTCCAAAAGGTTTCATGGCGTCGTTGAGTGCTTCAAACGAATCAATATGCGGACATCCGTCACACAAAACAGGCGGTCGTCCTTTAATAACCGACGGGATTTCATAACCCTCGCTAACAGGCATTCCCAAAGCTTGTGCCACCAGGTTGGGATTAAGCTCCCCAGCGCGTGGCAAACTGCCTTCCATGCGTCCTCTAATCTTTTTTCCTTTGTTGAGCAGTCCGCGCAGCATCTCTTCCACCAAAGGTGCACCCTCTTCCAAAACCAGAATTTCATCAACTGCTTCGTAGAGCGAATTGACCATTGCTGAAGGTGTCGGATACTGCCCTATTTTAAGCACGGGATAAGGAACTTTTCCTTCTTCAAAATTTTCGATAAGATAATTGTAAGTCAATCCGCAAGCAATGATACCAAGACTTTTATCGTCGCCATCGTAAAAAGTATTAAAGCCTGCTGTTTCACTATCAGATTCAAAAGCCGACTGTTTTCCCAGCAATCCGCTATAACTCTTTCTGGCCATGGCAGGCAACAAGATAAATTGGTTATGGTCTCCCGGAAGATGCATCTTATTTTGAGGAATACGCTCTTTACGCTCCACGCCTGAACGTGAGTGCGCTAACCTCGTAGTTACCCGAATCATAACCGGTGTTCCGAACTTTTCGGAAAGAGTAAGACCATAGTAAGCCATATTGTAAGCCTCCTGCTGATTGGTTGGCTCCAAAATAGGAATCATGGCAAATTTACCGTAGAAACGTGAATCCTGTTCATTTTGCGATGAGTGCATCGAAGGATCATCGGCCGAAACAACAACCAGTCCGCCGTTGGTACCCGTGATGGCCGAATTCATAAAAGCATCGGCAGCCACATTGAGTCCTACGTGTTTCATGCAAACCATGGCTTTTTTCCCGGCATACGACATGCCAATTCCGGTTTCCATGGCAGTTTTTTCGTTGGTTGACCATTCTGATTTAATTCCAAGCGCTTTGGCCTCTTTGGAGGCCTGAATATATTCGGTAATTTCGGTGGATGGTGTTCCCGGATAGGCAAACACACCGGACAAACCACCGTCGATAGCCCCCAGGGCAATAGCCTCATCCCCTAACAAAAGTATTTTATTCATGGTATATCACTTTTTTAATTATTTTTTTTAATGCTTCAAATTTAAAAAAAACTCTCTGTAAACGTTTGAATAAAAGAAATAAATAATGAATTTAAATTGAATATCAAAAATACTATTTTAGCTAAAAATCCGTTATGAACATTCTTGTTCACGCCCATCTTTGCGGCAAAAACAACAACCTTATGATTGGTAATTATAAGGATATCGAAAATGTCTTCAACGGGATGGAACGACACACAAAATATATTTCGGACATGCAAAATTCAGTCGCGGTACTTAAAAAATATTATTCTCCGCTACAGGATAACTTTACAGTTTTTTATTTCGGAATCACACAATATGTTAACGAACAAAAAATAGTTTTGTGACAAGAAAAAAGGCTGCTCCAAAACGGAGCAGCCAACCCTAAAAACAGCTTATAATGTTCATCGTTAAACGAACAAAAAGGGACTAAAAATTAAATTTTTCCATCAGGTCAACAACACGGCTTGAGTAACCCCATTCGTTGTCGTACCACGATAATACTTTTACAGTTTTACCTTGCACCATGGTGGCTCCGGCGTCATAAATAGAGGAGTGAGCGTTATGAATAACGTCAACCGAAACAATAGGATCTTCGGTATATTCCAAAATACCTTTCATAGGGCCTTCGGCAGCCTCTTTCATGGCAGCATTGATTTCATCCACCGAAGCTTCGGTTTTGAGGTTTACTACCAAATCAACCAATGAACCGGTAGGAGTGGGAACTCTAACAGCCATTCCGTCTAATTTACCGTTTAAATCAGGAATTACAACACCCACTGCTTTGGCAGCACCGGTTGTGGTAGGTATTTGCGAAACGGCTGCCGAGCGAGCACGACGCAAATCGGAGTGAGGAGCGTCGAGAATACGCTGGTCGTTGGTGTAGGAGTGAATGGTTGTCATCAACCCGTTTTCAATACCAAATCGATCATTCAGCACTTTGGCGATAGGAGCTAAACAGTTGGTAGTACACGAGGCATTGGATACACACTCGTCTTCGTCGCGAAGTTCGTTATCGTTAACTCCCAACACAATCATGTTGTCGATAGCATCTTTAGCAGGTACAGTGAGAATAACTTTTTTAGCACCATTTTTAAGATGGTCGCCATAGCCACCTTTGTTGCTTTCGCGTGAACGGAATATACCGGTTGACTCCACAACCACATCAGGTGTTTTCTGCCACTTAATATTCAATGGTGAGCGCTCGGCAGTAACCGGAATTTCCATCCCGTTGACAATTAATGCGTTTTCGTTGTGACTTACTTCGCCATTAAATCTACCCTGTGTAGAGTCGTATTTTAGCAAGTGAGCCAGTGTTTTAGTATCGGTTAAATCGTTGATTCCGATAACCTCCATGTGTCCTCTTTCCAAGGCAATTTTAAAAACGTTGCGGCCAATACGACCAAAACCGTTAATGCCAATTTTTATTTTTTCCATAATTCAATCTAATTTATTACCAATTAATTTTTCAAAACTTAACTTTCAGCTATCTTTGTTTAATCAATTATGTTGCTGTGTTATTTTTTTGTTCTTTCAATTTATTTTGCAAAAATACATACAACTTATCGGTTAACCCCTAAAATTGTGCAATTATGGACAAAAAATTTGTTTCAAAGGCTCTCGAAGCCAACCTGGCCGAAACCCGCTATAAGGACATAAAAATACCAGATAAACACCTGTCTTTTATCAATTTATCAAAGAAATACTATGGAATAAACAAGCGTGCAAACGATTGCATGATAGAGTACCAGCACCCATTTTCGAACCGTAAATTTGTTATTGAACAACTGCGCGAAATTTTATTAACCGATTACTGGTTTTACATTAATCTGAAAAATGCCGAAGAGGCCTTCATTATACCACTGGAACTTTTAAAAAATCTTTTGATTGAGGGCAACAATCGCGACCATCATATCATGATTATCCGAACCCTGTTGGAGTTTGCCAAAAAACTAAATAAGGAGGAGGGGCGCGATTTTACCAGTACTTTTCAGTTTATTTACGATGTATTTGATACCGGATTTAAAAGTGATCCGCTCAGTTATATCGAGGCATCCAAATATTATAAACGATACTTAGAAGAATTTAACCACAAGGAAGCCTTTCGGAAAAGACGTTTGAGAATTACCAAAAGGATTTTTGTTGCCTCCATCGACTATTGGGAAAAAACTACCTCGATAGAGCAGTGGCTCCTCGATAAGAAAGGTTTACTGACGGTTGACGCAAAAAAAATTACTGCTTTTATAGGTAATGCGTGGTTTTACAAAATCAGAAATGCTGCATTAGATAAAGCATCGTGGGATGATTTGATAAATCAAATTCCTGATTACGATATGATTGCCGACCGGTTTAACAGCGCCATCGATCTGTTTCCAAATTTTATCGAAAAGTTTTATTTCATTTTCTACTTGTTGCAGCTACCGGGCATGAGCAGTCATAAAGAGCGCTTGATATGGCGCATGAACAGTATTCTGGTTCAAACCATGGAAGAGTTAAAGGATGAGGATTTAATTATATTCATCAATGAGGTTTTTACTTACGCCTACGACTTTAAAAAAACCAACACCTCTTCGGTGTTGGACACGCTTCTTACCTTGGGAAAAAAAGTCTTCGACATCGATCAATCGAGCGACAAATATCTGCTGGGCTATTTTGAAGATAAAATGATTGACTTCGGTTTTGAAACTCCCGGTATGGTGTACGTCGACGAAAACTGGCAACTTGATGTTAACCCTAACCACATTAAAAACATCAGGGTATGGCTTGAGCTGATTGAGCACTCGCAGCCCTACATGGAAAAACTGCTTTCAACCTTGATAGTAAACCTCAATCTTGGCGGTATTTTTATTAGCGATACCGATTTGTTTCAGCGTGACATAACAGCCATTTTAAATTCTAATGTAGCACCTTACTATAAAAAGGTAAAACAGCTAACCCGCATCTTCCCTGTTTATTTTAATGAAATTGGTGCCGAGGGCGAAATCAGGCAGGTAACCACTACCATGGACGAAATCTCGCATCGCGAAGACAAACTGGTTCATTTTTTACGAAAACAAGTGCACACCGAAAGCAACAATACCTTAATCGAATTAACCTGGAAAATTTTTAAGTTTTGGTACAACGCCGATTTAAAAGCGCTAAAAAACAGTCTACCCGAAAATGTATATCATTCTATCGACTTAAATAGCAAATGGTTTGCTCCCATTCACAAGATGGTAATACAGCTTTGCGAAATCTATCAAAAAAAACCGGAAGAGTTGCTGGTCACCAAATTAAAAGAGTTTGATAATATGCTCGAAAAACTACCGGGCAATAATCTTGACAAAGAGCGGTTGCGTGACATGGTTGCATTATACGCGCATCTTAAAGAAAAATACTCTTTCGACACGGTGGACATTGTAAAAATTTTAAAGCGCTACTCGTATCTCGAAGAAAGTAAAATCAACCAGCTTCAAAAAGCACTCGATAACGATGATTTTGAAACATCATT